>JAGLLT010000018.1 GCA_023140385.1 Candidatus Omnitrophota bacterium
GATGAGGCGGTAATTATTGATTACAAGTCCTCGAGCGTACGGGAGCAGAAGAAGGCGGATAAAAAAACTAAAGACAGCGTCCAGCTTGGACTCTACGCGCTGGCATACAGGGAAAAGAGAGGCAGGCTGCCGGATAGGGTAGAGCTGCATTTTTTAGAGTCCGGACTGATAGGCAGGGCGGAAAAAACAGACGACGATATGGATAATATCCTTGAGAAAATTAAGGAGGTGTCGGGCGGCATACGAAGGCAGGATTTTAAGGCAAAACCCGCTTACCTGGCCTGCCAATATTGTCCGTATAGCCAGATATGCCCTAATACTTTGAGTAAAAATAAACTGTCCCTTAGTTAAGCTTTGGGATTAATTCGTCCCGCCGTGGCGGGACTATTAAGGGGGCCAATATGAATGTTCAGGTGAAGGTGGTGGCTAATGCCGCTAAAAATATGGTGAAAAGTGAAGGCGATTATTTGAAGGTTTATGTTGGTGCTCAGAGGGAAAAGGGCAAGGCTAATAAAGAGGTTGTTCGGGTTTTGGCTGAACATTTCAAGATTAGTAAAAGTGATATAGAAATAGTGAGCGGTGAAACAACAAACAAAAAGACGGTTCACTTTAAAGTGCCGGTGAAGATATGAAGGTAGAAAAGGACGTAATCGTCTTTGACATTGAAACCCAGAATACATTTGCGGATGTAGGTAATGGCGGCTGTGCCAAGCTGCTTTTGTCAGTGGCTGTGGCTTACTTCTACAAAGATAATAGTTATAGAGTTTATACGGAAGAAAACATTGGTGAGTTCTTGCCTTTATTAAAGGCGGCAGAGCTGGTCATCGGCTTTAATATCAAAGGGTTTGACTATCCGGTGCTTGAGAAGTACTTTAAGGAGCCGCTTGATGAAGTTCGGACTTTAGACATTCTCTATAAGGTTCACGCTTCATTAGGCAGGCGCATAAAGTTAGATTACCTGGCTGAGGCTACCCTGGGCAGTAAAAAAAGCGCTGATGGGCTGATGGCGGTTAAATTTTGGCGGAGCGGCCGGATAGATGAACTCATTGATTACTGCAGGCAGGATGTTAAACTGACGAAAGAACTTTATGAGTTTGGCTGTCAAAATAGCTATCTATTGTATAGAAAATACGGCCACCTGGAAAAGATTCCGGTCAGTTGGTGCAAAAAGGAGAATTTTTTATAAATCCTTGTACGATTTATAGGGATTAATTAAGGAAGTTAATGGGCTCCTTGCTTAAACAAAGGTAAATTTTCTATGATAATTTACCTTTAAGCTTCGGAGTTAATTCGTCCCGCCACGGCGGGACTATTAAAGGGGGTGGATGAAATGCCGTATGATAAGGAATTGGATAAGGCGGTTTTTGAAGAAGCGAAGGAGTTTGGCAATACGAAGATTGTTATCGGGGTGTATTCTTATAACAATGCTGAGGCAAAACTGCAGATTGCCAGAGAGTTTAAGAATGCTGACGGACAGTGGCAGTACTCTAAGTTGGGGCGCCTGACGAAAGAAGAGGTTCAGGGCGTTCTGCCGATTATTTCAAGTGCCGTTGAAAAAATGCAGTAAAAGGCTAAGGGAAAAATTAGTGAAAAGACATAGAAGAAAAACCAAAATTATCTGCACCTTGGGCCCGGCTGTTAATGATGAAAGACAGATAGAAAATCTGGTAGAGGCGGGTATGGATATAGCCCGCCTTAACTTTTCACACGGCAGTCATCAGGAGCACAAGAAAAGGTTTCTGCTGGTAAAAAAGGCGGCAAAACACTTTAATAGATCCCTTGGGGTTATTCAGGACATGGAAGGCCACCGTATACGTGTGGGAAAGTTTGAAGGCGGCCGGCCTATTCATTTAAAGCGCGGTGAGACTATTTTTGTCAGCTCTAAAGCGGTAGAGGGAAATGAAAATCTGATAACCGTCTCCTATTCCGGCTTTGAAGGTTATTTGTCTAAGGGACATGAAATCTATATAGATGACGGAAATATTTCTCTTAAAGTAAAAAAGGTGAACAGGGATAATGTTGAGGCGGAGGTTGTCTCGGGCGGGCTGTTAAAGGAAAACAAAGGTATAAATATTCCGCAGGCCAATTTTAAATTTCCGGCCATATCTAATAAGGATAAAAGGGACTTGGAGTTTGGGCTTAAAATGGGCGTGGATTATGTAGCTCAGTCTTTTGTCCGGTCTCCGGATGATATAGGGGCCCTAAAAAGCATAATGAAAAAATTGAAGCGGACTGTTCCTATTATAGCCAAAATAGAAGACCCTCAGGGAATAAAAAACATTGACGGGATTATAGAGGCGGCGGATGCCGTTATGATTGCCCGGGGGGATATGGGCGTAAGTTTGTCTTTAGAAAAAGTCCCGCTCATTCAGAAGGATATTATTCATAAGTGCAACTGTTACGGTAAGCCGGTGGTAACTGCCACTCAGATGCTGGAGTCTATGACCAATAACAAAAGACCCACAAGGGCGGAGGTGGCCGACGTAGCCAACGCCGTTATTGACGGAACTGATTTAGTTATGCTTTCAGGAGAAACGGCCATAGGAAAGTTTCCCGCCGCCGCCGTTTCCTATATGCATAAAATTATTACTAACGCGGAAGAGTCGTTTGATTATGACAACCTGCTCTCTAAAAGACAGATATGCCCGAGGCGTGAAATATCGGAGGCGGTGGGTTTTAGCGTTAGGAGTTTTGCTCAACTGATAGACTTAGATGCCATTGTTGTTTATACGAAAGAAGGGGTGACGGCTAAAGTTGTTGCCAAATTCAGGCCTTACGACAGAATTATCGCGGTAACAGGCAGTAAAAAAGTTGCCGGCGAGCTTCTTTTGTACTGGGGTGTCAGGCCGGTTCTTTTCAGCGGTACTAAAAAAAGGCCCGAGGATATTATTAACTTTCTCTTAAAACAAAAGATAATAGCAAAGGGCAAGCTGGTGATATTTACAAAAGCCGCCAAAGAGAAGGGTAAAAGATTTGGTTCGATGGAGCTGTTGAAGACATAAGGGACATACTATGAGAGATGATTTGAAAGATAGGTTAAGCGGGATATCTAAAAGGCTTGAAGAAGCAAGGGAGTATCTTTGACTTAGACAAAAAGAAAAAAAAGATAATAGAGCTGGAAGAGACAATGGCTGACGCCAACTTCTGGAAGAACAAAGATAATTCGCAGGAGGTCTCAAAGAAGTTAAAAAATATTAAGAATACGGTTTCCGGCTGGGAGGAAATGAGGGGGGAGTGCCGTGATTTATCGGAGTTGGTTGAGATAACAGAAGACAATGATAAAGAAAGCATTAACCACCTTGAAGAAGAAATAAAAGGCTTAGAGGGCAAACTCGAAAAGCTGGAGTTTAAACGCCTTTTAGGCGGAAAGCACGACGCCAATAATGCTATTATCAGCATTCATGCCGGCGCCGGGGGGACGGAGTCCTGTGATTGGGCCGCGATGCTTCTGCGTATGTATAGCCGCTGGGCGGAGAATAAGGGATATTCACTGCAGACGGTTGATTTACTGCCCGGTGAAGAGGCCGGTGTAAAAAGCGCTACTTTGATTGTAAAGGGTGATTACGCCTATGGTTATTTAAAAGCGGAAAAAGGAGTTCATCGCCTGGTGAGAATTTCTCCCTTTGATTCCAATAGCCGGCGTCATACATCATTTGCCTCCATTGATGTTATTCCGGAAGTTTCAGAAGACATAGAGATTGAAATAAATCCTAAAGATTTAAAAATAGATACCTACCGCTCATCAGGGGCTGGCGGCCAGCACGTAAACGTTACCGACTCAGCGGTCAGAATTACCCACCTGCCTACCAACATTGTCACCCAGTGCCAGAATGAGCGTTCTCAGCATCAAAATAAAGCGACGGCTATGAAAGTCTTAAAAGCAAAGCTTTACGAGGCGGAAAAGGAAAAGCGGGAAAAAGAATTTACTCAGCACTACGGCGGGAAGGATGAAATTGCCTGGGGTTCTCAGATACGCTCTTACGTGCTCCACCCGTATAATATGGTAAAAGACCACCGCACCAATAAAGAAACGGGCAATACTTCAGCGGTTTTAGACGGCGGCATAGACCTTTTTATTGAAGCCTATTTAAAGAGAGCAAAGAGATGAATGGAGTTAATTGACATCTAATTATCTCTGTGTTAAAATCTTGTAAGTTAAGGAAAAGAACAAAGGGCCTTTTAAGGCAGGGAGAAAGTGGTAATTTATGTTTAGTTTTATAGTGAATAAAATAATCGGAACCGCCAATGAACGCGCCGTCAAACGCATTTTGCCTGTTGTTGAGAAAATCAACAGCCTTGAAGAAGAGATCACTAAGCGAAGTGACGATGAGCTTCGGAATAAGACAGCTCAGTATAAAAAACGCCTTCGCGAGGAGAGCGCGTCATTAAAAAGCAAGATAGCCGAAGTAAAAGATAAGATAAGGCAGGCGTCCCTTGGAGAAAGGGATGTTTTTGTGGCTGAATTAGACAGAAGTGAAAAGGAGTTATTGGCAAGGCAGGAAGCTATTTTGGATGAGATACTGCCTGAGGCCTTCGCGATTGTGAGGGAGGCCGCCAAAAGGACACTTGGCCAGCGCCACCATGACAGTCAGCTTATCGGAGGCTATGTTATTCATAAGAGTAATATTGCCGAGATGGCTAACGGTGAAGGTAAAACCCTGGCAGCTACTCTGCCGTCTTATTTAAACGCCTTAGTCGGCGAGGGGGTCCACGTAGTGACTACCTGCGATTATCTGGCCAAGAGGGATAGCGAGTGGATGGCCCCCATATACGAATTTCTCGGCTTGACGGTTGGAGCCATTGGACATGATATGAGGCCGGATGAAAAGAAAGAGGCTTATAATCGTGAGATTACTTACGGTACTAATAATGAGTTTGGATTTGATTATTTAAGAGATAATATGGTTAATGAGAAGGACCAAATGATGCAGAGAGGCTTCCATTTTTCCATAGTTGATGAGGTAGACAGTATTTTGGTGGATGAGGCCAGGACGCCTTTAATTATCTCGGGGCCGGCTGAGGAGTCAACAGACAAATATTACAAGATAGACAAAATTATTCCAAGCCTGAAAGAAGGCGCCTTTGATGAAGAGACCAAGGAAGAGAGCGGTGATTATGTTATAGATGAAAAGTCGAAAAATTGCTATCTGACAGAGCAGGGTGAGATAAAAGCGGCCGGGCTTCTGGGCTTAAAGAGCCTGCATGATATTGACACAATGGAGTACAAGCACCACGTAAATCAAGCACTGCGCGCCCATAATAATTTTAAAAGAGACACTGACTATGTTGTAAAAGACGGACAAGTTTTAATCGTTGACGATTTTACCGGGCGCCTTATGCCGGGCAGGCGCTGGTCGGACGGCTTGCATCAGGCAATAGAGGCTAAGGAAGGCATGAAGATAGAGAGAGAAAATCAGACCCTGGCGACGGTAACTTTTCAGAATTATTTCAGGATGTATAAAAAGTTGTCCGGTATGAGCGGAACGGTAGCCACCGAAGCCAACGAATTTCACCATATTTATAAGCTGGATGTTGTTTCCATTCCCACCAATAGACCGGTTGCCAGAAAAGATTTGGCTGACGTTATCTATAAAACTGAAAGAGAGAAGTTTGAGGCTCTCTGCGATGAAGTAACTCAGAAGTATGAGGAGGGCGTTCCTGTTTTAGTCGGAACCATATCGATTGAAAAGTCAGAAATGATAAGCGCTGTTTTAAAGAAAAGAAATACACCGCATAAGGTGCTTAACGCCAAATACCACGAAATGGAAGCCAGCATTGTTGCCCAGGCAGGTAAATATAAGGCGGTGACAATTGCCACCAATATGGCGGGCAGGGGTACCGATATAAAACTTGGCGGAAATGCTGAGTATATGGCTGATGACCTTTTAAAACAGCAGGAAGTGGAGCGGCACTCTGAGGATTACGAACGAAGAAAGGTGGAGTTTATAAAGAAATTTGAACATGAGGTAGCTGAAGAACGGGATAAGGTTATGAAGCTTGGCGGGCTGTGTGTCTTGGGGACGGAAAGGCATGAATCAAGAAGAATAGATAATCAGTTAAGAGGCCGTGCCGGACGCCAGGGCGTGCCGGGTGAATCGAAGTTTTATCTCTCCTTAAAAGATAACCTGATGAGAATTTTCGGCTCTGAAAGGATAGCCGGTATAATGGAGAAGTTTGGCATGGAAGAAGGCCAGGTCATCCAACATCCCCTGATAAGCAGGGCTATTGAAAGGGCTCAGAGGCGGGTGGAGGGGTATAACTTCGATATCAGAAAACAGCTTTTGGAATATGATAATGTTATGAATCAGCAGAGAGAGGTGATATACGAACAGCGGCGTATGGTGCTGGAGGGAGAAAACCTGAAAGAACATATTGCCGGTATGCTGGAAGATATCCTGAATGATAAGATAGATATTTATCTAAATGCCAACGTCCTGCCGGAGGAGTGGGACTATAAGGGATTTGGTGAGTGGCTTTATTCAACCTATAGCGTTGATATTTTCGGCATTAGCCGTGAAGATAAAAAGAAAGAAGAAATCAGAAAAATAATTCTGGATAAACTCAGAGAAGCCTATGAGGCAAAAGAAATACAGATAGGCGCCGACAGGATGCGCTCTCTGGAGAAGGTGGTTATGCTTCAAATAGTTGACGCCAAGTGGAAGGACCATCTTTACGCGATGGATGACTTAAGAGGCAGTATCGGCTTAAGAGGTTATGGACAGAGAGATCCTTTGGTGGCTTATAAAAAAGAAGGCTATGAAATGTTTGCTGAGATGATACATAACATCAAAGAGGAGCTGACAGAATTTATCTTTAAGGTTCAGCAAGTTACCGGCCAAAGAAGAACCGCGGTTTTCGACGCCATACCGCAGAGTTTTGAACATTCGGAACTTGACCAGTTTTCTCAACGGCCGCCTCAAAGAGAGCTTCCTCAGGGCGTGTCCGGGCCGCCTGAAGCAATGGGCCGGGCTCCTCAAGAAGAAAAGCCTGAGACTTACAAAAGAACAGAAGAAAAGGTTGGAAGAAACGACCCCTGTCCCTGCGGCAGCGGCAAGAAGTACAAGAAATGCTGCGGACGTTGACGAACAAAAAAGGAATAGTTCTATCTTTTGCCTCCGGCATCCTCCTCTCTTTATCATTTCTGAATTTTGGATTAGATTGGTTTGTCTGGTTTGGATTGGTACCGCTTCTTATAGTTATCGAAAGAGAGGACAACTATAAGTTCCTCCTGAAGAAGTCGGCCTTGTGCGGTATAGTTTTTTTTGGAGCCGGCCTTTACTGGCTCTATTTTACTACCGCCTTCGGCCTGATAATAGTTACGCTTTACACCGCCTCCTATGTTGTTCTCTTTAGTCTTTTACTAAAATTCATCAACAATAGAAAAGCATTAAGTCCCTTAAAGCGACTATTTCTTATACCTTCTTTGTGGATCTTGACAGAGTATGCCCGCGGCCACCTTTTTACCGGGTTTGGCTGGGCGGCTTTGGGTTACTCTCAATATGAAAACCTAAAGCTGATTCAGATTGCCGATTTTTGCGGTGTCTATGGGGTATCTTTTCTTATCGTGTTGGTTAACGCGGCTATCGCTGAAGTAGTCATTAATATCCGCCCGCTTTTTTTATTTAACAAAAAGGTTTTAATAAGAACGTGTGGTGTAGTTTTTATGGCCCTTTCTCTTGTTCTGTTGGTTTATATTTACGGGGATATTAAATTAAACACAACTGCTCCACCCGAAGAAGAAGTTAAGATATCGATTATTCAGGGCAACATCAAACAGTCGCAAAAGTGGCACCCGTTTTACAAAAGCCTGATATTGAAAAAATATAAGATGCTGACAAAGATGGCCTCTTTTGACGAACCGGATATCATCATCTGGCCGGAGACGTCTCTGCCGGGGTACCTTGATGAGTCCGAGCTTTTTAAAGAGATAAAAGAGCTTGCGCGGGATATAGAAATACCTCTGCTTATCGGGGCGGCAAGGATAGATAGCTGTGAGCAAAAGTATTATAACAGCGCGGTTTTATTTTCTAAAAAAGGAAGCCTGCTTAATGTTTATGATAAGATTCATCTTGTGCCCTTTGGAGAGTACATACCCTTTGATTTTATCTTCGGTTTTTTGAGAAATTACGCTGAGATAGCCGATTTTTCCAGAGGGGAAATTCATACTATATTCGACGTGAAGCGGGTGGATTTCGGTGTTTTAATCTGCTTTGAAGATATATTTCCCGGCCTGGTCAGAACCTTTGTTGCCCGTGGAGCTGACTTTATGGTGAACATAACCAATGACGCATGGTTCTTGAAGTCAAGCGAGCCCTACCAGCACCTTTCAAACTCAGTATTCAGGGCCGTCGAAAACAGAATTAATGTAGTCAGGGCGGCTAATACAGGCATATCATGTTTTATCGACCCCTACGGCAGGATAACCGGCAAGGTTTCCTCTAAAGGCGAAGACATCTTTGTCGAGGGCTATAGAACAGAAACGATTAAAATCAACAGAATCAACTCTTTCTATAGCCGCTTCGGAGACGTATTTATCCTAATAGCCTTAATTACAGCGACAGGCTGCGTCCTCGGGGCAGGCATAAAAAAAACTTTTTAGAAAACTGTTTTCATTTGATAAGATTAAGAGGTTGTTTTATGATTTAAAACAAAGGTGTAGTCAAGTCGAGACTTGACCCCTTATTTGACCCCTTATTCCGCATGCTAATCAAACAATTACTTGTGATTAGAAATTAATTGATACTAAATTACTAAAATGGTATAATTAAACTATGATTAAGAATAAAAATGATATTATATCGGTAATTAAAAAACGTCGAAACGAGATTGAATCTTTTGGGGTTAAAAGGTTGGGTCTGTTTGGCTCCTTTGTCCGGCAGGAACAAGATTCGCAAAGTGATATAGATCTACTTGTGGAATTCGAACAAGATAAAAAAACTTTTGATAATTTTATACACCTTTCATTCTTATTGGAAAATCTGCTTGAACATCATATAGAATTGGTTACTCCTGAATCACTAAGCCCTTACATTAAACCACATATTGTAAAAGAGGTTGAGTATGTTATTTCCCGGCTCTGAATGCTTAAGCCATATTCTTGATGAGACAAAATACCTTATAACTCAGACGAAAGGCCTTGAACAATCCGGTTTTGCTGAAAACGAAACATTGCAAAGAGCTTTTGCGCGTAGTATAGAAATAATCGAAGAAGCCACAAAGAAAATCCCTCCACTCCACCAAGAAATCAAAAAGATTATTGATAAAGAAAAATAAAAAACACATAACACCCATAATGCCCCGCTTATCAAGGGAAAAGATTTCCCCGGACAAGATTCTTAAAAATCCTTTAGAGTTGTAAAAATGAAGTTATTTCATTTAGTTAAAGTGTTGGTTCATTCCAACCCTTTTAGGAAAGTTTAACAAAACTTAGCCCGCAAGAGGGCCTTAATTATTATCAAGACACTACAGCTGACCGTAGCCCGCGCCGAAAAGGCGCGTGTGCTGGTAGGTGATGTCAATGTTGGAAGAAAGATTTCTGAAATGAATAATGCGATTGAACGGAACCTTGGAGAGCAACCCATCACACGAATTATGGCGGGCCATGGTATTAAAGCACAGAACCTTGTCGCTATCTCAACTGAACAGATCACTCACAAGATGGTATCCCGGGCGTGCAAAGGTAGAAGGTTAACACCTGGCTCCCAATCCAAGATTCGCAACGCGTTGAATAAGTCCACGGGCAAAAAGTATTCTATGAAGGAACTGTTTACCTATTAACTTGTGCTATGAATGTTATAAGGAAAGACCTGTGGATGGGAAAAAAGATTGAATATAAAGCAAGGCATTAAGGTCAAGATAGTATTAAAACAAGACCAAAAAAGTGGTAAATTAATAATAAGATTAAGAAGTTGTTTTTTGATTTAAAACAAAGGTGTAGTCAAGTCGAGACTTGACCCCTTATTTTAAATAAAACAAAGGTGTAGTCAAGTCGAGACTTGACCCCTTATTTTAATAAAAGGACACGATGAAAAATAAAATTTCTATTATAACTCTTGGCAGTGCCTTAGTAACGGGTATTTTATTTAATCATTTGTTTTATGGTAAGGTGCCCGGTATATCCTTTGCGATCTTTTTTTATTTTACTTTGGCATGTATTGTAGTTTTTGCACGATTTTCAAAGTGCTCTTTCAATCCGCCACAAATTCTCATGATGGGCGGTGTGTTGATTTTCTCGTTTTTCTTTTGTTATCGTGCGGCTCCGGAATTAGTGCTCATTAATTTTTGTTTGACAATCTATTTTTTTACATTGGTTTTCTCAAATCATCTGACGGGCAGGTCGATAAAAGGCCAAAATTTTATTGATTATTTCTTCCTGCCTTTCAGATTTTTTATCAGATCATATAGTTATGGAGGAAAAGAAGTTTTAAATAAGTGTCGGGTGCGAAATGAGACTCACTTAAGCATTGCGAAAAGGTTCCTTATTGGTTTATTGATTGCCATACCGCTTCTTCTATTAATTAGCTTGCTAATGAGTAGCGCTGATCAGATTTTTAAGAAATTAGCAGATTCTTTCTGGGAGTTTTTCAGAGAATATCTACTGGAAGGAATTGGACGCGGGATCCTTATTCTTATCGTTACGGTTCTTTATGCAGGAATTTATTCTTGGAAGTACAGAAAGGGAGAGGAGGATGTAAAAAGATTTGTTACAACCCCCTCTAAGCAACGGGGTTTTGTGGAAGGCACTGTTATTATAACTCTCCTGAATGTTCTTTTTTTGATATTTACGGGTATACAAGTAATTTTTTTATTGGGGAAAGAAGAACAAATTACACGTTTAGGTGTTACTTATTCGGTATATGCCAGGCAGGGGTTCTGGCAAATGGTCTGCATAGCTATTATAGTTTTAATTATATCAATTTTATTAGAGGGAAAGATGGGTCGAAATACGGATAAGCAAAGACGTATTCATAAAATCAATCTTTGTTTAACCAGTTTAATGATGACGGTGGTTATGATTTCTGCCTTTTATCGTCTTTGGTTATATGAGCAAAGTTATGGGTTTACTGTTTTGCGGTTTTATAGTCATACATTTATTATCTATGTTGCTGCCGTCTTTGTAATTTTAAGTACAAAAATATTAAAAGAGCATAGTTCACAGAAATTTTTATTTAATAGTTTTGTTGCCACGCTTCTCCTTTTTGTTTTTTGGAATGTTTCGAACCCTCATTACTTTATTGCTTCAATCAATTTAAATCGTCATAAGACAAGTGTAAGAGAACTCGATATTTCATATCTTAATCAACTCTCGGATGATGCAATACCGGCTATAACATCTGCATTAAATGAAGAGCGGGATGATCCAGCATATGAAAAATTAAGAGAGCATCTTATTAAGAGGAGAGTTAAAATTCAAAAAAGGATTGAGAATAAGACTTTGCTTTCTCAAAATATAGCAACACTTAAAGCTTTGACGGAGATAGATCGTATATTGAAATAGTTTAAGGGGTTAAGTCTTGGCTTGACTACATGTTGATAGTTTGACATAATCCGTCCAATATTGATTAAATGTACCTAAAATAAATAATCAAAAAAAACAAATGGCCAGACCACTGGGTATATTATTTGAAGGAGCATATTGTCACATTATAAATTATTGAATATAAAGCAAGGCATTAAGGTCAAGATAGTATTAAAACAAGACCAAAAAAGTGGTAAATTAACCGAAGGAATTGTTAAAGATATCTTAACAAAGTCTCCTTCACATCCTCACGGCATAAAGATAAGATTGACTAGTGGAGAAGTGGGACGAGTTAAAGAGATATGCGGATGACAAAAAAGAGATAGCTTGACATTTACAATTATTTATCTAACCGCTTACTATATTAGAAAAATATAGAAAATAGCAACCAGCCATCCCTTTACGCAGAAACGCGCATTCCTTATTTTCTGAGGGAAGTACGCCCGCATTAGTGTTGACACTTACCTTATTATAATATATAATCACCAGTAAGGAGGGGTTTATTTGAATGGAAAATTTGAACGAGATTATTCGGCAAAGAATAAATAAATTAAAAGAGATTAAAGAAAAAAATATTGATCCTTACGGCCGTAAGTTTGAGCGTAGCCACAGTATTAACGAAGCTGTGAACTCTTTTGATGAAACAAAAGAGGTAATCGTAAAGACAGCCGGCAGGATTAGAGCCTTAAGGGGCCACGGCAAAAGCTCCTTTTTGGATATTAGAGATGAGGATGGAAAAATTCAGCTCTACGTTAAGAAGGGGCTGATTAGTGAAGATGAGTACTGGCTTTTTGAGAGGCTGGATATCGGCGATATCATCGGGATTGAAGGCAGGCTTTTTAAGACCAGAAGCGGCGAAGTTACTATCGAGGTTAAATCTTTGACGCTTCTTTCTAAGTCATTAAGGCCTCTTCCTGAGAAGTGGCACGGCCTGAAGGATGTTGAAGCCAGATACAGACAGCGTTATCTTGATTTGATTTCCAATGAGGAAGTAAGAAAAACCTTTAAGTTAAGAACGCGGATTGTCAGTAAGATAAAGGAGTTTTTAGACAAAAAGGGTTATCTTGAAGTAGAGACGCCTATGATGCATATTGTGCCGGGTGGAGCCGCCGGCAGGCCCTTCAAGACTCACCATAACGTCTATGATATTGATTTGTACTTAAGAATCGCGCCTGAGCTGTACCTGAAAAAGCTGTTGGTAGGAGGCTTTGAAAAAATTTATGAGATTAATCGCTCCTTTAGAAACGAGGGCATCTCTGTAAAACATAATCCGGAGTTTACTATGCTGGAGGTTTATCAGGCCTACGGGGACTATGAAGAGATGATGGACTTAATCGAGGAGTTGGTTACTTATGTGGCTCAGGAGGTGCTGGGAACACTGAAGATTACTTATCAAGGGGAGGAGATTGATTTAAAGCGTCCGTGGAAGAGGCAGTCTTTTGCCGAGGCGCTGGGAATCAGCCCGGAAGAAAAGGATCCGGCCGCCTGGAAAAAGATTTTATGCGCAAAGTTTGGCCTTGATATAAATGAAAAGATAAGCCGATCAGCCCTTTTAAATGTGGCGGAAGATTTGCTTGATGAAAAGGAAAAGAATAATCCGACCTTCTTTACCGACTATTTTACCGAGGTAAGCCCTTTAGCCAAGACGAGAAAAGACAGGCCTCTTCTGGCTGAAAGATTTGAACTTTTTGTCGGGGGGATGGAGATAGCCAATGCTTATTCGGAGCTCAATGATCCGCTTGAACAGGCCGAGCGCATAAGAGTTCAGCAGGAGGATGACGAAGAAAGACTGCATAAAATTGATAAAGACTTTATCACCGCCCTCGAGTATGGCATGCCTCCCGCGGGAGGCCTGGGCATAGGCATTGACAGGCTGGTGATGCTTTTGGCCGACAAAGCTTCTATTAGAGAGGTGATTTTATTTCCCCAGTTAAAACCGGAAAAACAGGATTAAATGAGATTTGAATTAGGTGTTGCTTTACGTTATTTGAGGTCGGGGCATAAGAGTAAATTTATCTCTGCCGTTACTATTTTTTCCGTGCTTGGAGTCGCGGTAGGGGTTATGGCCTTAATAATTGTCCTGGCGGTGATGAGCGGTTTTGATAATGACTTGAGGGAAAAGATTGTGGGGGTCAACCCCCAGGTTTATGTTCAGGCGGCAGAAGGAATCACTTTTCCTTATGAAGTTATTAAAGAGATAAAGGATATTGAACACGTAGTAGCAGCCAGCCCTTTTATCGAAGGACAGGCGCTTCTTTTTAAGAATAAATACGCCCAGGGCGTAATGATGAGGGGCATTAACTCTCAACTGGAACCGGAGGTAACAAGGCTAAGGGAGTATTTAATCGCGGGATACCTGCCTGAGGCCGAAAACAGCATCCTTGTCGGAAAGGAGCTGGCCAGAACATTTAATCTGGGCGTTGGCAGTATTATTACGGTGGTCTCTCCGGTAAAGGAGAAGAAGTATAAATTTACAGTCTGCGGCATCTTTAATACCGGTATGTATGACTATGATGCCAGCTGGACTTATATAAGTCTTTCCGACGCCGGAACATTCTTTGATACTGATGGCGCGGTAAGCGCGGTGGGTGTTAAGATTGATGACTTGTTTAAGGCGGAAGAGGTTAAAAAAGACATTTTAAAAAAACTGGGGTATTCTTATTGGGTAAGGACCTGGATGGAGGTTAACCGTAGTTTTTTTTCATCTCTTAAGCTGGAAAAGACGGTGATGTTTATCATTGTGGCCTTGATTGTAATGGTGGCTTCTTTTAACATTATCAGTACATTGATAATGATGGTGATGGAAAAGACAAAAGATATAGGCATCCTGAAATCACTTGGAGCCAGTAGAATAAGCATCGCGCTTATATTTACTTTTTGCGGAGTAATTATTGGAACCCTGGGAACGGTTGTAGGGGCGGGGAGCGGATTTTTGGCCTGCCATCTGCTTGAAAAGTATGAGTTTATTAAACTACCGGCCGATATTTATTATGTCTCGACCCTGCCGGTTCAGATACAATGGAACGATTCAATACTAATTGCCGTTTCCGCGGTGGCACTGTCATTTTTAGCTACCCTGTACCCCGCTTATCAGGCGGCCGGGCTTAATCCGGTTGAGGCGTTAAGGTATGAATAATCTTATTTTAAAAGCCTATAACCTGCACAAAAGATATCCCAGCGGATACGAAAAATTAGACGTTCTTAAAGGCCTTGATATAGAAATTTCAAAGGGAGAAATCCTGATGGTTATGGGCCGCTCCGGAGCCGGGAAATCTACCCTGCTTCATATTTTGGGCGGGCTGGATTTTCCTTCCGAGGGCAGGGTTTTAATGAACGACGTAGACATTTATAAATTAAACGACAGCAAAAGAGCTTCTTTGCGGAATGAAAAGATTGGCTTTATATTTCAGTTTTTTCACCTTTTGCCGGAGTTTACGGCGCTGGAAAATGTAATGCTGCCGGCGGTTATTAATAAAGCAAGAAGGGCGGGCAGAAAAGGCCTTCGTAAAAGGGCAAGCCGCTTAATTGAACAGGTAGGTTTATCGGAAAGGGCTAATCACAGGCCGGGTGAGCTCTCAGGCGGCGAGCAGCAGAGGGTTGCTGTAGCGCGGGCTCTGATAAATGAACCCGAACTTGTGCTATGCGATGAGCCTACGGGAAATCTGGACTCAGAGAACTCGGGCAGGCTGGTTGATTTACTGAAGGAACTAAATAACAAAAATAAACAAACCTTTATGATTGTCAGCCACGATGAGACAATAAGTGAGGCGGCTCACAGGGTTGTTAAAATTGAAGACGGCAGGATTATCGGAAGGAGCTGAAGAGGAGATGGGCTTAAAGATATTTTTAGATGGTAAAATAGTTGATGAAAAGGATGCTAAAATTTCCGTTTTTGACCACGGACTATTATATGGAGATGGAGTTTTTGAAGGTATTCGTTCTTATGACTGTTTAATTTTTAAGTTAGAAGAGCACATTGAAAGGCTGTTCAGATCAGCCGAGAGTATAAGTCTTCAGATTTCAATGAGTAAAGAAGAAATCCAACAAGCCATCATTGATACATTAAAGGCGAACGGAATAAGAGACGGGTATATCAGGCTGGTTGTAACCAGGGGAATGGGTGATTTGGGCCTTGATCCCCAAAAGTGCGAGAAGCCATCAATGTTTATAATTGCCGACCGCATCGCGCTTTACCCTGAAGAGTATTATATTAAAGGACTTAAAATTATTATAGCTAAAACAAAAAGAAACAGCGTAAAATCTTTACCGCCCAAGGTGAAGTCTTTAAACTACCTAAACAATATCCTGGCGAGGATGGAGGCTACTCAAGCCGGAGTTGTAGAGGCCTTAATGCTAAACGAGGAGGGTTATCTCGCGGAATGTACAGGAGATAACGTCTTTATCGTTAAGGACAATGAACTTATTACTCCCGCTGTAGAGGCGGGCGCGCTGGAGGGTATTACGCGTGAGATAGTTATGGGCATAGCCCGCGATAAAGGTATTCGAACCGAAGAGAAGTTTATAAGGACAGAAGAGTTGTTTAAAGCGGATGAAGTTTTTTTGACCGGAACGGCGGCTGAGATTATTCCTGTTACCGAGGTAGATGGTAAGGTGGTAGGCAGCGGCGGCGCGGGTAAGCTAACGGTTGATTTTATAAATGAGTTTAGGAATCTGATTAAAACAGAAGGAGTTAAATATGCTTTGTGATATTTGTCACAAAAGAGAGGCTACCATTCACGTTACAGAAATTATAAATAACGAAGTGCAGGAAATTCACGTCTGTGAAGAATGTGCTGAGAAAAAGGGTATGGTGACTAAGCAAAATTTTGGCCTGGCAGGTTTTCTGGGGGGGCTGGCTGATTTTGGATTTACATCGGAAGAAGAGGCCGTTAATGAAGTTGAATTAAAATGCCCCGGATGCGGCCTGACCCTTACTGATTTTAAAAAGATAGGCCGTTTGGGCTGTGACCGTTGCTATGAAACCTTCCAAAAGGCTCTATTGCCGCTTTTAAGGAAAATTCACGGTACAGCTCAACACTCCGGCAAAATGCCGGCCGGTACCGGTAAAGAACTTGAGAATGAATCCGATTTGGGGCGGCTTGAGCGGGAGTTGAAAAGAGCCATAGAAGAGGAGGAGTTTGAAGAAGCAGCTAAGATAAGGGATAAAATCAGGGATTTGAAAGAAAAGAATAAGAGAGAAAAAAAAGATGAAGCTTGATGACTTGCTTAAGCAGACGAATGAATGGCTTAAAGAGACAGGGCCTGAGTGTGAAATAGTTATGAGTTCACGCGTAAGATATGCCCGCAATTTAAAAGGTATCCCCTTTTCACATTGGGCCGGCACAAAGCAGAGAAAGAAGGTTTTGTCAATAATTGAGCCGGTTTTGTTAAGGAATAGCTGCTTAAAAAATTCATTGTTTTTAAAGATGGATGAAGTAAACGCGGTTGATAAGCAGTTTTTGGTTGAACGCCATTTAATCAGCCGTGAGCTGGCTTCGGGCAATAGCTCAAAGGCCGTTAATATCAGCGAAAAGGAGATCTTCTCGTTAATGATTAACGAAGAAGATCATCTGAGGAGTCAGGTGATGCAGTCGGGTTTTAATCTTAACGAGGCCTTCAGGTTGATTGAAAAACTTGATTTAGAGCTGGAGAAGAGTTTTGACTTTGCTTATGACCGGCGGTGGGGATATTTGACCGCCTGTCCCACGAACGTAGGAACGGGTATGCGAGCTTCCGTTATGCTTCATCTGCCGGCGCTGGTGATGACAAAACGTGTCAGAAGAATCTTAGAGAGTATTACCAAGCTGAATCTGGCCGTCAGGGGTTTGTACGGCGAAGGAAGTGAAGCCGCCGGTAATTTCTTTCAGATTTCCAATCAGGTGACCCTGGGGCGTTCCGAGCGGGAACTGATAGACGGTATCACCAGGATTATTAAGCAGATTATAAATTATGAACAAAAGGCCAGGGACTTTTTGTTTGAGGACAGTAAAAAGCAGCTTGAGGATAAGATATTCAGGGCTTATGGTATTTTGACCAATGCCCGCATTATTTCAAGTAAAGAGACTATTGATTTATTATCTCTGGCGCGCCTGGGAATTAATCTTAATATTCTGCCGGGCATTAACATAAAGACTGTAAATGAACTCTTCATCCTTATTCAACCGGCTCATATACAGAAGATAGAGGGAAGAGTTTTGGATATTGAAGAGCGGGACTTTAAAAGGGCCCAGCTTGTAAGGAAGAAGCTGAAAGCATAGAAAAACAAAGGGGTAGTAAGCATGGCTATGTTTGAAAGATTTACTGAACGGGCACGGAGAGTTATTGTCCTGGCGAAAGAAGAGGCCAGGAGGTTTAATCACGATTACATCGGTACCGAGCACATACTTTTAGGATTAATTAAAGAAGGAAGGGGTGTGGCGGCCGCCGTTTTAAAAAATCTGGGCATGAGCCTGGATAAGATTAGATTTGAAGTTGAAAAGTTGGTTAAGGCCGGCCCCTCAACCAAAATAAACGGGGATATTCCTTTTACGGCCAGGGCAAAAAGGGTAATTGAGCTGGCAATGGATGAAGCCAGGTCTTTGGGCCATAATTACGTTGGCACCGAGCATCTCCTTCTGGGGCTTATCGCGGAAGGAGAGGGTATGGCCTCACAGGTTCTTATGAATCTTGGCCTGGACTTAAACAAGGTCAGGCAGGAGGTTATGAATCTTTTGGGCTCCGCCACCCCCGGTTTCACGGGATTTAACATTAAAAAATCAAAACCCGGCTATTCTCCCAGCCCGGCAGCCGCGAAGTCTAAAACGCCGGCCCTGGATACTTTTGGCAGAGACCTGACAAAACTGGCTATGGAAAATAAACTGGATCCTGTTATCGGCCGTGAAAAGGAGATTAATAGAGTAATTCAAATATTAAGCAGAAGAACCAAAAATAACCCGGTTCTTTTAGGGGAGGCCGGAGTAGGCAAGACGGCTATAGTTGAAGGGCTGGCTCAAAATATAATCAAAGGGGATATGCCGGAAATACTGAAAGATAAGAGAGTAATTATTCTTGACTTGGCCCTGATGGTAGCAGGTACTAAATACCGCGGCCAGTTTGAAGAAAGAATTAAAGCTGTTCTGGATGAAATAAAAAGAGCTGAGAATGTTATTATATTTATTGATGAACTGCATACGCTTGTCGGAGCGGGCGGGGCGGAAGGGGCTATTGATGCCTCGAATATTTTAAAACCGGCGTTAGCCAGAGGTGAGATTCAGTGCATTGGCGCTACGACACTGGATGAGTACCGTAAGAACATTGAAAAAGACGCGGCCCTTGAGAGAAGATTTCAGACAATTATGGTTGAGCCGCCAACCGTAGAGGAGACTGTCAAAATTTTAAAGGGGCTGAGAGAGCGCTATGAAGCCCACCACAGAATTAAAATTACGGATGAGGCAGTTTCCGCGGCCGCCAAACTATCAGACAGATACGTGAGCGCCAGGTTTTTGCCGGATAAGGCCATTGACGTGATTGACGAGGCAGGCTCCAAGGCCAGGCTGTCAGCGATGACCGCTCCTTCTGATTTAAAAGAGATGGAAAGACAAATAAAAGAACTTACCGAAGAAAAAGAGCAGTTGGTTAAAAAGCAGGACTTTGAAAGAGCGGCTAAGGTAAGAGATGAAGAGCGAAAGGCAAAGGATGAGTTAGAGAAGGCCAGAAGCCGGTGGCAGGAGAAAAACGCGGAGAGAGAGGTGGAAATCGGGGAGGAGGATGTGGCCCAGATTATTGCCGGCTGGACAGGTATACCTATATCAAGGCTGGAAGAAAAGGAGACTGAACGGCTGCTTCGGATGGAGGAGGAAATCCATAAAAGAGTTATAGGCCAGAACGAAGCGGTTTCGGCTATAGCCAACGCTGTCAGGCGTTCACGCGCCGGCTTAAAAAATCCCAAACGGCCTATAGGGTCGTTTGTATTTCTTGGCCCTACCGGTGTTGGCAAGAGCCTGCTGGCCAGAGCGCTGGCTGAATTTATGTTTGGCGACGAAGAGGCCTTGATTCAACTGGATATGTCCGAATATATGGAAAAGTTTAACGTCTCCAGATTAGTGGGCGCCCCTCCGGGATACGTCGGCTATGAGGAGGGTGGGCAGTTAACCGAAAAAGTGAGGCGTAAACCTTACTCAGTCGTTCTTTTGGATGAAATAGAGAAGGCGCACCCCGATATCTTTAATATGCTTTTGCAGGTTTTAGAAGAAGGGAGGCTTACTGACAGCTTTGGGCGGCAGGTTGACTTCAAAAATACAATACTGCTTATGACGTCAAATCTCGGTGCCGACTTAATTAAAAAAAGCGGCTCTCTGGGTTTTAAGATTGAGAAGGAAGAGTTGGCCTATGAGGATATGAAGGACCGTTTGAATGAGGAGGTTAAGAAAACCTTTAAGCCGGAGTTTCTGAATCGCATTGATGATGTTATCGTTTTCCATCCCTTGAGCCGCCAAGACCTGAATAAGATTGTTGACATCGAATTAAACGAGGTCAAGGAGCGCCTGAAAGAGCAGGAGATAGTTATTGAAATTACGAAGGGGGCCAAGGAGTTTCTTATAGAAAAAGGTTTTGATCCGCTATTTGGAGCCAGGCCGCTCAAAAGGACGATAGCGCGTTATTTAGAGGACCCCTTAGCTCAGGTTCTTCTAAAAGGTGAAATAGAAAAAGGACAGATAACGGCCGTAGAAGAAAAAGATGGACGTCTTATCTTTAAAAATACAACATAAGTAGAAATTTTTAATGAAACTACTGTTCAGGGATAGGATTTTAATAAAGTTTATTTTACTTTCTCTCTTTACTCTAACTATAATTCTTTATCTGGCTTCAAAGGAGAAGGAACTACTTGATGACTTTAAGTCTTATCTCGAAATAGAGATGAGGCAGGCCTTACTGCGTGAAGTAAAGATTAGCGGCATCAGCGGCGGGATATTTACCCCCGTTGCTTTACAAGAAGTTAAAATTACTAATAGCTTGAATAACCCGGATACCTTTTTATTTATAAAACGGGTTGAGGTTAATAAGAGGATTTGGGATCTGTTCTTTCTTAAAAAAGGCTTGCGGGGCACCTTGGTATTAAAGGTTGAAGATGCTTCCCTGTTTATCTTTGGCGGTATGGGCCCGAGGATAAAAAATCAGAGCGGAGTAATAACTTTAGATAAAGATAAAGAGCTTCTTAGTATTAACCTGGCCAATGAGTTTTACAGTTTTACAGGCAAGGCGGCCAATATTTACGGCACTCCTTTTCTTGATATGAAGTTACAGATTAACTCAAACTTTGTGAAGGGGGAGATTGGCATTGAGGGCAATCCAAACCTTCCCAGCATAACGGCTGACCTGAATTTATTTGGACTGGTCTCCGCCACTTTTAATAATCTTGTTAGAATTGATGAGGAAAAAGTTTTCTTTGATAATCTGATACTCCAGGGGCAATATTTTACCTCCGGAGAGATTGATTTAGAAAGGGGTGAAGTTGAGTTTAGCGTAACCCTGGACAATAATGAAAAAATAAACATTAGCTTTAAATCAATAGACAACCTTAGTTACGCGGGGCTAATTGAAGTTAGCCATCTTAAGATTAAAGACACTGATGTAGACGTTAACTGTGAAATAAAAGTGGATGTAAGCAAAGGCGCGGACGGCGCGGTAGATAAAATCAAGGGAGAACTTAACACCAGTACCTTTATCGTCAACTATGAGCCCTTTGATGATATAAGCGCCGCTTTTACCCACACTGAAGACAGTTTCGCGATAGACTATCTGAAGATAGGGGATAGTTTTGGCCTCCGGGGGCTTGTTTCATTTGATGAGCCGGAGACTGTCGATATGTTTTTTGAGCTTAAAGATTTCACGGTGGAAAATCTTTCGAGGTTTTCTTTTGTGCCGGACAACTTTAACTTTAAATCTACGATAAATGTTGAAGCGAACGTTAAAGGTGAGCCCGCGAAGCCCCATGTTAAAATTCACCTTACGTCTACCAAGGGCAATATGAATGATATTTTGTTTGACTCTATTATGATTACCCTAGAGGGGAATTACCCTATTTTAAAGTATAGAGATTCGCGTATAAATAGAGGTGAGGGGTATTTACCTATGGCTGGCAAGGTGGATTTCAGGAAGATAAAGGCCGGCGGCCTTTTTGAGGATACGATTATAACATCCGATGAAGAAACGATTATTTGGGAGGGGTGGGATATTACCAAAAAGCAGTATGAGAAAGAGGTGAGCCTGCGTAAGTCGGTCAAGGAGGGGATAAGCGTTTTGTATAGAGGTTATCTGAATGATGAAACGCAGGCCGCGGATGATGACCACGAGGATACGATTGAGCTGGAATACGGGATTTTGGAAAATCAGAGTTTAAAGATGAAATTAAAAAAAGATGAGGAGTTCTTCGGGCTTGAAAATAAGATCAGGTTTTAGAAGAAAAAATTTAGAGATTACCTTCATTCTTTTAGGCCAGAGATTTATCTCAGCCTTGTTTTATCTGGGTGGAATTTCTCTGCTCTTTTTAAGAACTCTGGCAAGCATCTTTAGGAGGTTTGTCAGGAAAAGGCAGCTGCTTGACCAGTTAAATAAGGTTGGAGTAGACAGCATACTGATTGTTTTTTTGGTAACTATATTTACGGGCATTGTTCTGGCTTTACAGAGCGCCTATGCCTTCAAGAAGTTTGATGCCGCCATTTTTATACCGGGCATGGTGGCTCTGTCAATGACCAGAGAACTGGGGCCTGTTTTGACAGCTTTGATAATCGCCGGCCGCGTGGGGGCCTCAATGACGGCTGAGATAGGTACGATGAAAGTTACCGAGCAAATTGACGCCTTAGAAAGCCTGGCATCAGATCCCGTGAGCTTTTTGGTGGTGCCCAGATTTCTCGCTTTATTAATTGCTATGCCGCTTTTGACCATTTGCGGTGATTTTATAGGTATGCTGGGCGGTTATATGGTGGGCGTCTGGAAGCTGACCATCGGTTCGACTATGTATATAAACAAGACCTTTGAGGCGCTGGTTTACAAAGATGTATTTACGGGTTTAATAAAGTCCGTATTTTTCGCGATGATAATTGCTATAGTTTCCTGTTATGAAGGCATGCGTACCTCGGGAGGAGCTGAGGGAGTAGGTAAGTCGACGACCGCGTCCGTCGTCGTATCTTTTGTACTAATTTTAACCTTCGACTGTTTCTTTACCGTGTTATTTTATTTTATTTTCGATTAAGGAATAATTGCCGTGATAGAAATAAGAAAACTGTGTAAATCATTTGAGAACGTGAAGGTGTTAGATAATATTTCTCTTAACATAAAAACCGGGGAGACAATGGTTATAATTGGGCGTTCAGGAGTAGGCAAGAGTGTTTTACTCAAGCATATTATAGGGATATTGGCGCCTGACTCGGGCGAGGTTATTGTTGATGGTAAAAATATCAGCCGGCTGAAGCGGGACGAGCTTAATGAAGTCAGGCTGGAAATGGGAATGCTTTTTCAGGGAGCGGCTCTTTTTGATTCAATGACGGTCGGAGAAAATGTGGGTTTTTTATTAAGAGAACATACGGATTTAGATGAAGAGGAGATAGAGAAAAGGATAAAAGAGTCTCTGGCTATTATCGGATTAAGGGGCATAGAAAGCCTTATGCCGGTTTCATTGAGCGGCGGAATGAAAAAAAGGGTAGGCCTGGCCCGGGCTATTTGTTCAAAGAGTGTAAAGATTGTACTTTATGATGAGCCGACAACCGGCATAGATCCCATTATGGGGGACACTATAAATAATCTCATTATTTCTTTACATGATAAATTAAAGATTACTTCTGTGGCCGTTACCCACGACATGAACAGCGCTTACAAGATTGCCGACAGGATTGCTATGCTGTATAAAGGTAAGATTATTGCCGCCGGTACTCCGGATGAAATAAGAAACATGGCAGACCCATTTGTCCGCCAGTTTATTACCGGTGCCGCGCACGGGCCGATCACCGAAGGGAAGGCTTCAAAAGAATTTATAATGAAAGAAGGTTAATTGAGGTAATGTCAAAAGTTGTATGAAGAAATGAAGAAGAAGGGGAATAAAATAATCAAGATACGAAAAACAGGATTAAGGATTAAGACGCTCATTTCATTCGCTCTAAGGATTAAGTTAGAAGCAAGAGATAAGATACAAGAAACAAGATATGCCCTAACGGGCACAAGCAAGATACAATGACCAAATTCAAATGACCAAACTAATACAAGAGCAACTGTTTGATTATTGGATATTGAAATTTGAATATTGTTTGCCTGTGCCCCGTAGGGGTATATCTTGTAACTTGGTTATTGGTTATTTAAAGTTAGATATTTTTGACAATACGTAATTTTATTAAAGGGGAGAACGTGATGCCTAAAACAAATTTAGAGCTGAAGGTGGGGATATTTGTTTTGGCCGGGATGGTTATTTTTATCTGGATAGTTTTTTCAATCGGGAATTTTGATCTGGTAAATAAAGGTTATCACGTCAGAGTAAGGTTTAATGATGTGGCCGGCCTGGAAGCCGGGGCGCCGGTTGAACTGGCAGGTGTTGAAGCAGGCAGGATACGGTCTTTAAATATTGTTTATGATAAGAGGCTAAATAAGAAAATGGTAGAGCTGGGACTGTGGATTAAAGAAGGGACGGAAATACGGAAAAATACCGCGGTCAAACTTAAGCGGCTCGGCCTGATGGGTGAGCAGTATGTTCATCTGTCGCTGGGAACCAAAGATGCCGGATTTGTTAAAGATAACGGGCTTTTATACGGGGATGACACGATTAGCATAGAGGATGTGACGGAAGAAGTATATTCCGCGACCAAAGAATTAAAAAAGGTGATGCACTCTGTAAACGATCTGGTAGGAGATGAAGAATTTCGCCGCGACATAAAGGAAACGGCTTCCAATACGAGAAAGGCAAGCGCCAATCTGGAGGAGATGACTTCTGATATTAAAGAGCACCCGTGGAAACTTCTTGTCGCGCCCAAAGAAAACAAAGGGGATAGAAAAAAACAAGGTTATATCCTGGATGAGCGTTACTAATGATTAAGATTAAAAGTGTTTATACCTGCCAGAAGTGCGGTTATCAGTCAGCTAAATGGCTGGGGAGATGTCCTGACTGCGCCCAGTGGAACAGCCTGATTGAAGAGATGCCTTTGAGCGCGGCCGTAGAGCGCGGCGGCAGGGGGGGTTCCGGGGTTTTACCGGCGCCGCTAGCGGAAATTGATGTCAGTGAGGAAAAAAGGATAAGTTCTAAGATAGCGGAGTTTGACTGTATTTTAGGAGGGGGCCTGGTCAGGGGATCAGTTGTTCTAATCGGCGGTTCTCCCGGAATAGGAAAATCTACCTTGTTGCTGCAAATTGCTGATGAATACAGCAAGAACGGTTTAAAGGTTCTCTATGTCAGCGCCGAGGAGTCTATTAAGCAGGTAAAACTAAGGGCTGACAGAATTGACTCTCACGGCAAAGACCTGTTTATTGTCAATCAGACCAATCTAAATACCATTACAAACTACATCAAGAAAGGGCCGGTGGATGTAGTGATTATTGATTCGGTGCAGTCTCTTTACCGGCCGGAGTTGAGCTCTATTCCGGGCAGTGTCAGCCAGGTAAAGGAGTGCGCGGGAGAGCTTACCTGCCTGGCCAAGTCAAAAAATTTTTCTTTGTTTCTTGTAGGGCACATTACAAAAGAAGGCGCTCTCGCCGGGCCTAAGATATTAGAGCACATGGTTGATACGGTGCTTTACTTTGAAGGGGGTGAGCACCATAATTACAGGATACTGCGCGCGGTTAAAAACAGGTTTGGCTCTACAAATGAAGTGGGTATCTTTGAGATGACGGGAGGGGGGCTGAAGGAGGTTAAGAATCCCTCGGATATCTTTGTTTCTGAGCGGCCGGATGATATTTCAGGTTCAATTATTGTGCCGGTAATGGAAGGTTCGAGGCCGATCTTAGTAGAGATACAAGCCCTGGTTTCTTATTCCGGTTATAGCCAGGCCACCAGACGGGTGACAGGCCTTGATTACAATAAGGTCAATCTTTTAATAGCCGTCCTGGAAAAAAGAGCCAGGTTGAAACTGGCCAACAAGGATATTTTTGTTAATGTGGCCGGTGGAGTTAAAGTTGCCGAGCCCGCCTCTGATCTGGCGGTTATAATTTCTGTCGCCTCCAGCTTAAAAGACATCAAGATAAAAAGTGACACGGTTGTCTTTGGGGAGGTTGGCCTGGGCGGTGAGGTTAGGGCCGTAACCTCACCAAAAAAGAGGATAAATGAAGCAAGGAAATTAGGCTTTAAAAGGTGCATTATTCCCAGAGGTAACCTGAAAGGAATACCGCCGGAAAAGCGTTCCATAGAAGTTAAAGCGGTAAGCACCGTTTCTGAGGCGCTTAAAGAAGCCTTGAGCCTAAAAGGTTAAAACAACCATATTTTTCATACGTAAGAAGGGAGGCTAAGATTTTATAATGACGTTATTTTTTTTAAGATTATTTTTTGTAATAGTGGGAGGGGTGGTGGGTTATCACACAACCTTTATTTTATTTTCCACTGACAAGGGTATGATGGGCCTTGGTGTGGGGGTAGTAGCGGCGGCATTGATTATTGTTATCGAAAAGGTAACTAAAAACATTTCGCTTCGGGGGCTTTCTTCCGCGGTCTTCGGCCTGTTCTTAGGTTTGATCATTGCATGGTTAATTAGAAATCTTCTTGATCTTATTCCCACCCTGGATACGAACGTAAAGTACATTTCAGGTTTGATTGTAACGGTAATTCTTTGTTATTTAGGCATTGTGCTTTCAATGAGAGGGCGGGATGAATTCAACATCGTTATTCCTTATGTGCGGTTCAGCCGTCAGGATCAGGAGGAGGAATTGCTGATTTTAGACACTTCTGTTATTATTGACGGACGGATTGCCGATATAGCCCTGACAAAATTTATAGGCGGTAATTTTATTATTCCACATTTTGTCTTAAGAGAACTGCAGCATATTGCCGATTCCCGCGACTCTTTAAAGCGGGCCCGCGGCCGGCGCGGATTAGACATTTTAAATAAACTGAAAAAGATACCTAACGTGCAGATAAAGATACATCAACAGGATTTTCCGGAAATCAGCGAGGTCGATCACAAACTTGTTAAACTGGCCAAAGTTTTAGAAGCTAAGCTTGTGACCAATGATTACAACTTGAATAAGGTGGCGGCAATTCAAAATATCTCGGTTTTAAACATTAATGAACTTGCTAATTCCTTAAAGCCCGTGGTCTTGCCGGGTGAGCAAATGGAAGTAAAGATTGTGAGGGAAGGGACGGAGTATAATCAGGGAGTCGGCTATCTTGATGACGGGACGATGATTGTGGTGGATAATTCCAAGCATCTTATCGGCCGTGTCATAAAGGTTGAGATTTCAAGTGTACTGCAGACAACAGCCGGAAAGATGATTTTTGCCAGAATGGGTAACGGGGTGAAAAAAAACAGAAGGTAAGAGTCAATGAAGGCAAGCGCTGTAATTGTGGCCGCGGGCAGCTCAAGAAGGCTGCCGGCGGAAAAAAGAAAGCCTTTTATTTTAGTAGGAGGCAAGCCGCTATTGGCCTACACACTCGGGAAGTTTTTTCACTCCGGGTCAATTGATACTATTATTCTGACGGTGAACAGTAAAGATTTAAAGTTGGCGCGCGCGCTGGCAAAGAAGTATGGATACGGAAACAGGCTAAAAATAATTTCCGGGGGCAGGACAAGGAAGGAGTCGGTCAGGAGAGGCCTTAAAGAAGTGCCGAATGAGACTGATTATGTTGTTGTCCACGACGGTGTACGCCCTTTTTTCAATGAGAAGTCCTTGAGTAAGCTGCTTAAGATGGCCGCGAAGCACGGAGCGGCGATTTTGGCGGTACCGGTTGTGCCTACCGTTAAAAAGGTGGGAAAGGGCCTGTTTATTGAGAGCACTTTAGATAGAGAGAAGTTATGGGAAGCTCAGACCCCTCAGGTTTTTAAAAAGGAACTTCTTGAAAAAGCGCATAAAAAGTTTTGTAGACAAAAGGCCACAGATGACTCCTCCTTAGTTGAGCGGTTGGGAATAAAGGTTAAGGTAGTAAAGGGCAGTCGAAAAAACATTAAGATTACAACCCCCGAAGACCTGGCGGCGGTTGAACTTTTGATAAAGGAAAAGAGCTAATGATAAAAATAGGTTATGGATATGATTCGCATAATTTAACAGAAAACAGAGACCTGATTTTAGGAGGTGTTAAAATACCTTACTTTAAAGGGCTGGAGGGACATTCGGATGCTGACGTACTAACTCATGCCATATGCGACGCTCTTTTGGGGGCAATGGGCAAAGGAGATATAGGGGAGCATTTTCCGCCGGATGAAAGAAAGTATAAAGATATTTCAAGCTTTAGCCTACTCAAAGATGTGTTAAAAATGCTTGAGGAAGCCAAATACAAAATTGTGAATATTGATACTTTAATAATTGCCGAAGAGCCTAAAATGAGCCCTTTTAAAAAAAAGATGAAAGACCGTCTTAATCAGGTGTTGAATTTAGGGGAGGACAGCCTGAATATTAAAGCGACTACTATGGAGGCCAGGGGTTCAATAGGCAGGGGAGAGGCGATCGCGGCAAAGGCAGTGGTGCTGATCGAGAAGGAGAAAGATTAACCTATGTTATTTTTGAAAATTATGTTATCAATGTTGTTTGCTTTTACGATAGTACCTTTTCTTTTTTTACTGGCTGCTTCTATCTATTTCAAAAAAGAAATTAAAGCTGTTTTTGAAAGGGATCCGGCGGCAACCAGTTACTGGGAGGTACTTTTAACCTATTCCAGCCTCCATGCTATTATTTTACACCGCATTGCCCATAAAACGCGCGGAAGCGGAATACCTTTTCTTCCCAGGCTTATTTCCCAGATTTCCCGTTTTATTACCGCGGTAGAGATACACCCGGCGGCCAGTATCGGAGAGGAGTTTTTCATTGACCATGGTATGGGAGTTGTCATAGGCGAAACGACGGTTATCGGAGACAGGGTTACAATATTTCAAGGTGTAACTTTGGGCGGTACGGGGAAGGAGCGGGGTAAAAGGCACCCTACCATCGGAAACAACGTGGTTATCGGCGCCGGCGCGAAAATATTAGGCAGTATAAAAATTGGAAACAATGTTAATATTGGCGCCAACGCCGTAGTTATCAGAGATGTGCCCGATGACTCTACAGTAGTAGGCGTCCCGGGCAGAATTGCCCGGAAAAAGGGTGAAAAGATAGTAGGCATAAACATTGATTACACTAATTTGCCGGATCCTCTAAGCGCGCGGCTGGAAAATTTACAGCATGAAATTGATGTAATAGAAAAAGAAATTAAAACGCACCGCGAAAAAAAAGAGAACAGTTAGACGATGGCGCTTAAGATATATAACTCACTTATAAACAGAAAAGAAGAGTTTAAACCGATAGCGGCCGGTGAAGTTAAAATGTACGTTTGCGGAGTTACCGTCTATGATAAATGCCACATTGGCCATGCCAGGGGAGCCTTTGTTTTTGACGTAGTCAGAGATTATTTAACGTATAAAAGGTATGAAGTTACGTATGTCAAAAATATTACGGATGTAGACGATAAAATTATAAATAAGGCAGCTGAATTAGTTGAGGAGTATAAAAAGAAAGGTATTAATAAAACTCTTAACGAAGCCGTTGAAGAGATTACAGCCTGTTATATAGATGCTTATTATGAGGATATGGATGCTCTGGGTATTAAAAAGGCGGATATTGAGCCCAGGGCCACAGAGCATATTGATGATATGATAAAGATGATCGAGGGGCTTATTGAAAAAGGGTATGCTTATGAAGTTGACGGTGATGTTTATTTTGATGTAAAAAAATATAAAGATTATGGACAACTTTCCAATCAGAGCGTTGAAGAACTGCAGGAGGGAGTTCGCAAGGAAGTTGATAAGAAAAAGAGAAGCGCTCTTGATTTCGCGCTTTGGAAAAAGGTAAAAGAGCATGAACCCCATTGGCAGAGCCCTTTTTCGAATGGAAGGCCCGGCTGGCATTTGGAATGCTCTGCTATGAG
Organism: Candidatus Omnitrophota bacterium; assembly: GCA_023140385.1. Taxonomy (GTDB): domain Bacteria; phylum Omnitrophota; class Gorgyraeia; order JAGLLT01; family JAGLLT01; genus JAGLLT01. The sequence continues at coordinate 29,580 of JAGLLT010000018.1, forward strand.
TATTAAGTATTTGGGAGATAATTTTGATATACACGGGGGCGGCAGAGATCTTATCTTTCCTCATCATGAAAATGAAATTGCCCAGGCTGAATGCTATACCGGCAAGCCCTTTGCTAATGTCTGGATGCATAACGGTTTGCTGACGGTTGAGGGGCAAAAAATGGCTAAGTCGCTGGGCAACTTTGTAACTATCTCCGAGATTATCAAAAAATACCATCCTGAAACCCTGAAGCTTCTTTTTTTATTGAGCCATTACGCGAGCCCCGTAGATTTTACCTTTGAAAAAATGGATGAGGCTCGTACAGCAAGAAAAAAATTTTACAGCCTGTTTGAGAAGATTGAGAATGTCCTTAAGGACGCCGGGCAGGCAGAAGAGGGCGCCGCGGCGGCCGAGGAAGCGGCATTGAAGAGGAGTCTGGATGATTGTGCCCGCGGGCTTGAAAAGGCAAGTCAGGGTTTTATCGAGGCTATGGATGATGACTTTAATACGCCGACGGCCTTGTCGCGCCTTTTTGACATAGTTAACCTGATAAATAAGTTTATCAGAGATGAAAGCGTCGCGCTTAAAGCTAAAGTCGCGATTTTAAAGTCTGCTAAGTTCACCTTGAAAGAATTTGGCGGCATCCTGGGACTTTTTCAAAAGGATGAAAAAAATGAGGCGGGTGAAGAAATGGAATTACTTAATAAAGTTATGGCTATTATCCTTGATATAAGACAGAAGGCGCGGCAGGGTAAAAACTTTGAATTGTCGGACAGTATTAGAGAGCGCCTTGAAGACGCGGGCCTTATCTTAGAGGACGAGAAAGGTAAGACGGTCTGGAGGAAAAAGTAACTTTTCCCACCATATTCTTTTCAAACTGCTAATCGGCAGCCGGTTGCGTATTTTAACAACAAAATACTTCTAAAAGACAATTATTTACTCTTGACTTTATTTCTTGTATTGTGGTATATTAAATAAGTATTTTTTAGAGGTATAGGGGCGGACAAGAAACGCCTTTTCCTGATGAAATATACATATTTTGCTAACCCGCTATCTTGTATAGATGACCGGCAGTGGTTACAACATCTTGACAAAGCAGCGGGGGTAGTGTATATTTATAAAAAAGTTAGGACTATAAAGTATTATATACTTTAATATTAACCGACTCCGCCAAACGACTGCCAAACAAAAGGCAGAGTAGTGGAAGTATTGTATTTAAAGGGGGTTGGGTAAAAGAGACGGACTATGAAGAATAAGAAGATTATTTTAATTGAAGGCAAGGCGGGGGTTTCAGAAAAACTGCTGCCTTTATTGGAAGAGCAGAATTGTGAGGTTTTTATAAGCAGAGAAGGCTTAAGCGGTATTCAGGACGTATATCAGCATAAACCCGACCTCATTTTTCTGGACTCGTCTATTGAAGATATTTCCGCTTTTCAGGTATGCACCTTTTTGAAGGATAAAGATGACTTTAAAGAGATACCCATTGTACTGTTAGGGGCAGATAAAGCGGAGGAGTTAAATTTTTTCAGAATTAAGGAAGGCGTTCTTGATTTTATTGATGTCTCACAGGACTTAGACTGGATAAATCAGCAGATTAAAGCCATTCTTGACAAACATCAGGAGAGCCTCTTCGCGTCAAAGAGTTTTAAGCTCATCGAAGAACTTACTGAAAGCATTCGCCGGTTATCCGGCGGCGGCCAGGCGGATAATACGGAAGAAGGAGCGCTGGCTGTGCTGTGTGAAGAGATAGTCTATAAGGTTACTTCAATTTTAAACTCCGAAGTGGGTTCTTTGATGATGATGGATGAAGCCGGCGGCCACCTTTTTATAAAAGCCGCCCGAGGATTAGATGAAGACGTAATAAATAACACCAGAGTAAAGCTGGGAGAGAAGGTATCCGGCTGGGTAGCCAAAAGAGGCAGGCCTGTTCTGGTGACTGATATAGAAAAAGATTCAAGGTTTCCTAAGGCAAGTAATGGCAGGTATTATACTAGCTCCTTATTAAGCGCTCCGCTTAATCTGGGAAGGCTAAAAGGAGTTATAAATGTTAATAATAAGACTACTAAAGAGCCTTATAATGAGAAAGACCTGGCTCTTTTAACGGCACTAATAAAGCATCTCAGTTCTACCGCCGAAAACGTGGCCCTTTTTAAAGAACTCGCGGATAGAAACGAGAGGCTCGAGAAGTTAAGGTCGGATAAGAAGATATTGTCCGGGATTAACAAACTCCTTGATAAAGAACTTTATGATATTGGGATTTCATACGAAATAAATAAAATATTAAATTCCGATTTAGATTATAAGCAGACCATAAGCGCGGTAATAGAGTTAATTGAAAGCAGTGTAGACTATCATTTTTGCGGGCTGCTGCTTTTAGATAATGTGCAGGAGGCGGAGCTGATGGTGAGCATTAAGTATCCTGCCTCTGAATTTGACCTGGCCGCTTTTAAGGTTAAGACAATTGATACCTTTTATCAGGTATCCGGGTACAATATTCTGCTGGAGAGAATAGCTTTAAACAGGACTGCCGGGCCGGCTATACTGGTTGCCGAAGCAAAAAAGGATAAAGATGTTCTGAGCAGTTTTCATGCCATAGGATTGAATATAAAAAATAAATGCCTGGGACTTTTGGCTGTGAGTCATTCCAGGCCGGAGGCATTCAGCCGTAAAGACCTGAAGCTTCTTTCTATGATTGCCGATCATTCGGTTTTGGCTATTAATAACGCAGCCTTACATAAGAGAATAAAAAAACTTTCAATAACAGATGGTTTAACGGGGCTTTATGTGTATAGGCATTTTCAGGACAGATTGGACGAGGAGATAAGGAGGGCCGGAAGATATCAGGAACAGCTTTCCATAATCCTTGTGGACATTGATGGGTTCAAGAGTGTCAATGATAACTTTGGCCATTTGGTGGGCGATGAGGTTTTAAAGGAGATAAGCCGGATCTTGCTAAAGGCTTGCCGTGAAGTTGATGTAGTTGCCCGTTACGGCGGGGATGAGTTCGCGGTAATTTTGCCGCAGACCGATAAGGAAGGGTCGTTTTACGTGGCAGAGAGAATAAGGAAGGCAATAAAAGGTAATAACTTCAAATCGCGCGCCCCAGAGCCGATTAATTTAACGGTGAGCTGCGGAGCGGCATCGTTTGGTGAATCCGTGAAGGAAAGGGACGTTCTTATCAAAAAGGCCGACGACGCTTTATACCAGGCGAAAAATGAAGGTAAGAACAAGACGGCGCTAAATCAAGTATAAAGAAAGATAATTTATGAAAAAAATAAAATTTATGGCAGGGTTGGTTTTCTTTTTAGTTTTTTGCTTTTTGGAAACACCGGTTATCCGCGCGGACGGTGGTTTAGTATCCATAGAGGCGGAGGATGAGGAGATTTCTGATGTCTTATACTCAATTGCCGAAGATAATAACTTAAATCTGGTTGTCGGTAAGAACATAAGCGGCAGGGTAACGGTTAAGCTTGACAGTGTTCCCTTAGAAGATGCCCTGAGGGCAATTTTACAGCCGAATAGTTATACCTATACTATTGACGGGGATATGGTTACCGTTTACAGTTATGGTGAATTTCAGCAGCACGAGAGATTCAGCCCTCTGGTAACTAAGGTTTTTACCCTGGAGAACATTGAGGTCTCCTCCCTAAGACGAGCCTTTTTATCTATGAAGACAACCAGGGGAAGAATGGAGCTGAACTTATTGGGCAATCAGGTAATTATAACGGATACTAAGGATAGGATAAAACAGCTAGAGAAGGCTTTAAAGGAGATGGATGTTAAGAGGGACTTTAAAAAGTATAAGCTGAATTATGCTAAGGCCGCGGATGTTATAGGAAAATTGACCCAGATTATTTCAGAAGACAGGGGCGACGTATTTTTAGATGAAAGAACCAATAGCATTGTAATCAGGGCCGCGGGCCCTCTGCTTCAGAATATTGATGAGTTGATTGAAGGATGGGATGTACAGCACAAGCAGGTTTTGATTGAAGCGAAAATCTTAGAGGTAACCTTAAATAAGAACAAAAAGCTGGGCATTAACTGGGAGTATGATACACCTGATTCCGCCCGGCGGGGAGAACCCGCCCAGTGGGACCTGAGGGGAGATTTTTCTCAGAACCTGACCTCGGGAGGGATCTTTCAGGTTGGCACTTTGACCGCTGATGATTATCAGATAACGCTGGAGATGCTGGAGAGTCACAGTGATACTGAAGTTCTTTCAAGTCCCAGGATTGTTGTTATAGACAACCATGAAGCTAATATTTTGGTCGGCAGTGAAGAGCCCTATATAGTTACTTCCACAGATCCTGACACCGGCTGGATATTTGAAGAGACAAAGTTTAAAGATGTGGGTTTGAAATTAGTGGTAACCCCCCAAATAGATGAGAATGATTATGTTACAATGACTATCCATCCCGAGGTAAGCACCGCCAGGCGGGTGGCTGAGGTATCCAATGCTTTAGCTATAGACACGACCCAGGCCGATACGACTCTGATGGTTAAAAATGGAGAAACGGTTGTCTTGGGAGGGTTAATGAAGGATACGCGCTCTAAGACGGTAAAAAAGGTACCTCTTTTAGGCGACATTCCTATTCTCGGATACTTGTTCAGAAGCACAGAAGAGGAGGATAAAAAAACTGAAATAATTGTTTTTATTACTCCCCATATATTAACTGATGACAATCGGCAGTCTGTTTCCCGCGAGAGAATTAAGGGTGTAGCTGAAAGGACAAATACCACCTTTGATCTGCTTGATGAAGGTGTGCAATTTGAACAGGAAGAACGACTCCAGTAATTATGCCAAATCCCGCGCAAAAAACACAAGTTACCGTAAAAGATTATCTCCTTATAATATTTCTGCGTAAGAAATTTTTTCTCCTTCCCTTTTTAATTGTCTTTTTTACCGCTTCTATCGGAAGTTTTTTTATGCCTAAGTATTACCGTTCAGCGGTAATGGTGAAGGTGGAAGATAAAAAGCCGGTTAATCCTTTAGCGGTGCCGGAAAGAAGGGGCACGACTGATGAAGATAAAACCTTAGTTGAAAAAATGAGAACTCTTACAGAAGAAATCTTAAGCTACCACCGCTTAATTTTTTTAATAAATGAATTGAATCTTCGGGAAAGTCTTGGCAGTATTTCAACTACTACGGAGTCGCTAATTACAGCTTTAAGAAAAAGCATAAAAGTCAAGATGATATCCCCTGAAATTTTCCTGGTCTCTTATGAAGATAAAGATCCCCAGCAGGCAAAGGATGTCGTTAATAGGTTAGTGGGGATATTTATCGATGAGCAGATTAAGCAAAAAGAAGAAGAGGCCATGGCCGGAGTTGAGTATGCCGAGTCTGAGGCCGAACTTTATAAAGAAGAACTTGAAAAGGCGGAAGAAAAATTTAAGAAGTACAGAGAAAAACACGCCTTGCAGCTGCCGGGTAGAGAGCTTGATATGAACGTTGACATTCTGGTCAGCTATGAGCTTCAGCTAACCAGTTTAAGAATGGACCAAAAGAACCTGCAGGAAGAAATTAACAAGATAAAGAGGCAGTTGAGCGGCAGAGAAGCGGTAATTATCTCTGATGATATGCTTGATTTAAACCCTATAGTTATTGAACTTAATAGAGATTTGCAGGAGCTGCGGCTCGCAATAGATAATCTTCTATTGAGTGACCCGGAGTCAGAAAAGATATATGAGCTTCAACAGGCCTTAGAAGATACACGCCGGCGCCTGCAGGAAGAGATAGAGAAGACGGTTAACGCGGAGACCATAGTCAGCGACCCCTTATTTTATCAGCGCCTGTCCCAACGCTTTAAAGGCGCCGATCAGAGAATGAATGAGCTAAAGGATAGAGAGAGCGAGTTAACGCGGCTGAAGGAGATGTATGAGAAGAGGATAAAGACCCTGCCCGCACAGGAAGCGGAGTATAGCCGTTTGGGCAGGGACGTTGAGCTAAACAGCCAGTTATACAGGTCTCTCCGGATAAAGGCGGAAGAAGGCCGCCTGACAGCAGAGGAACTAAAGAAAATAGGTATTAATTATGAGTTGATAGAAGAAGGCCGTCTTCCTCTCAAGGCCTCCAAGCCGAAAAAGCTGTTAATTACTGTAGTTTCTTTACTTTTGGGTGTTATGTCGGGCTTTGGCTGTGTGTTTCTGGCAGAGTTTTCAGACCGCTCCTTTAAAAGTACCGAAGATGCCATTGGCTATATGGAAATACCGTGCCTGGGCTCTGTGTCCAAGATAATGACACGGGGTGAGCTAGCTTCCAGAAGGAGAAGAGAAAGAAGCGCCGCTATCCTGATTGTATGTTTAGCAGTTATACTAATTACCGCCGGTATAGTGTCAACCTATAAAGAAAATGAAGAGGTAAGATTGAAAATTGCCGAGCAGGAAAAACTTGAAGAAGCTGATTAATTTTGATAATGGATTGGGAGTACAAGTATAAAGATGGATAATTTTTCAGAATCGATAAAAAGAGCGGCTGAAGATAGAGAGCAGATGCTGAAGAAAAGCCGAATCGCGCCCACTTCGGTGGTGCGGGCCAAAGATGGCTCAGGTATAGACGCGAGAGTCGTTACCTATCACAGCCCGAAGTCAAACATAGCCGAAAATTACAGAGGCATTTTTACCCATCTTAAAAATGCTTCAGAAAAGCTTAACGCTAAGGTAATCGCTATTGTCAGCTCCTCTCTTAACGAAGGCAAGAGTATTACGGCTGTTAATTTGTCGGTGATTATGGCGGCAGATTTTGGGAAAAAGGTTTTATTGCTTGACTGTAACTTAAGAAGCCCGCGAATAGACGAGTTGTTAAATATAAATGCCCAAGGCGGCCTTTCAGAGATCTTATCTGATAACTTAACTTCTAAGGCGGCTGTAAAGCCTACGGGGATTAACAATCTTTTCGTAATAACCGCGGGCAAAGAGGCCGGTAGTCCGGTTGAGCTGTTACATAGTCAAAAACTGCCGCGGTTATTAAAAGAATTGAGAGCGGAGTACGATTATATAATTATTGATACAGCGGCAGTTATTCCTTATTCTGATTTTAAAGTAATGGCGCCCTGGATAGACGCGGCGGCCCTGGTTGTTAGGGTTCATAAGACTTCGCGCGAGGTAATAACGAGGGCAGAGGCTATGTTGAAGGAGTTAAGAATTAACGTTCTTGGTTTTATGCTCACGGACGTTGAATATTACATTCCGGACTTTATATATCGTCACCTTTGATTGTCTGTACTTTTAAATACCTTAAGAAGAGGCGAAGGAGGCAGATAATGTTTGTATTAACCAAAATCCAAAGGTAGTGGGTTTTGGTTTTTTTAATAAAGTCCAAATTTACATAATAAAGTGATGGGTTTGTAAGGGAAAGAATAATGAAAACTATCCAAAGAATCGCGAAAAATACGGCTATTTTAACTGCGGCTGAGATAGTAAATAAAGCCTTATCTCTATTTTTATATATTGCCATTGCTAATTATTTAAGAGCCGCCGGCTATGGCCGGTTTTCGTTTATTATAGCGCTTTTGGCCCTCTTCCAAGTGCTGGCAAACTTTGGCCTTAATAAACTGATTATCAGAGATGTGGCCAAAAATAAAGAGATAACCCGCGCTTACGTATCTTTTATGATGAAGCTTAAAGCCTTTTTTTCGTTAAGCGCGTATCTTATTTTTATTTTATCTGTTTGTTTGATGAAAAAACCACCGGAAGTTATTTTCGGGGCGTATTTGATAGGCCTCTCAATGATATTTATCAGCCTATCCAACGTTTATCTGTCTGTTTTTAATGCTCACGAGAAACTGGAAATAAATGCCATCTCTTTGATTTTAGTAAAGATAGTCATTGTGGGACTGGTAATTCTATTTATTAGCTTAAAAGGAAGCCTCTTGCTTATTTTGGGCGCCTTTGTCGCCGGCGAGGCTTTGAGACTATTGGTACTTTGGCTGGTTTATGATAAAAGTTTTAAGTGTAAACTTTCAGAAGAAGTTGTTAAATTATCAGTAAAGAGGATTGTAAAAACTGCTTTCCCGTTTGTCCTGGCAGGAGTCGCCTCTTTGATATATATGCATGTCGATAAGATTATGATTTCTGTTATCAAAGGAGATAAAGCTGTCGGCTGGTATAGCGCCGCCTATACCCTTATCGTAGGGTTAATGTTTATTCCGCGCTGCTATACTCTTTCCGTTTTTCCCGCTATCTCTCGTTACGCGAAAAGTTCCAAGAGGCTATTGAGTATTTCCTGGCAAAGATCAGTCAAATATCTTTTGATTATCTCTTTACCTATCGCGGCCGGCGTATTTATTTTAGCTGAGAGGTTTATAAATATTTTATACCATAGCGGCTATGAAAATAGTACCGTTGCTTTAAAAATATTAATACTGGCTATACCATGGATTTTTGTAAATTCGATAAATATTTATTTGTTGTACGCGGCAAATTTTCAAAAGCGGGCAATGTTTATAATTCTGGCCAGCGCTCTTTTAAACATAGTTTTAAATTTCATTTTTATTCCGCGTTTTAGTTATATAGGTGCCGCCTGGGCAACAGTTTTGGCGGAAGTTGCCAATAGCCTGATGCTCTTTATTTTTATATACACAGGTATGAATTTAAGAATAGAGATTCAGAACACGCTTATTAAGCCGCTGGTAGCCGCCTTTTTTATGGGGACACTGATTTATTATTTCAGATCAGGTAACCTGATAATAATTATTGTGACGGCATCTATTTTATACGCGGGCGCGCTTACTTTACTAAGGACATTTGATAGAGAAGATAGGGATATAGTAAAAAAAATAATTACGGCATAAGGATACTTGCAATTAAATTATCTTTAAATAAATTTAGAATGAAAAGATGAAAATTATTAAAGGCTTAATGGATAATAAAGGAACCTTAGCACAGAAAACAGCCAGAGGCGGGATCTGGGTATTCGGCTCTTTTTTCTTTGCCAAGGTACTATTTTTTATCAGAACGGTTATTCTGGCCAGACTTCTCATCCCTAATGATTTTGGGATGATGGGCATTGCTATTCTTGCAATGACAGGTATGCAGGTACTTACCGAGACCGGAATTGATCAGGCGATAATTCAAAAGAAAGGAGTTACCAAAGACGCACTTGATACCGCCTGGGTTATATCTGTTGCGCGCGGAATTATACTTTTTATCGTTCTCTATTTGTTATCTCCAGCTATTGCCGCTTTTTATAATAATCTTATGCTTGAACCTTTACTAAAAGTGCTCTCTATTTCTTTTCTTTTTTTGGGGTTACAAAATATCGGTGTTGTCTTTTTTCAAAAAGAGTTAAACTTTAAAAAAAGAGCTTTGTTTACCACTGCAACAGACGTTATAAATATAATTTTTACCGTGTTATTCGCGGTAATTCTAAAAAATGTTTGGGCTGTGGTAATTGGTTGTGTTGTCGGTAATTTGGCGAAGCTGATTATATCATATCGGATTCAAGCTTTTCGTCCTTGTTTTAAATTTAATCCGAAAGCTGCTAAAGAGTTACTGAAATTTGGAAAGCACGTTTTTGGGGCAAGCGTAATGATTTTTTTCGTTACTCAAGGAGATGATGCTTTGGTTGGTAAGATGTTAGGATTAGAAGCGCTTGGTTTATATGTTTTAGCCTATAGCTTGTCCAATATGCCAACAACGGCGATTACGCATGTTATTTCCCAGGTGAGCTTTCCGGCCTATTCAAAAGTGCAGGATGACACTAAAAGGCTTGGGAGAGGGTACTTAAAAATATTAAAGTTTACCGCGTTATTAACTATACCCTTGGCAGCCGGACTTTTTATTTTGGCTCCCGAATTTATAAAGATAGTATACGGTGAAAAATGGCTGCCTATGCTTCCCGCGGTTTTGATTATGTGTTTCCTGGGTTTTTTCCGCGCCATCGGAGCGACGATGGGACCTGTTTTCTTTGCGGTTGGTAAACCGCACATCCAGCACAAGATAAAGTTATGTGAGTTGATAACAATGATTGTAATTATCTATCCGTTAATAAAGATGTTTGGCATCGTTGGCGCCGCCCTGGCCGGCACATTTGTCTATTTCTTAAGCTTAATATTGCATTATAATAATCTCATTAAAGTTATTAAGGGCATAAAACTTGAAATTTTTAAAACTATAAGCAAGCCCTTAGTTTTGAGTTTACTGATGGCGGTTTTTATCTTTTTGCTAAAAAAGCACTTTCTTATATGTATAAATTTAAGCGGTTTATTTTTTCTCTCTATAGTTGGCTTAGTTTTTTATACAGCCTCAATCTTTTTTATTGATAAAGAGGGAATTGAATTTATGAAAACAACGATTAAACTTATCAAGTAAAAGGAATATATAATGAAGTATGATTTAGAAGAACGTCCTCTAATTGAGTTTTCCGGCTTAGTAACGTTTTTTATAATTTTCTTTTCACTGGCCTTTGGAGTTAGCTTTTTATTCTTACCGTGGTATGTAGTTTTGGTTCTATTTACCGGGTTTGCTATTACTATAGGAATTGTGTTTAATCCGTTCATTGGTGTTCTGCTTTTTTTAGTAACTACATATGTTCATGTTATGGCTTTTGCTCCTGTCGAGCTTATTAAATCGCAGCCGGCAGTTATGGCAGGCGGCATTGTACTGCTTGCCTGGCTTTTTCATCTTATTATTTACAAAGATTTTAAGCTACCCAGGTCTCCGCAGTTTTTATGCGTGATTGGCCTTACTCTTATGGGGTTTTTTTCCGTAATTTTTCATTTAAACGAATACGAAAACTTTTTTTTGGTTTTTCATTTTATTAAGATGTTAATACTGTACTTTTTGGTAACTAACTTGATAAAAACCGAAAAGCAGTTATACGTTTCACTTACTGTAATATTAATATTAACTTTCGGTACCGCCCTTTCCGGCGTTATGCAGTATTTACAGAGCGAAGCAACTATAGAGGTTGATAGAGTCGCGGGTTTTGAAGGCAACCCGAATGCCCTGGCAATAAATTTAGTTTTTATAATTCCCTTTATCGTAGGCCTTATTCAATATTTTTCCTCTTTGAAATTAAAAGCATTGCTCTTGTGCGTTTTTCTTATTGTATTATCTGGTATTGTTTTTACATTTTCCCGGGCGGGCTTTCTCGCTCTGGCTGTGGTTTTTCCGATAAGTTTATGGAGATTTTCGAAGAGGCGGAATAGAATATGGCTGATAATAGTGTTTATTGTTTTTCTTGGCCTATTGATTCCTTTTTTACCTGAGCAGTACTGGGAAAGAATTCAGTCAATAACTGATTTTAGCGATGTAAGTATTATTGGCAGGCTGGATAGTTATCGTATCGGCTGGCAAATGATAAAAGATAATCCCTTTCTTGGAATTGGCCCGGGAAGATGGGCTTATAAGTATGTAGCTTACGCGGCAAAACTAATAGGAATTACAACTTATAACTGGTGCCCTTTTAATGTATTTATTGAAACAGGAGCGGAAAACGGCCTCTTTGCTTTAGGATTCTATGTTTTTATTATCTTTTTCTCATTTAAAGAACTGAATAAGGCTAAGATTATTTTTGAAAAGAAGGGCAAGTTATTGCTATCAAAAGCATCGCAAGCTTTTTCAATAACCTTAATTGGATTTTTGGTAAATACAATCTTTGAAGCGGGACTGGGATTAAAAGTGTTTTGGATTATTGCAGGGCTTTCTGTTGTACTTAAAGAGGTCGCTTTAAATTTAGAACTTAATACTTCAATTAATACTTTTAAAACGAATGGATAAAATAAATATTGCGCACATAACAACTCCCAGGAGGGATCAACTTTCAGGCTCTGATAGAGTAATTTTGTCTATTTTATCAAAGTCAGACAAGAAAAAATTTAATCATATTGTTTTCTGTTTAACGCACAGGGAAAATAAAGGGTACTTATTAATTGAAGAAGTAAAAAAAATAGGCGCAACGGTAGAGACAATAATTTTAAAATGGCGGTTTGACATAAGAGCTTTTTGTATATTAAGAAGTTTATTAAAGAAATATAACATTAGTATTTTGCAGACTTATGAGTATAAAAGTAATTTTATAGCTTTATTTTCAACTTTTTTTATCAAGGCTAAAAAAATTGCCCGCATCGGCGGCTGGTTAGGCTTTGGCTTAAGTATTAAGAGTTGTAACTTAGATAGAAAAGCCTTTATTTATGAGTTGATAGATTCTTTTGTGAGAAAATGTTTTGATAGAGTTGTTGTTGTGTCGACAGAAATTAAAGATAAACTTGTAGCTCAGAGGTGTGCAAAAGATAAAATAGTTTTAATACATAATGGTACTGATTTGGATGAATACTATCAAAATTCAGCTGATTCAACAAATGTAAAAAAGACCTTAAGCATTAAATCCGGCGCTAAGATTATAGGTACGATAGGCCGCCTGACAATTGAAAAGGGGCACAGGTATTTACTGGAGGCAGCCGTTGAGGTGCTGCAAAAATACCCCGATGCAAAATTTGTTATTGTAGGTGAAGGTGAACTCAAGCGCGCATTATTTGACTACTCGAAAAAGTTGGGAATTGAACACAGTATAATTTTTACAGGTTTTTCTGAAAATGTGGGTAAATATTTGTCTATTATGGACATCTTCGTTTTTCCGTCCATATGGGAAGGTTTTGGGATAGTGGTGATTGAGGCGATGGCCGCCGGCATTCCGGTAATTGCTACTAAAGTGGGAGGCATCCCTGATATTATAGAAAACAACGAAACTGGTATTTTGGTGGAAGCTAAAAATTCACCGCAACTAACCAAGGCGATAAACCTGTTATTGTCAGATGGGGAAAAATGTGAATTTTTTAAAAATAACGCAAAAAAAATTGTTAGAGATAAATTCTCCTCAAAAGTAATGATAGAAAAATATGAAGAAATGTATAACAATCTTGTAGCGACCTATGGAAATATTTAAATATAAAAAAAGGAAAATTTTAGTAATTTCTATGCAGGGCATTGGCGATCTCCTGCTAATTACCCCTGCTTTGTCTTTATTGCGTAGAAACTTTCCACAGTCTATCATTTCTGTTCTTGTGTTGTCTAACGCAAAAGATATAATTCTTGGGAATCCGGATATTGATAGAGTGATAATATACGATCATAAGAAAAAAAGCATTTTTGCAATATTAAAATTTATCTTGAAGCTTAGAAAGGAAGGCTTTAACTTATCAATTTGTGCTTATCCTAGCGGCCTTCGCGCAATCTTTGTTGGTTTTTTAACAGGCGCTCCTTTACGCATTGGGCAAAATTTAGTATGTGTAAAAAAAATCCCCTTTTTACTTACGCATAAAATAGATGTTATCAAAGTTAAGCATGCTGTTGATATGAATATTGACCTTATTAAAACCTTAGGACAAGTGTCCAACGATAAAAAAAAGCAACTAGTTATGCCTATAAATCAAACAGATACAGAATTTGTTCTTCGATACAAGCGGAGGCATGACATAAGCGACACTAATATTTTTATTTGTATCCATCCGGGTGTTAGCAAACTGGGGGAGTCTAGAAGATGGCCTTTGGATAAATTTATTAAACTATCTGACAGATTAGTCGAAGAGTACAACGCAAGAATTGTTTTTATTGGGATAGAAGATGACAGAGCGGCATTAAATGAAATTAACGGAACTATGAACAAAAAACAATTAGTAGTTGTTAACTGGCCTATAAAAAGAGTTTCTGCTTTAATAAAAAGTTGCGATCTTTTTATAGGTAATAACTCAGGCCCGATGCACATTGCCGCTGCCGTGAAAACTACAACTATAGGACTTTTTGGTGATACTGATCCTCGTATCCATGGGCCGTATGGAGAAAATAACATTGTAGTAAGAAAAAACTTGAACTGTAGCCCATGCTTCTATCCTTTTTTGCATGGAACGCTTGATTGCGCCAGATTAGACAGGTGTATTGGCAGAGGCAGGCCTAAGTGCATTAAGAGTGAATTTGAGTGCATGAAAAGTATCGAAGTTGATGATGTGCTGAAGGAAGTAAAAAAAATAGAATCAGTGTGGAAACGTACATAATGCAAATATAGTTACCAACAGGAGAGAGTGATAGTGGTTAGAGCTTATAAGAAAACAAGAGTTTTTCTTGCTTTAGCAATTATAGTTACTATTGTTTCTTGTTTCTCCCGTGTTATGCGCGGAGGAACTGAAAATCAGCCGCCTTTATGTGAAGATATGAATCAGCTTATCCCCATGCCTCAAGAATTTCTTTATAAGGGAACTGAAGTTGCCTTAGACGGCAATTGGGATATTTTAGTTGATATATTTGATGAAAATGATTTCTTTGCGGCTATGGAACTCCGAAAAGAACTGCGCAAAACGCATAACCTGTCTCTGGCAGTAAAAGCTATAAACAATAATTTGTCATCTGAAAATAACCATATAATGCTGGTAAATCTTAGAAAAAATGAGAAGACAATTCCTTTTTGTTTGAATAAAGGCATCTATTTTGACAAAACCTTGCCGGAAGAAGGATATATCTTAGAAGTGTTTAGCGACAGTATCATTATTGCGGCAGGGAGCGGCTCCGGCGTATTTTACGGGGCGCAGTCATTGAAACAATTGATTAAAAGCGAAGAGGATTTAGTTGTTGTTCCCGAAGTAAAAATTAAAGATTGGCCGGATTCCAAAATAAGGGGAGTTCATCTCTGCGGCATTGGTTTGTCCGATATGTACGATGTAATTAATAAAATAGCCGCCCTAAAAATGAATACGGCCATAATTGAAAGAGATTTCTGGTACGATTTTCGTTTAAAAAAAATAAACGATCTGGTTAATTACGAAAAGTTTTTTGACTATTGCAGAGAACGTCATATCAATCCTGTTCCAAACATACATAATTTTGGAATTTCTTCTTTTGTGTTAAAAGAAGATCCGCATTGCGCGGAAGGAATTTGGGTGCAAGATGAAAAGTTTGAATTTGTTGACAACATGGCCCGCCCGATTATAGCGCTGGATGTTGAAATAAAAAATCCTGGCTTCGAAAAAAATGGCGGACAGAATGTTCCCGAGGGCTGGGAATTTCGCACCGACTTGCTTAATTCAATTAATTACTGGTTATGGGATGACAGCGTCGCGCATACTGGCACTTATTCTGCAAAGGTTTCTCTGGATAGCCAGGGTTCAAGCAACTCTTTGTTGCAAAAATGCCAAGTTACGCCTCGAGCGGCGTATAGCCTTACATTTTACGCAAAAAGATCTCCTGATGGTAGTCAGGGGTATCCGATAGCTATGCGTATCTCTCAGCGAGATAAATACAACAGGCCCATCGTAAAAAATTATTACCCAGTGAAAAGTAAGCGCTGGCAAAAGCATATTTTTAATTTTATTACCGAACCGGACTGCGTGTCGATTCATATTATTCCAAGTATTGTTTCTGGTAAAGGAGCAGCGTGGTTTGACGATTTAGAACTCAAAAGGATGAATGGTAGTTTGATTAATGTTATTCAAACAGAAACTTCAAATATTATTATCACAAATTTGGATAAAACTAAGATCTATATAGAAGGAATAGACTATAAAGTTGAAGATGGAGATATGAGATATTGGGATATTGATGAAGGAGATGCTTACCCGTATGATTTTAGATATCGCGCGCCGACCAAAATTAAGAGATTGCCGAATGGCAGGATAAAAGAAAAGGAGAAAGTTTTATTAAATTATAATTTTGTTTTACAACTTAATCCCTGTTACTGGAAATCTACATATTGTCCCGGAGAACCAAGGACGTATGAAATTGTGTTTCAGGCCATAAGAGGTTTAATGGAGAGCGCTCTTAATATTGATGCTATCGTTATCGGGGACTCTGAGGTGTTTGGTATGAACAGAGATTCAAGGTCGTTAAAAGAGGGCAAAAGCAATGCCGAACTGTTAAGTTACGATATAAACAAGATATGCAATTTTATTTATAGCCTGAAACCCAATATGAAAATTTTTCTATATGATGACATGCTTAACCCTCATCATTTTGGAGGGCAAAAGTTGTTGCAAATGATATATGGCGGCAGGATGAAAGGGGGTACGGCTGAAGCGATAAAGTCAATCCCTAAAAATGTAGTTCCTATTGTCTGGTGGTATAAAGGGGATGATGAGCTGCATAAAATGAAAAAAAGCCCGTCATATTTTAAAGCTAATGGATTTGACTATATGGTGGCTACCGCATACGATAAAGAAAACATACATAAATGGGCAGATATTATCTCGAAGAGAAAAGACTGTTTGGGTGTAATCAATACAAATTGGCCAAATACCCCGCCTGAATATAAATGGGGAGGCTTAAAGTTGACCGCCGGCTATTCATGGAATTATAAAAGTAGAAGTTATACTAAATAGCATTTCAGATATTAAGCGAAGAGCATTGTTTTTATTATTGCGGGAGAATGTTAATGAGACTACTATACCTAACCCTGATGGCATCACTTAAAGATGAGAGTGATATCAGTATGTTTAGGGATGCGGGGTATGAGGTTTTTGTACTAAATGCAGATAAAAGCCGCAACTTTAATGAATTAAGCGGCTTGCCAGGTTTTAAGGAAATAATTAATTTATACGAAATAAGAAAAGGACGCTTTTCTAATTTGAAAGTAAATACCAAGCGCCTTTTAAAGAAAACATTAAAACCTCTTATGCTTGATAAATGTTGTTTTTTAATGAAACTCCGGGAACGAATAATGAAAAAGCAGCTTTTAAAAAATGATAACAAACTAATGAAGATGCTCGCGGATATATTAAAACAGTATAAGATTGAGGTAGTTTATTCTAGTTGGAGCATTACTTGTTTTAAAGAGATAAAAGCAATTCAAGGGTGCGGCGTGAAAGTACCCATTATTTTAAATATTGAAACATACCCATTTTTTATTATAAATACGGTAGGACAAACTTATAAAGAAGATCAAATATTTAAAAATATAATTGAAAAGCTTGATGGAAGAATACACTGTACGGAAGTTATGTATAGCTATTTTAATCGTCAATTCAATTTAAAGGATCATGGAAAGGACTTAAAAGCCATCAGCTATTTTCGCCAAAACTATCATTGCGGCATAGAACGCACCCCTCTATCAAGAAAAGACAAGGAGCCGCATATTGTTTTTATTGGCACCACCGGGTTTTCAGAGCGCACTATTGATGATGTCAGCAGGCAAATTTACCAAATTGCTGACAAAGGTATCCACGTACATATTGGGAAGCCTGACATCAATATGAAAAAGCATCCATATCTTCATATCTTTCCACTATTTAACAAAATGGATATTGTTAATGGCAATTTTGCCGCTTTCATGACACAGTTCGATGCCTGTGCCGTTCTTTATAATATTAACAAGAAGTATTCGCGTTTTAACAATAGTGTTCCCATGCGGTTTCTCTTTGCAATTTGCGCCGAAATACCAATTGTCCTGCCGAGGGGTTACTTTGGCAGTTGCGAAGAAATTATTAACAAATACAAAATTGGCTTTTCATATGCCAACCCAGATGAACTTAAAATGAAAATATCAAATAAAAATTTTATGTTTGAATGCAAAAACAGTATAAAAAAAATTGCGCCGCTATTAACATTCGAAAATCAATTTTCTGTTTTTGACGCGTTTATAAAAGCGGTTGTTAAGGAAAAAGCAAAGGAATGAAGGGAGGCCTCTAATTCAAATATTTGCGCAAAATTTAGAATTTGAATTAGCGGAGTATTATGAAATTAATAGTTAATGTATCAATAATAATGCCTTGTTATAATGAGGTACAACACATTGCAAAGTGCATGGAATCGATAGTTGCTAACGATTTTCCAAAGAATAAATTGGAAGTGCTTATATATGATGGCGGAAGCACTGACAGCACATTAAATATCCTAAAAGAATATACCCAAAAGTATTCATTTATTCACGTAAAAAGTAATAACCGCAAAATACAGGCGGCAGCTATGAATTTGGGCATTAAAGAAGCTCAAGGTGATATTGTTATAAGAATGGATGCTCACACTGTTTATGAAAAGGATTATATTTCTCAAGCGGTAAAGCTGCTAAATGAGACGAGCGCGGTAAATGTTGGCGGGCCTCAAGCTGGTCAGGGCAACTCGTATTTTACGAATAGCTTAGTTATGGCACTATCAAATGCTTTTATTTCTGGTAATGCCGTATATAGGTCTGATAAAAACGTCCAACAGTATGTTGACACTGTTTATTTAGGTGCATGGCATAAAAAGGATTTAGAGGCTATTGGAGGCTTTGATGAATCTTTTATGGTTAATGAAGACTATGAATTAAATTATCGGCTTCGCAAAAAAAGCGGACAGATTTTATTTTCACCCAAAATTAAATCAACCTATTATGCGCGGAGTTCTTTATTTAAACTAATTAAACAGTATTTTAGATATGGCTTTTGGAAAGCTAAAACTCTTAAGAAGCACCCCGCGTCTTTAAAAATCAGGCAAATGGCGGCACCGCTTTTTATTTTAACATTATTTTTTTCTATAGCGTTCACTTTTTGCCAAAATTACTATTTATTGTGGCTTTTGTCGGGTTGCTATGTAATTGTGTTTGTGTTATTATCAAGAAGCAGCCTTAACATGAAAAACATAAAATATGTGCCTGCTGTTTTTTTTATCGCTTTATTTATTCATCTTTCGTGGGGAGTGGGTTTTTTTGCCGGCCTTATTAGGTGGTGTTTTTATAAATAAAAAGTATGGAGCTTAATATGAACATTTTTATTACGGGCAGTAGTGGTTTTATAGGTAAACATTTAATTGAAAAGCTAATAAGCCGGAAAAATGTGGTAACCGGGTATGATGTAACTGAACCTGCAATTTCAAGTGAGTTATTTAAGCATATAGATGGAAATATATGTGATAAAGATAGCTTAATAAATGCCTTGAATCAAAAAAGATACGATATCATTATCCATCTGGCGGCTAAACATCATGATTTTGGCGTTTCTGAAGATGAGTTTTTCGAAGTCAACGAAGGTGGAACAAAAAATCTAACAAAGGCCGCTGATGCTTGCGGCGTAAAGAACTTTTTATTTTTTAGTTCAGTAGCAGTCTATGGAGATAGAAGCAAGCCTGTAATGGATGACGCGGTTTGTGAGCCAGCCTCGTTTTACGGTAAATCTAAACTAGCCGCGGAAAAAGTATTAGAAGAATGGACGGCTGTGAACAATGAAAGAGTGGTTAATGTAATAAGGCCGGTGGTAGTCTTTGGTCCTGAAAATTATGCTAATATGTACCATTTGATCAGTAAAATTGCTAATAAGAAATTTATATTTATTGGAAAGGGAAGCAATATTAAGTCAATTGCCTACGTAGAAAATGTTGTTAATGCCGCGTTATTTCTTTTAGATAATATGGCGCCGGGTATTAGCTATTATAACTATTCCGATGAACCCCAAATGCCGGTAAAAAAGATAGTTGAAAAAATAGCTTATCACGCGGGGGTGAAGATTTCCAGATTTCGGATACCGCTTTTTCCGGCTTTAGCATTAACCTATTTTTTTGACTTGTTGGAAAAGATAACAGGGCATCTGTTTCCGGTTACTGCCAAAAGAATTAAAAAATTCAATACACCGACGCACTATGAGTCAAGAAAGATAAGGCTTAAAGGATATAAACAGTTAGTTTCATGTGATGAGGCTTTCGGAAAAACTCTGAAGTGGTTTATGGACAAAGGAAAGTAGATTAAAACAAAGCGGGAAGTGAATATGGATATGAATAACACCTTTCATAAAGATAGGGCCGATGAAATTATTCGCAAAAAAGACGAAAAAGATTTTCATGATAAATTTTTTGCCGAAAGTGCGGAAAGAAAAGCTCAGGAAAAATTTTACGCTAAAGAGGTCAAAGAGCTTCTTTTTAATTATGCCATTTCTCAAATGGGAGACTTAAAAGGTAGAAAACTTCTCTATTATGGTTGTGGAATTAATAAAAAACCATTGTCGAAATTTATTTCAGAAGGCGCAGAAGTAAAGGCTATTGATTTGTCCTCAGAGGCCGTTGAGATTATGAAAAAGTTCATAATAAAAGAAAAATTAAATGATTATGCGGAAATGCTGGAAATGGATGCGGAAAAATTATCGTTTGATAATAATATGTTTGATTTAGTATTCGGATCCGCAATAATTCACCATTTGGACATAAGAAAGGCAAGTTCAGAGATCAGCAGGATTTTGAAAAAAGGAGGAAAAGCTATTTTCATAGAACCCCTGGGGATGAATCCTATTATAAACTTCTATCGCTTAGTAACCCCTAAAGACAGGACAAAAGATGAGCATCCCTTAAAAATGGGCGACGTAGATACAGTTAAAAAGAATTTTACTTCTTGCAGACAAAAAAATTTCTTTTTTCTTGCCTTGGGCGCTTTTTTTTGGAAATATATAAGAAATGAGGCGCTTTTTAGGCTGACTTTTAAGATATTTGTAAAGGCGGATAATTGCCTTTTTAAGGTTGTTCCATTTTTTAAAAGGTACTGTTGGTGTACTGTAATTACCTTGCAAAAATGATTAACACAATTTTTGTGCTAAAAATGTAAATTGAAAAAAAGTTTTATAAATGACTAAAAGCTATTTTTTCACCTTCATAATTTGTATCGCGGTTTCTTTTATTGCGACGCCTTTTATCAGAAAACTGGCCCGTTGGGGGGGGTTTTTGGATAAGCCCGGCAGGCGCAAGGTGCACAGAGAGAGTATTGCCAGCCTGGGCGGTATGGCAATTTTCATCTCTTTTTTGGCGGGCATATTTTTTGTTTATCATATAATGGCGCTAACGGCTGATAGGAACCTGCTTACCGGCCTTTTGATTGGAGCTTCCGCGATTGTCCTTCTTGGTGTCTACGATGACATAAAGAATGTACCCGCTTTGTTAAAGTTGGCCGGCCAGGTGGCGGTTGCCTCAATTGTTTATTATTACGGTTTTAGAATTGAAGAGTTTTTTGGCCTGTCTGTAGATACTCCCTTTCTTAAACTCTTATCCTATCTTGTTACGGTTGGCTGGATAGTGGGGGCAATTAATGCCATTAACCTTTTAGATGGTTTAGACGGCCTGGCTTGCGGCATAACGGCTATAGTGGCTGTATTTTTGTTTACCGCCTCTTTTATTGACGGCAACTATATGCTTTGTTTTTTGACCGCGGCTCTTGCCGGAAGCTGTCTGGGTTTCTTACCTTACAATCTCTATCCGGCCAGTATATTTATGGGAGATACCGGAAGCATGCTCTTGGGCCTAATTTTAGCCCTGGTAGCTATAGAAAGTTCTCAGAAAAGTACGACTATTATTGCCGTTCTTGTTCCTATGATTGCCATGGCGGTTCCTTTAATTGATACGTTCTTATCTATTTTAAGACGCCTTATTAAAAAAGAGCCGCTTTTTAAAGCTGACAAAAATCACATTCACCACCGTCTGCTGATGGAGGAGAAATCGCAGATGAAGGTGGTATTGACTTTATATTCCGTTACCTGTTTTTTTGGTTTGATTGCTCTCGGCGTACGAGGGATAAAGGGTATTTATATGGTTGGCGCTCTGGCTGTTGTCAGCCTGGTTACTTTCAGGTGGATGCGTAATTCGGGCTTTCTGGATATAGAGGGGAAGTAGTTTATGGTCGGTGGGAAACTATGGGTTTAAGAAATAATTTTTCCATACTAAAGCCTGTTGTTAAAGCAAACTTTGTTTTCTTACGGCGTTATCCGAGAGCTTTTATTCCTTTCCTGATCACGGCGCTTGCCAGCTCCCTTGTCCTTCTTATTTTATATTTGATTCCCATGAGCCCCCTTAACAGCCTGCTTGGCCAGCCGGTTACAGACTTCTACGGGGCGCAGTATCTGCATTATCCGTATAATTTTACACTTCTGCCGC
This sequence comes from Candidatus Omnitrophota bacterium, assembly GCA_023140385.1. Lineage (GTDB taxonomy): Bacteria > Omnitrophota > Gorgyraeia > JAGLLT01 > JAGLLT01 > JAGLLT01. The sequence continues at coordinate 51,361 of JAGLLT010000018.1, forward strand.
GTCTTTTTTCAAATGCAAGGAACTTTTTGGTTAATCCTTTGATGGGAAGTCTGATGGCGGCCATTGCCGTAGGTATGGTTTGTAATTATCACCGGGGCCGGGAGCCGGCCTTTTTCAGAAACTTTAATAAGGCCATGAGAAGGTTTATTCATATAGCCGGCTGTATGGTTCTAATGGTGACGGTAAGTTACCTTTTATCGCGGGCGGTTCCTTATTTGGTAACTAAACTTTTTCCCGGCATTTCCCGTCCGGCACTCATAAATTCAGCCGTCACTTTTTTTGTCCTGGCAGGCGCTGAATGCTTTTTCGTTTACACCTTTATAGCGATTATGTACAAGAGGATGAAGTTTGGGGGCGCGCTGAAGGAGAGCTTTGTATTTTCAGGCCGCTTATATCTTGTAACCTTCGCTCTGATTTTTTCCTGCAGACTGCTTGATTTTGGCGCTACTCTTATTGTTTTAAGACAGCCTTACCTGATGGATAGGTTTGTACCCGATATTACTCTTCTAATCTTATTTTTCGGGATTATAGTAGCGGTTTTTTCAGATGCTTTGGTATATACCCTTGCTGCTAATTTGTATATCTTTAAAGAGCATATTGGAGAGTCATTAAGCAATGATGAAGTTCAATAAAAAAATACTTAAATTTTCGCGGGTTATCCTGATTCTTGCAACACTGTGTCTGTCGGGGTGCTACGGCGCCTATGAAGCGGAGAGGGCCTACTGGCTGGTTAACCGTAAATATGCACGCTTTATAAAGGAGTTTGAAGCGGCGGATGAGGTTGGCCGCGAGAGGCTGATTAGCAATAGGTCGAAGGAGATAATAGTTGATTTTAGAAAGATGATTATTAGTTATCCCGGCTGGCCGCCGTCCGCTCAGGCCCAGCTGATGATTGCCGGCATATATAATACGCGGAATGAGACCGAGAGGGCTATAAGTGAATATCAAAGGGTTCTGAAGGAGTATCCCGCCTTAAATAAACAGTGCGCGAGCGCCGTATATGCTATCGCCGTCATTTATCAACAGGAGGGTAGTTGGCCGGAGGCCGAAGAGAACTTTAAGAGAGTTATGAAAGAGTATTTCTATACAAATACCGGCTTAAGGGTTCCGCTGCCGTTTAGCCGTTCTTTAAGAGCCAGAGGCAGGTTTGAAGCGGCGGAAGATGTTTATGGCGAAGCTATCAGTAAATATACAACCTACATTAGTGAAAATCCGGATGAGCTCAATGTCCTTTTGGCGTTGGAACAGCTTATTAATTGTTACGGTGATCAGAACCGATGGCAGGAAGCCGTAGACTTTTTAGACAACAAAATAAACAAAGGCCCGGATACTCCTTTGGTCTTGCAATCTTTAGCTATAAGTGCTACTATATACGAAACGCATCTTGACAATAAAGAAAAGGCCTATAAAATTTACCGTCGGGTTGTAGAAAAATTTCCCGATAGCCCGGCGGCAAAAAATATAAAGGAACGTCTTAATTTATGACAGAGGGCGGGTTGTGAAAAAACAAGGCACGTTAATTAAGCTTGTTATAATTTTTGTCCTGCTGGTAATTACCTATCTGCCGACTTTTAAGTGGATGATAGAAAGGTTTGAAGAAACAGAGTCTTACTATTCTCACGGTTATCTGGTGCCTTTCATAGCTCTGGGGCTAATTTATTGGAAGAGGGAAAGGCTTAAGCAGCTTCAAGCTTCATCAAGCGGCATCGGTTTTTTTCTTATCGCGGCCGCTCTGCTTATGCACGCCGCGGGGCTTATTTTAAAGATAGGCTTTATCAGCGGAGCTTCCTTGCTGATGGCCTTATTCGGGCTTAGCCTGTATCTGGGCGGAGCGGCTATTGCTAAAGAGCTTTTCTTCCCCATATCCTTTCTTATCTTTATGGTACCTATGCCCAGAGTGCTAACCATCCATATAAGTTTTAAAATGAAACTTCTCGCGGCGCAGGCGGGAACCGTTTTAATTAACTGGCTGGGAATAACGGCTGTGCGTAATGGAAGCATAGTTCACCTGCCTAACACCTCGCTTACCGTCGGCTCTCCCTGCAGCGGCTTAAGGTCATTGATAGCTTTGTGCGGGCTGGGAGTTTTGTTTGCCTATGTCGCTGATTTATCGCGTTTTAAAAAATTTATCCTCTTTCTGGCCTCTATTCCCTTAGCTTTGGGCGCCAACATATTGCGCATAACAATGCTTTTATGGGTGGCCCGCAAATATGGACAGGAAGTGGCTACGGGAAAGTTTCATGACTACTCCGGGATGTTTGTTTTTATATTCGCGCTCGCGGGTTTAATTTTAATCAACAAGGCATTACAATGGGAACCGAAAAAACAAAGTACTTAGTAGTAATTATAATTTTAGCTCTCAGCTCTTTCTGGGTGACCTTTGTTTTGAACAGGAAGGGCGAGGTAAGTCAGGGCAGTTCAAAGCGGATTGAAATTCCCTACAGTTTAGGTGAATGGAATGGTAAAGACGCGGACATCAGCCCCGAAGAGTTGGAAGAGATATACCGGATATTGGGCACGGATAAGGTTATCCTGCGCAATTACGTTAATGATGACGGCAGTATTATTCAGCTTTACGTTGTTTACAGTCAGAAGGACAGAACAAGTTTTCATCCTCCCGAGTACTGTTATATAGGAGGAGGCAATGCCGAATTAATCGGAAAAGGCTTGGTGCAATTATCACTGTATGATAGTAAGCTGGCAGCTAACAGGCTTATCTTTCAAACGCCGAAAGGAACTCAGCAGGTTATTTACTGGTACGCGGCCGGCAAAAAAATGTATGCCAGTTATAACAAACAGCAGATTCGCCTGGTGCTGGATATGCTTAAGGGCGGAGAGTTTCAGGGGCTTATGGTGCGCCTTTCAAGCCTTTCCCGGGAGGACAAGCAAGCCGATGATCTTGTTCATTTCCAGAATTTTGCTAATGAGATTATGCCTTATCTGAGAAAGTAAGGGGCGCGCGAAAGTAAAGAAAGAACCAACAGTAACATTTGCAGCCGGTAATGAAATAGTCAAACTGCGCGAGAAGTTCAGGTGTTTGGACGTCAAAATACCCCGCCTTTAAAGATAAATCCTTAAAATTTATTAAAAGTTTAGCGGCGAACAAGAATTTACTTGACTGCCGGTTTTTCTTGTGATAAATTACATTCAATTAACTCTTGCGGAAGGAAGAGAATTACCCTTGCAACTTATAACAAGCATTGGTGTTAGAGATTGCAGGATAATAAAGGAGGAAATGGCAGTGATGTTAAAACGCATTAGGCTTATAGGGTTTATCGCGGCTTTAGCCGTTACGATTTGTCTTTTTGGATGCGGCGCCAGGGAAGATGACGGCCGGCCGAGAATACAAGTTTCGTACTGGGGCGGCTACGAGGAGGTTGAGATTATTGAAGGCATTGCCGGAAAGTGGCAGGAAGAACACCCCGATATAAAAATAGAGCTCCAGCATACACCGGGCATCTCAAATTATACTAACAAGCTCTTAACCAGAGTGGCCGGAGGGGCGCCCCCTGACGTTTCTTTCGCGGAGGTAAAAGTTTTTGTAGACTTTGTAACCCACGACCTGTTTCTTGACCTGAAACCTTTTATTGAAAAGGATCCGAATTTTGATATTGGAGACTTCTTTCCCGATGTAGTCAAGAGGTTTACCAGAGACGGCAAGATTTTGGGCATTCCCCGGGATACGGCGCCATTTGCCTGTGTTTATTATAACAAGAGACTCTTTGACGAGGCTGGTTTGGAGTATCCCACTGATGATTGGACTATGGAAGAGATGTTAGAAAAGGCTCAGGCCTTAACCAGAAAAGACGCCAAGGGAAGAACGGTCCAGTATGGTTTTTGCAGTCATTTTTTTGAGAACTTTATTTATGCTTACGGCGGCAGGCTGGCCGATAGCGTTGATAATCCCACTAAGTGCGCCCTTAGTGATCCGAAAACATTAAAGGGCCTCCAGTTTTATACTGATTTGTATACAAAATATAAAGTTTCCCCTAATCCGGAAGCTTTAAGCAGTTCCGGTAAAAGCGCCAATCAGCTCTTTATGACCGGCCAGGTGGCTATGTATAATTCAGGTGTTTGGGAAAGTCCGGCGTTGAGAGATATTAAGAACTTTGACTGGGATATAGTTATGTTTCCTAAAGGCCCTGGCGGCAGGAGAGCTTTTGGAACGGGGGGCAGCGCTTACTGTATTTTAAAGACGACCAAAAACCCCGAGGCCGCCTGGGAGGTAGTAAAAGCTCTTGCAGGAAATGAGGGGCAGATTATGATGGCTAAAAAAGGGTTGGCGCAGCCCGCGAATATCAAGATTGCGGAAGGCCCCTACTGGACAGGTGATCCCAAGAAGCCGCTAAATAAGGGGATGTTAAATGAAGCGGTTGAATATGTAGTTTACTCTCCTTTTCATCCCAAATGGAGAGAAGCTGAAGACAAGTATATACGTCCGGAGCTTGATTACCTGCTTCTGGGTGAAATAGACGCGGAAGAGTTTGCTAAGAGGGTAAGTCCCAAAGTAGACAAATTACTTAAAGAGGAGTAATTTTTTGAGATGGCAGAAAAAAATTATAATACTCCATATGGCTATTTTAGCGAAGACGGCAAAGAGTATGTAATAAAAACACCCCTGACACCCAGGCCGTGGGTGAACGTAATTTCCAACAGTAAAAATTACGGCTTGGTTGTTTCTCAGGCGGGAGGCGGTTACAGCTGGTATAAGCACGCGCGTGAGAATAGAATTACCAGGTGGAATCAGGACATTGTCAGGGACAACTGGGGTAAGTTTATATATATAAGGGATAACAAAACCGGTAAGTTTTGGTCATCTACTTATCAACCGGTAAAAAAAAGTCCAAAGAACTACAAATGCCGCCATGGATTGGGCTTTAGTACTTTTGAAAGCCTGCATAATGATATTCGGACAATCCTGACCGTCTTAGTGGCTCCGGATGACACATTGGAAATATGGTCTTTAACGCTTGAAAATCTAAGTTCAAAGAAAAGAGATTTAAGCCTCTTTACCTATCTGGAGTGGGCCCTGGGTGTAGCTCCCGATGCTCACAGGGAATTTCATAAATTATTTATCGAGACTAAATACGACCCCAAACAAAAAGCTTTGCTGGCTGAGAAAAGACTCTGGACCGTCAAGACTCAGGATGGGATTCCGTGGAATAAGTCATGGGATTACCTTGCCTTTCATTCTTCAAGTGTGAGGCCCGTCTCTTTTGAAGGCGACAAAGAGAGCTTTTTAGGCCAATATGGTGACTTTAACGAACCGGCGGCCGTGAAAAAGGGAGTGTGTTCGAATAGTGACGGGAAGTGGAATGATTCCATTGGCAGCCTGCATGTAAATGTTAAATTAGATGCTAAACAGAAAAAAAAGGTAGTTTTTACTTTAGGCCTGGCAAAAGACAAAAAGCAGGTTGAGAAGCTTATTAAACAGTATTGCTGTATAACAGGAGCGGAAGAGGCCTTAGAAAAGGCTAAAAAAAGCTGGGTTGACCTGCTTGATGGTTTTCACATAGAGACACCTGATAAAGGTTTTAATTTTATTAATAACTATTGGTTAAGGTATCAAGCCATCTCTTCCAGGCTGTGGGGCCGATCGGCCTATTATCAGACGGGCGGCGATTTTGGTTATAGAGATCAACTTCAGGATTCTCAAATTTTTCTGACTACTAATCCTGAACTGACAAAAAAACAAATTCTGCTTAATGCCTCGCATCAATTTAAAGACGGTATGGTGCAGCACTGGTGGAATCCGCTTAATGATATAGGTGCTAAAAACAACATCACCGACAATTTATTGTGGCTGCCTTTTGTAACTATTAATTATCTGAAGGAGACGGCGGATTATGGCCTCCTGAAAGAAAAGGTTGGTTACCTTGACTCTAATAGAAAAACCTCGGTATATGATCATTGCCTTAAGGCTATAGAAAAAAGTCTCAGCAGGCTAAGTTCCCGCGGCCTGCCTCTTCTTGGAGAAGGTGATTGGAATGACGGCCTTTGCCGCGCCGGTGACAAATGGAAGGGTGAATCTGTCTGGCTGGGGCATTTTTTGTGCGGCATACTTTCCGAGTGGTCGGATTTATTAACCAGGCTTAATAAAAGAAAAGTTGCTCAAAGATTTAAAGAGGAAGTCAAAAGGCTGAAAGACAATATAAACGAACATGCCTGGGACGGCAAGTGGTATATAAGGGCAACCAGAGACGATGGAATTGTTCTGGGAAGTAAAGCGCGGGAGGAAGGGAAAATATTTCTGAATGCCCAGACGTGGGCTATTATTAACGGAATAATTCCTCCGGCCAGGCTGAAGACAGTACTGGAGTCTCTTGATAAGCATCTTTACCGTGAATACGGGCCGATTCTTTTCTTTCCCGCTTATTCTAAGGCTGATGCCAGGATAGGGTATTTATCCCGCTACGCGCCGGGCGCGAGAGAAAACGGCGGTTTGTATACCCACGCCGCCTGTTGGGCGGTTATCGCGGAGGTTGTCGCCGGACGCGCCGCTAAGGCCTGGGATTTGTATGATAGATTTATGCCTGTTAAAAGAGGGATGAATCCGGACTTTTATAAAGCTGAGCCGTACGTGACCTGCGGCAATGTAGACGGCCCGGATTCTAAGAATTTCGGGCGGGGAGCCTGGAGCTGGTATTCGGGTTCGGCCGGCTGGTATTTTAAGGCGGGCATAGAATGGCTCATTGGTGTTAGAGCTGAATATGATGGACTGAGAATTGAGCCGATCCTGCCCGACGACTGGACAGAATGTTCCGTAAAGAGAGTTTTTAGGGGAGCTACTTATAATATCAAGATATTCAAATATGATGGGCCCGATCAGATAATAGTTGACGGTAAGGTGCATAGCAGCAATGTTATTCCGGCCTTTAAGGATAAGAAAGAACATAGTGTAATCTTCAGGATAACAAAAAATTACCCGCTCAGAGCAAGAAGAATAGGTTGACAAATTAGGTAAGTTGTGATAGTATTTCTTTGCGTAGGGGGTTCTTGATTTTCATTCGATTAATTTTTACAATTTTTGAGAATATAATCGCCGGAAGGAAGGGGCGATTTGGATGGACATTAAGAGGTTTGATTTTATGAAGTCAATTCTTGGTGAAGTTGGCGGTTCTATACTGACGAAAAAGGTCTTCTCTAAAAGAGAAGGCCTTTTTGATGGATTATTAATATTTTTAAAGGTTTAATGAATTGAGGAAAATGAATAGTCTTATTGACGTATCAAGGTTCGGCGAGATAAAGATTATAAAAGAGTTAAGTGTTTTTTTTGACGCTCTTTTTGGATTGAAGTTGTCTTTTTACCGGTTTAACGGCGAAAGCGCGAGTAACTTCTGCCGTATAAACGGTATCGGAAAATCAACGGGAGCAGGATCAGTCAAGTGTGAAAAAGTAATAGCTGGAGATGTGAAAAGGGCAATTGAGAAGAAAAAAACGCAAATTTCGAGTTGTCAGCCGGGTATAAAAAGATTTATTGTTCCCATTTTGTTTCGCAAAAAAGTTTACGGAATAGCCGTGTCTAATGGCATAAGGGTAATGAACAAAGACCGGCTGTCTATGGAGAAAAAAGAGCGCGGGAAGTCTGTAAAAAAGAAATTACGCAAAGAAGGCAAAGAAATATGCGTTCTGGATAAAAGCAGATTAGACCAACTCTGCTTTTTTCTGGAGTCGTTTGTTAATTACGTTTTTATGTCGAAGTTTGAAGAGATGGTTTTTATGAGTTCAGAATTGTCTCAGACCCATTTGCAAGAAAGTATCGCCAGGGCGATAGACCACATAAGGGAGAACTATTACCGGCCTAATTTAAGCCTCGGTGAAGTTTCTAAGGTAGTCAGCCTGAGTCCCTATTATTTTTCACATCAGTTCAAAAAAGAGTACAACGCGACCTTCATTGAATATCTGACAAAAATCAGGCTGGAAGCCGCTGTTAGGCTGCTTAAAGACCGGCGTCTTAGTGTAGCTCAGGTGTCTTTCGCGGCCGGTTATCAAGACCCGAATTACTTCAGTAAAGTTTTTAAAAAATGGATGAATATTTCACCTCAGGAATACAGGGATCAAATTGTGGATCAAAAAGTTTCATAAAAGAGGGTGAATGTATGATTAATGAAAAAAGAAGGCAGAAGAGAAGTAGTGTCGAGGTGCGGTTTTTGGGTCAACTTCTAAGAAAAGATAAGCGTACCGTGTTGACGAATGAGATACCGGTTCTGTCTAAAGATATAAGTCTGGGCGGAGTGAGGTTGAGCTGGCCGAAGGGCTGGAAGTGCGATAAATGTTCGAATTGCCTGGGATGGGTTTTTAACTTTAACTGCCGCTTTAAAAGCAATAATACTAATAGAATTAACAGGATAGTAGACGGGGATGTAGTTTTAAAGGTTATCTTTCAGGAAAAGGATGATAGCTCCAAGGAGGTACTGTCAAAAGTAGTTTGGGCGGAAGAGCCGCAAAAAGAAGATTTGCATTATGATATAGGCCTTAGTTTTATCAAGTTGGATAAAGCGGTTGAAGAAGATATAAATTATTTGATAAAAGGCAGGCCTAAAAAATAGAGAAAAGGGCAAATTTATTTTTCTTTCTTCTGAAAGCAAAATTAAGAAAATGAATTTGCCCTTTTTCTTATCGCGAAAAATTAACTTAAAAGAGGGGTAAAAATGGATTTTAAGATTACTAAGGACGGATTCAGGCTTAACAACAATGACTTTTTTATTTTCTCAGGTGAAATTCATTATTTTAGAATTCCAAAGAAATTATGGAAGCTTCATCTTACCAAATTGAAGGAAGCCAACTGCAATACGGTTTCTTTTTATATTCCCTGGTGCTGGCATGAGTATGAGGACAATAAGTTTGATTTTACGGGGGATAGCCGCGCGGAGAGAGATTTGATAGGATTTCTGAATTTGTGCTATGAAATGGGCCTCTATGTGATTGTTAAACCGGGCCCTTATATCCTGGCTGAGTACAAACGCAACGGCCTGCCTGAGTGGCTTTTTGAAAAATATCCGGAGGTTCAGGCGCTTGATAAGGACAATAATATCCATCCCTTAAAGATGACCAGTTATATGAACCCCGTCTATTTAAAGTATGCCAAGCGCTGGTACAAAAATGTAATGCCGATAATTGAAAAATATCAGATTAGTAATGACAAAATGATCATTATGATGCAGTTATGCAATGAAATAGCTTTTTATTATTGGTTTTCTGCTGAGGGTGATTACAACCGGGAATGCATTAAACACTATCACGATTTTTTGAAAAAGAACTACGGGCATATCTCGAAGCTAAATGAAGTTTACCGGACAAACTACGAAGAGTTTAGTGAAGTAAAAGCCCCTTCGGAAAAGGTAAAAAATAAAGAAGATTATCTGGAGTATAAAGATTGGCACCTTTTTTACCACCGATACTATGCCGCCTATCTCATCTATTTGCTTAAAGAGGCAAGGAGCTTTAAGATAACGATACCGGCTTTTCATAACCTCCCGGGCTGGATAGACGGCCGGGCATTGGAGTATCCGGTTAACATAATTATGTATGATGAGTTGGATAATCTATGCCCTGAGATTATGCTGGGAGTTGATCATATTCCCGAGGCGGTAGACTTCAGGAATATGCATGATGATTTGATTTGTAATGAGGTTGTACGCGCTTTGCAGGGACACAGCTATCCTGTTTTGGGGATAGAGATGCAAGCCGGCAGCCGCCATCATAAAACCCGCGTATACGCGAACGAGTTAAATCTTTTTTATAAAGCCTGTTTGGCCCATGGCATGAAAGGAATGAACTTTTATATGTTTTCGCAGGGCGTAAATCCTCCGAGAAAGGGTGATCTGGGGCCTGTTTTCTATTGGCAGACCCCTCTTGATGTTAAAGGCGAGCAAAGCGATTTGTACGAGGTCATCAGGAACTTGGGAAAGTTTATTAAAACACACGGTGAGAATTTAATAAATGTTAAGAAGCATGTGGAAATTTGTGTTGGTTTATACCGTCCGTATTATCATACAGAATTTACTATTCCCGCTTTTGGTAATCGGAAAATGGATGTCTCCGACTTGGGCTTGTCCTACGACCCGAAACGGCTGAGAGATCAGGTCCTTTTTGACGGGCTTTTAAGATCTCTTCAGGTGCTCAATGAAGACTTTATTGTTGAGGATATCCAGGCGGCAGCCTTAGAAAGATTGAAGAAGTATAAGCAGCTCTGGATAATTTCCCTGGATTATATGGATAAGGATACGCAGAAGAAGCTGGCTGATTATGTAAAAGGCGGAGGGCACTTAATTATTATGCCCACCTTCCCAAATAAAGATTTAAGCTTAAATGAATGCGCTTATCTTGAGGATGAATGCGGTGTTAAGAGGAAAGAGGCGGTTTTTCCGGTGACACCTAAAATAGATCTTCTGGGTGTTAAGGATTTTCAATGCCTGCCCAGAATCAATCTTTATGAGGAAGGCGCCTCGGAGGTTATTGCCAGAACGGAAAAGGGAGAGTGCTGCGGCCTGACAAAAAATACCGGCAAAGGAAGGGTGACGGTGCTGGGAACAGCCTTTAGTTATGAATTGGGAGAGCATTTAGAGGCTTACGGCAGGCTGATAGCGACCGATAGAATAAATAAGTATACCCTTAGTAATAACCCGGAGATAATTGCCGGACAGCTTTTCAATGAAGAGTACAGTTATCTCTACGTTCTTAATTATCACCGTAACGCCCAGGCCGTACGATTAACAGTTAAAAGTCCCACCGGTAAAGAAGAGATTGTTGTACCGTTTGAGGAGAAGTTGTTAATGCCTCCCACATACGGCTTTATTACGCCGGTTAATCTGAGATTGAGCGAAGAAGCTGTTTTAAAGTATGCCACCTCCGAGCTTTTGTCTATGGATGCCGCCGATGGCCGGATAAAATTTGAAGTCGCGGGCCATCCTGATCTCAGAGGCGGTTTGGTGTTGGAACTTTCTAAAAAACCCAAACAAGTTTTAATTGACGGCAAAGAAGGTTCTTTTAGTTATAAAGACGGGAAGCTGTTTCTGTCATACTCTCATCGGGAGAAGCCTTTTCAGGTAGTCGTCAGTATATAGTGAAAAATTAAAGACTAACCGGGCGGCGCGGTATTTTTTTTCTTGAATAGGCTTATTGTTCGTGGCATAATAAATTACATGTTTAGTTCTAAAAGATGCCTATTGAGTTGGTAGTGTATCCATTAAATATATAGCGGGAGGGAAATGATGAAAGTAAATAAGGCTTTTATTCTGGGCGCTTGCTTGCTGATGCTCGCGGTATTTTTTGGCTGTGGATGGCTATCCAATGAAGAAGATGCCAGGAAGATGGTGATAGATAAAGACGCTTCTTTTTTAAGGATTTTAGAGGAAAAGGACGGAGTAGATAAAAAGATAAAACAAGCCAGAAACGCGCTCTCGGCTGAAAAAAAAGCGGCAGACAGCAGGATAAGGAAGATAAAGAAAGAATACTCTGTTCAGGAAAAAGAAGTTAAGCTGGAAATTAAAGGTTTAAAAGAAGGGATTAATAAATACGTAAATGAAATAAAGAGTGACATTCGCAGTTTGTCGAGTAAATTGAAAATGAAAAAAAGAATAGCAAAAAACCTGAACTCCTCCATTAAAGAAGCAAACAGGCTTTTGGATAAGGATAGCCAGATAAAGTTAACCCCTGAAGAAAGAAAGAAGTGGCGGGAGAAACTATCTGATTTAAAACTGCAAAAGAAAGATATTATGGCTGATATAGGCGTTTTAAATAATGAGCTGTCTGTTGAAAAAACAAAAGTCAGGCTTCTTAAGATTAAAAACAAGTAAGTGAGGTAGAGTTAAAGTGGTAAAGATTAGAAGGGCCCTAATCAGTGTCTCGGATAAGAGTGGAATAACGGAATTTGCCCGGGAACTTGAAGCTCTGGGAATTGAGATAATTTCAACGGGGGGTACCAGAAAAGCATTGGAAGAGGCCGGGATTAAGCTTAGGCCTGTTTCAGAGCTAACCGGTACCGGTGAGATGCTTGATGGTAGAGTTAAAACCCTGCATCCTAAAATTTACGGCGGGCTTTTAGCCGTACGCGACAACCAAAAGCACATAGAAGAACTGAAAAAAGCCGGTATTGAGTTAATAGATATGGTTGTCGTCAACCTCTATCCTTTTGAAAAAGTTATTGCCGAAGACAGTGTTGTGCTTGGGGAGGCTGTGGAAAATATAGACATCGGAGGCCCGGCATTGTTGAGAGCGGCCGCCAAGAATTATAAGTCTGTAGCGGCTGTATCTAACGCGGGCAGGTATACCGGCATTATCAAAGAGCTAAAAGATAATGATAACCGTTTAAATGAGATGACTTTGTCTGAATTAGCTGTTGAAGTTTTTGAGGTTACTGCCGGCTACGATAAGAAGATATCGGACTTTTTGAAGGCTCGTCTTGGGCTTACTGCCGATGGAGGAGGGCCGGGCGATAATGAATTTGCTTTCTCCGGTGAGTTAGAGCTGAGGCTAAAGAAAATACAGGACTTAAGATATGGAGAAAATCCCCATCAGAAGGCCGCTTTTTACAGGGATGATAAGGTTACCGAACCAAGCGTTTGTTCTTTAAAACAACTTTCCGGCAAGGAACTGTCTTTTAATAACATTATGGATTTAAACGCCGCCATTGAGCTTATAAAGGACTTTGAAAATCCTGCCGCCTGCATATTGAAGCATAATAATCCCTGCGGAGCCGCCTTGGGTTCTAATCTTGCTTCAGCTTATGAAAAGGCGTTAGAAAGCGACCCGCTTTCCGCTTTTGGGGGGATTGTAGGTTTAAACAAGGTTGTTGATGAAGACACGGCAGGCTTAATAAATTCCAGCAGGTTTATTGAGTGCGTAATTGCCCCCGGTTACACGGATAAGGCTGTGCAGATTCTTAAAAGAAAAAAAAATATGAGAATTTTAGATATTCCGGATATGAATAAGCGGGGATTGGATATTGACATTAAGAAAGTGACAGGCGGCATGCTTGTACAGGAAAAAGATGTAATTAAAGTTGAAGCCGGAGACCTAAAAGTAACTACCAGAAGAAAACCTACCCCCGAGGAAATAGACTCTTTATTGTTTGCCTGGCATGTATGTAAGTATGTTAAATCCAACGCTATTGTCCTGGCCGACGGCAGTCAGACCGTAAGTATCGGAGCGGGGCAAATGAGCAGAGTTGATTCGGTCGTTATTGCCATTAAGAAGGCGGGCAAAAGAGCCCGGGGCTCTGTTATGGCAAGTGATGCCTTCTTTCCGATGAAGGACTCTATTGAAAAGGCTTGTAAAGCGGGCATTAGGGCTATAATACAGCCGGGTGGTTCCATTAGAGATGAGGAAGTAATAAAGGAAGCGGATGCCGGACAGATAGCCATGGTCTTTACGGGTATCAGGCACTTTAAACACTAATCTAAATGGATTATAAAGAGGCAGTTTTATATCTCAACTCTTTTATAAATAATGAAAAAAACAAAAACTTTTCATACAAAAAATTCCGCCTCGAGAGAGTGCGGGAAATCCTTAATTTCTTAGACAATCCCCACGAAAAAATAACGGCTATTCATATAGCAGGCACTAAAGGCAAAGGTTCGACGGCAGCCTTTATAAGCAGTATTTTGAAAAAGGCCGGCTATAAAACAGGCCTTTATACTTCACCGCATCTACACGATTTCCGTGAAAGGATTCAATTAAACAGCCGCAAAATCAGCAAGAGAGACCTGATGCGCGTTGTTAAAAAAGTTAAAGTCGCGGTAGATGAATATTTGGAAAAAGGAAGCAGCCGCCCGACTTTCTTTGAAATTTATACCATCGCCGCTTTTTTGTACTTTAGTTATAAAAGGGCCGATATCGTAGTGCTTGAGGTTGGCATTGGAGGACGGCTTGACGCTACCAACGTTGTTCGTTCCCTGATTTCTGTTATTACGCCCATTAGTTATGAGCACACAGGTAAACTCGGAAAGACACTGGCGAAAATAGCGGCTGAAAAGGCAGGTATTATAAAAGAACGGTCGATGGCCATAAGCGCACCTCAGCCAAAGGCGGCCGAAAGAGTTATAGAATCGAGAGCGCGGGAGGTAAAGGCCGGCTTGCTTGTTATCGGCAAGGATGTATGTTTTAAAGAGGGAAAATTTAACGGCAGGTTTCAGTCTTTTACTGTTAGAAGTATGTCCGGCAGATTATTTAATTTAAAGACTTCTCTTTTGGGAAGGCATCAGATGATAAACGCTTCCTGCGGGGTAGCGGCCATTGAAGCCTTGAATTCTTATCATATCAAAGTAAGCTCAGACGCTGTTGAAAGCGGTGTAAATTCAGCCAGGTGGCCGGGAAGGTTGGAGGTGGCTGCCAGAAAACCCCTTGTTGTTTTAGATGGGGCTCAGAATAAAGCCAGTGCCAGAGTCTTAAAAGAGGCTGTCTTAAAATTATTCAAGTACAGCCGCCTGATACTGATTCTTGGAGTATCTGAGGATAAGGATATTAAGGGTATATGTTCAGTGTTGGAAAAAATAAGTGATGTAATTATTTTAACCAAGGCCCTTCATCCCAGGGCAGTGTCTGTGGATTGCATAAAAAAGCATATTTCAGACAAAAAGAAGATTTATTTAAGCAATAGCGTTAGTAATGCTCTGGAGTTGGCGCGCGAGAAGGCCGGAGAGAATGATTTGATATTGGCCGCGGGCTCTTTGTTTGTGGTAGCCGAGGCTCGAAAAATAATCAGGGCGGATAAGAATGGGTAATCAAAATTTTAGGCTGAGTGATACAATCGCGGCTATCGCGACACCATTAGGGGTAGGGGGCCTAAGCATCGTACGCTTAAGCGGCGGAGAGGCCTTAAAGGTTGCTGACAAATTATTTGTCTCCGCGGATAAAAAGAAGCCTTCTCGGTTTCAAACCCATACCGTTCATTACGGCCGGGTGCTTTATCCGCCGTCTAAAAGCAGGGGGGGGAGAGAGGAAATAGATGAAGCCCTCATGACCGTTATGCGTTCGCCAAAAAGTTATACCAGGGAGGATGTAGTTGAGATAAGCTGTCATGGCGGCCTGGTTCCCGCCAGGAAGATTCTTGATTTGGTGTTGGGTTTAAAGGTAAGGCTGGCTGAGCCGGGTGAATTTACCAAAAGAGCTTTCTTAAACGGAAGGATTGACTTGACACAGGCTGAGGCGGTTCTGGACGTAATTCAGGCAAAGACCGAGGCTGGTTTAAGAGTCGCTCTTAACCATCTTAAAGGCCGCCTGTCTAAAAAAATAAAGGCAATGCGGGAGGAGTTGATTGATCTCTTGTCAGATGCTGAGGCCTCAATTGATTTTAGTGGTGAAGACATAGAAGTTATAAGCGGAAGCTCTCTGTCTAAAAGGTTAAGAAAAAACGCTTTAGTTTTAAAAAGACTGCTTGATACCGCCGGCAGAGGTATTATATTAACCGAAGGGGCATCCGTTGTTATTTGCGGCAAGGCAAACGTTGGCAAATCGAGCCTGATGAACGCGCTGTTAAAGGTAGAAAAGGTTATAGTGACTCCTCAAGCCGGCACAACCCGTGATACAATTGAAGAGTTAATTAACATTGAGGGAGTTCCCGTCAGGATAATCGATACGGCGGGTGTTCTGGAGCCGGCTGATATAGTTGAAGAGGAAAGCATTTTACGCAGTAAAAATACAGTAAGCGGGGCTGATATAGCGCTTTTTGTTTTAGATTACAGCAGGCCTCTTTCCGCGCAGGACAAAGAGATAATAGATCATATAAAAGACAAAGTTGTGATTGTGGTTGTTAATAAAATAGATTTGCCTTTGAAGTTAAAGACAGAGGCTATAAAAGGTTTCTTAAAGGGCAAAGAGGTTGTTAAGATTTCAGCGGCTGAAGGTTTAAATTTAAGAAAAGTGGAAAAGGCCATTATTCGGACGCTTTTTCAGGGGCAGGGCGCCTGTGTTTCAGGTCCAATGTTGAATAACCTGCGGCATAAAAGTCTCATACGGCAGGCCTATGACAATCTGCTAAACGCGGAAAAATCCCTTAAAAAAGGCCTTTCTTTTGAATTTATTGCTCTCGACCTAAAAGAGGCCCTGGATAGATTGGGAGAAATTACAGGGGAGTCTGCTTCCGGAGATA
Organism: Candidatus Omnitrophota bacterium; assembly: GCA_023140385.1. Lineage (GTDB taxonomy): Bacteria > Omnitrophota > Gorgyraeia > JAGLLT01 > JAGLLT01 > JAGLLT01. Next base: position 67,451 of record JAGLLT010000018.1, read on the forward strand.
TTCTGGACGCGGTTTTTTCAAAATTTTGCGTGGGAAAATGAAAGGAAGTAAAAAATGAGTATTAATAAGAAAAAAGTAGAGACAGCCGTTAAATTATTTCTCGAGGCTATAGGGGAAGATGTAAAAAGGCAGGGGGTTGTTGATACACCGCGAAGAATAGCCAATATGTGTGATGAAATATTGGCTGGCATGACAAGAAAGGCTGACAAAGAGCTTGAGGTAATATTTACCAAAGAACATGATGAGATTATATTGGTTAAGGATATTCCATTCTACTCGCTTTGCGAGCACCACCTCTTGCCTTTTTTTGGCAAGACACATGTGGCCTATATTCCTTCAGGGCACAAAATTACAGGATTAAGTAAGTTGGCCAGGGTAGTTGACCTGTTGTCGAAAAAGCTGCAGATACAGGAGAATCTTACCACGGAGATCGCCGACCTTGTAATGAAGAAGCTAAAACCCAAGGGTGTTATGGTGGTCGTGGAAGCGGAACATCTTTGTATGAGTATGAGAGGGGTGAAAAAACCGGGAGCCCTGACGATAACCAGCGCGGTGAGAGGCGTCTTTAGAAAAAGCGAAAAAACCCGCTCTGAGACGCTCTTCCTGATTAAATCTTGACACAGGCCGGCCAAAATATGGTATAATATAAAAAGAATATCTAAAAACACTAAGAGGAGAGCATTCTATGAGTTTAAGCAGCCTTGAAGTTAAAATCAACGAGCTGGAAGGACAGATAGCAAGAAAGAACAGGCAGATTCAGGAATTGGAGTTGATGCATAAAATAAGCAAAGAGGCTGCCGGCGTTATTCATCTTAATAAGAGCCTGCAGTTGATTGCTAATGAAGCCTGCGATGCCTTTAAGGCGGGAATTGGTTCAATTTTGCTGGTTGATTTTGAGTCGAAGGATTTAATCATTAAAGCTGCCAGAGGCCTTGATGAATCCGTTATCAGGGAAACCAGAGTAAAGGTGGGAGAGAGGGTTTCCGGCTGGGTAGCTGAATTTAAAGAACCTCTTTTAGTAGTAGATATCGAGAAAGATCAACGCTTTGCCAAGAGAAGTAATGAAAAGTATTTTAATAATTCTCTTATTGCCGCTCCTATATCCTGCCTGGGCCAATTCCTGGGAGTTATAAATATTAATAATAAGAAGACTAAAGAAGTGTTTACCGAGCACGACCTGGATTTATTGGTGGCCATTGCCGAGCAGGCGGGAATAATTATCAATAATGCCGACAACTATAAAAAACTGCAGGATTTATATATGAATACCGTTTCGGCTTTAACCGAGGCCATTGATACCCGCGATCATTATACTAAAAATCACTCGGAGCATGTAACTAAATATGCTGTAGATATAGCCAGGGAGTTAAATCTAAATGAGGAGAGGATAAATATTTTAAGAGACGCGGCTAAACTGCATGATATTGGGAAGATAGGAGTGCATGATTACATTTTAATGAAGCCCGGGAAGTTAACTAAAGAAGAGTGGGAAGAGATTAAACTGCACGCGCTTAAAGGTGTCAAGATTCTCCAGCCGCTTACTTTTTTAAACAATTCAATAGATATTATCAGAGGCCACCATGAAAGATACGATGGTGAAGGTTACCCGGATGGTAAGAAGGGTGAAGAAATACCTCTTGAGGCCAGAATTATGGCAGTTGCTGATTCCTTTGACGCTATGACGACTGAAAGACCCTATCGTAAGGCATTAACGACAAAGGAGGCCTTAGATGAAATTACGCGTGGAAAAGGCAGTCAGTTTGACCCTGGTGTAGCCGATGCTTTTTTGAGGTGCGTTAGCAAAAAAAGCTATAATTTTTCACAGGAAATTACCGGTTTTAAAAGTGAATTAGTCCTTTAAGGCAAAGACTTAGGGGGGTCTTTATTATGGATGAAAAGGAAAAAGAGAAGTTAAGTGAGTTGTCGCCGGATGTAGAAAAGGATATGAAGAAAGGTAAGGGTTATACTACTATATTGGCAAATATCGTAGGAGATATAAGAAAACGCGATGTTGAGAAAGCAGTCAGGTTAAAAAATGATAAAATTAAAGCTCCCGGCCTCATCAAGAAGTTTTTGAAATCAGTGGGCTGGAGTGAGAAAGAAGCGGTTTCTATAGAAGAAGAAGCTCTGGGAGAAAAGAAGGACGATATCGCGCGGGAGAACATAGTGGGAATTGAAGAAATAAAAGAAGATGAGTTAAAGGTAGAGGTCAGGCATGAAATAAGCGGTATTGAAGAAGCCGGTGTAATTAAATTTCGGGGCAGAGATTATATGGTGTTGAGCACGACGACCAATGAACAAAGTGAAACCTTTACCTTTCATCTGAAAGGGTGTTAAGTGCTGTTCTAAAGAATGCAAGGGCCGCTTATGGCTGATAATGATATTTCCCGTCAGAACCCAGACAAACAAACTAAACCTTCTCAGCCATTCTCCGGAGTTACCGGTCAGAGTCTTGGAGAGTTTGAAGTAAAAAAGGAGATTGGCAGGGGCGGCACTTCTATTGTTTATGAGGCCTACCAGCCAAGTTTAAAAAGGGTGGTCGCTCTAAAGGTTCTCCGAAGACCTCTTATCAAAGAACCCAGCCTTATTGAAAGATTCCATCGCGAAGCAGAGGCTGCCGCCAACCTGCATCACCCCAATATTGTTCCTATCTACGCTATGGGTAAAAAAGGCGACCTGGACTTTTTTGCTATGGAGAAAATAGAGGGGAATACCCTCGATGAAATTTTAGAAAGCGGAGAAGGGCTTTCTATAGGCAAGACGTATAGAATTATCAGAAGCGTAGCTAAAGCCGCAAGTTACGCGCATACACAGGGAATTGTGCACAGGGATATCAAGCCTTCCAATATTATGATTGATAAAATTGGACGCATATTGGTTACGGACTTCGGCCTGGCAAAGTCAATAAAATGGAACAAAGTAACCTCAAGTCAAACCGTGCTCGGCACTCCTGTTTATATGTCTCCCGAGCAGGCCCAGGGCGAAGAGACCGACGCCAGAACCGACATTTATTCTTTGGGGGTTGTTTTGTATGAGATGGTATGTAAAGGGGTACCTTTTTACGCGGAAGAGCCGATAGCGATTTTAAGAAAAGTAATTGAAAAAGACGCCGAAGAGCCGAGGAGTATAAATAGTGATATCCCAAAGGATTTAGAAACTATAATACTTAAATGCCTTGAGAAAAATCCGGCAAAAAGATATCAGACTATGGGGTTGTTTTTAAGAGATATCGAACTTTGCCAAAAAAATCTGCCCCTGCTTACCAGGCGTTCTGAAATAACTATTTTTGCTAAAAAAAGAAGAGAATATCTTATTAAAGCGGCTGGCGTCCTTTTGCTAACCATGGTGATTAGCAGTGCCATTATATTTGTTATGGGGCGAAGGGGAAGCTTTGACGGCTTTATCAGGAGGCTGACAGCTGCTATACCTACTTATGAAAGAAGGAAGGCGGTCAATGTAAAGAGTGAGAAACCTGCTTCTACCGGCTGGCCGAAGGATGAACTGCCCGTCCCCTTAGCGGAAGAACTGGCGGACATTATTTATCTTAAAAACGGCAGAAAAATTATAGGGATAATAGAAGAAGCGAGTGACAAAAAGGTAATCATCCGCCTCAGAATCGGAACAGCCACCTATCCCCGCAGAGATATATCTTCCATTGAGTATTCCACCCCTAAAAAAAGAGAAAAGTTGATGAAGTTCTGGGGGGGGGATGACAGGGGTTAGTGGAGGATGACGGGGATTGTTAATTGATATATTTGTCAAAATTCCGGAATTCTATATCTCCCTTACCCTTTGGAAGGAAAACAAGATGAATCTATGGGCAATAATTTTGACGATTTTAGCATTAGTAGTTGTTATTTTTATAGTTGTTTATGCTATTAAAAACAAAGGAAAGGAAGTTTTCTTACTTTTAGGGATTTGCTTTCTTATTCCTGCTATTATATTTACAATAGAACTATTATTTGCTGATTTTCCTATAAGTAAAATATCTATAACATCAAAAGTTCTGCTAACTTTTGCTATAATTTGGGGATTATTTTTCTCTATTAGCCATTTTGTAAAGCATTTTAGGAATAGAATCAGATTAGTAGTGTACAGGAAAAATCTACAAAATGGCTTTATCTTCTTGTAAAATCTTGTACTAAAATTGCGTTTTAAAATAAAGGAGAAATTAGAAATGAAGATTTTTTCAATAAAAGTTTTTGACAGGATCTATATTAGAACGATGATTCTGTTTTCTTTTGCCATGCTTTATGGGGGTTTTCAGTTTGGATTTAGACCTCTAATAGGCATGAGCATTATGCTCCCTCTAGTATTATATATAGCTCCAGTCATACTTTTAATTACAGTTATCTATTTTATAACCCTAATTGTTATGCGCCTAAAAACAAAAAAATGGATGCAAAACAAATGGACAAATATTCTACCCATATTAATAGTTCTGTCTTTTTTTGTAAGCCTAAATATGATTAATGTAGGAACATACACTGCTTATTTTTATGCTGGATTTAACAACCTAAGAAAAGACGCAGATGAATTAATAGCAACAGCGCCAGCGGAGCGAACAGAAGTTAATCATTCTGAATATCCACCAAGCTTCAAAAGAGTTGGCGCTGGCCGTGTATTTAAGAGCAGTTCCTCAGTTACTATTTGGCGGGGAGGGTGGGTTAGTAAGAAAAATGGAATCATTATTTATGCTAATGATAGTCACAAAGCAATTAATTCAGGTGCCTACAATGAGAGCCAACTAAGTAACCGAATATTTAATTTTAGTCTGAATTGATGAAGATAAATTAAGAAAAAGTACCAAAAGATAAGAAACATTCGTGCAAATAGAGGACGCTCGAAAAGAGTAAATAAAAAGAAACGTATACGATACTTTCAAAACAATTTTGTTTGGCAACGGAGGAAATCAAAAAGAAAGAAGGGTGTTATCAGGATTTTAAAAAAATGATAAAGATGCTTAAGTTCAAAGTTAAAACTTGAACTTCCCTTCTTTTAATATAAGCGATATGACAGGGGTTAGTGGAGAATAGAGAGTGAAAGGGATGTTGATGCATTTATATGTTTTTCATAAAGATAATAAGTAGCGAGGGGTTATGAAAATAAATATAAAAAAAGGTGTACTTATCATAATTGTTTTTGCAGTTGTATTTGCCGTGGCCGTAAAGCTCCTTTTAGATAAATTTCCCAGTGGAGGAACAGGGGAAACGGTTACGGAAAGCGGAGTTCAAGCTCAGGATTTAAAAAAGTTTGTAATCATTCCTAAAGAAATATCACGCGATTTTAGTTTGATACGCGATAAGCAAACTTTGAAGTCTGCACGTATAAAGAAGAATCCCGGTAGAGTTTTAAAAGATAAGAGAAAGGAAGTAATTCCAGTAATTAAGTTAGCCAAAACTCCTATTGTTCCGGATAAGGCTTTTTTAGGAGAAACCCTTGATGTGGTTATTCGTGATGAAAAGGGCCAATTTTCGCCAGAAGAAACAACTTCCGTTGATTTTGGAATGTTTGTAGAGGTAAATTCTTTTCGTGTGGATAGTCCTACACAGATAAGCGCTAATATTATGATAACTGAGCACATGCCTTATAGTACAACCGTAAGTGTTAAGGTTACTACCGCAGGCAAAGAAAAGATCTGTGGGAGATTCAGTATTATTATTCCCCATCTTGCACCTGTAATTGAACGCATTGAGCCAGAACCAGGAAAGCCCGGTGAGCTGGTTACTATCCATGGTAAAAATTTTGCTACAAGGTCGCTTAATGCTAACCATATTTACTTTAATGACATGCTGGGTATGGTTCAGGAGGCGGAGTTAGACAAAATGGTTGTATTTGTTCCTATGAAATTCAGGGGTGGAAAGGTCATCGTGGTAGTAATAGGAGAAGATTGTACTGAAAAAACAAGTAATTCTGTTAATTACACTGTTACAAATCTTCCAAAGCTCAACACCATAGAGTTTGGTCAGACCATAGAAGGAGAGATTCTCGATTCAGAGTTTTTCGACAGGTATATTTTTGAAGCTATAGAAGGAACCATAGCAACGATAATCGTAAACCGTGTGGCCAATCTTCCCAATGGAGAAGGGAGCTTGAACCCCATGGTTATGCTCGAGGATAAGGATAGAAGAGGTACGGTTGCCTGGGATGATGACAGTGGAACGGACATCCCCCCAGGGCCAGGAAACAATGCTTTAATTCAGAGTGTAGTTTTGGCCAAAACAGGAACCTATGTCATCCTCATAAATGCAGGTACTGGTTATGAAAGTGGGGAAGAGATAATTAGGGTTAAGAATGGTGACATTATAACGGATTTTAGTAAGCTGCGGGGATTAGGGCCGTATAAGTTGACTTTGATAAAAGAGGATAGTATAAGATAAAAATTGCTGCAAAGGAATGAGTAAATGAGAAGTGAGAAATCTATACTTGCTGTATTTTTATGTGTGATTCTAATTAGAGTCTTTTTCCATATAAGTATTTTATCGCCTCTGCGTCTGTCGCCTGCATTAGATACACTTCAAAAGGGCCGGCCTCATAACAAAATACAATTGGAGAGGGCGAGGGTTTCAAGAGAGTATTATGAAGAAGAGCAGAAACCCAAACCCCTTCCAAAAGAATTTGTGCTTGCTCTAAAAGATGTAGTTACAGGTGAAAGAGTGGGGATAACTTACACTGTAAGGCGATTAACTGACACAGATAGTGCAAGATGCCCTTTTCAGCCGCAAATAAATGAAAAGGGAGATGTTCTGTGGAATACAAGGAGTTGTATTTTTCTTTATGGTGGTAAAGATATAAAATCTCTTGGTAAAGGTTTTCATTATTTGCACAATGTAAGAATGAACAATAAGGGCCAAGTAGTGTGGGCGGGAAAAAAAATGCATTTAGGGGACGATGAAATATTTTTCTATGACGGTAGAAAAGTTAGGCAGCTAACTAATAATAAACATAGCGATGGATCTCCGAGCATAAATGACCATGGAGAGGTTGTTTGGAGTGGTTTTGATGGAAAAGATGTGGAAATATTTCTTTACGATGGCAGCAATATAATTCAGCTTACAGATGATACAGATTGTCATAATAATCCCGAAATAAATAATCGGGGAGAAGTGGTGTGGGAGATGAATTCAAAAAGAGAAGATTCGGAAATATTCTTTTATGACGGCCAAGGTGTAGAAGTGCTTACGAATAATTCAGTTTATGATTATTCTCCTCAAATAAATGATCAGGGGAAAGTAGTGTGGTTCTCAAGGGTAGGTACGGAAGGAAGGGATCGCGATGATGAAATATTGATTTATGACGGTAAAGACGTCGTTTGGTTAACGGATAACAAGAGAAGAGAACGTAATGTTCAAATAAATAACCGCGGACAGGCGGTATGGGAAGAGCACGACGGGCATGATTGGGAAATATTTTTTGACAATGGCAAAACCGTAATTCAGTTGACGGATAATGATATAGATGATGTTACTCCTCAAATAAACGATGAGGGAGAAATAGTTTGGTGTGGCGCAGGCCGAGCGCTGCAGTGTGGAAGAAAAATTGAAAGGCAGATATTTTTCTATAACGGCAAAGTTGTAATGCAGCTTACAGAGGAGGCCGAGGATGTATATGACAATGTACATCCCCATATAAATAACCGGGGAAATATTGTATGGTCCGGCGATTACGGAAGCGGCTACGATATTTTCCTTGCCACAAAAAACCTCGATCTTTTTGAATCTGCCTTTCCTGGTGATGAGGATAAAATTAAGGCTACGGATATCATAGGCCGAAAACTTCCTTTATAAATATATCTCTATATAATAACTATGGCCGCAAATAATATGATGGTGACCATGTTTCAAAGTTGTTTCTCTATAACGGTAAAACTATTACTCAGCTTGCAGGGAAAGTATCATGGGAAGACAGATAAAAGGTGTCTTCCCCCAAAAGAACAATAAAGCCCCGCCTTTTGTGTAAATGTAAAAAATTTATCCCGTAATAATTCATAGAGAAGAAATATTTTGAAAAAATACTTGACAAGTCAACTATTGTATGGTAAACTATGTTTAAAATAAGGAGAAAGCTATGGAAAAATCTGATTTTTTTAAGACCTTTGGTGTGGAGTTAAATAATAAGAGATATTATGAAGAGGCCGTCTACAGCGTAGCCTTGATTTATAACGCGCTTAATAATCATATCTCGCGCCATCTAAAGGATTATGGGTTGAGCGTAGCCAAATTTAATGTTTTGCTGGTCATCAAGCATCAGGGGCGGGAAGAAGGTGCCAGCCAGGTGAGCATAAGCCAGCATCTGGTAGTTACTCCCTCTAATATGACCCGCCTTCTTGATAAACTTGAAAAAGAAAAACTGATTCGCCGCGTCTGCCAAAAAGGCGACAGAAGAGTAAATCTAATAAAGATAACGGATAAAGGAATTAATTTGCTGGATAAAATCTGGCCGGGCTATCTTAATAAATTGCAAAGCCTAAGTTCGCACATAACCGCCGCTGAGAAAAAAATAGTCTCAACGGTGCTTATAAAGTGGTTGAAGGGAGTATTGCAATGAAGGGATTTTTTGCCTAAAGGAGGAAGCTGAAGAAAGGCGGTTTAAATGAAAAAAGAAGATTTAATTAAGAGTATGGTTGTTGATAAAAGCCCTTTAGTCAAAGCGGGCTTTAATCCTTATTATCAACCTGTCCGGAGCGGCTTGGGCAGAAATATAAACGTTAACGGTAAATCTCTGATTTCACTGGGTACAAATGATTATCTGGGTATAGCCAATAATGAAGAGATAAAAAAGGAGGCGCTAAGGGCATTAAGGAAGTTTGGCGTAAGTATGTGCGGCACGCCGATTGTCGTCGGCCAGACCGCCATCAATAGAAAACTCGAGACGGAAATAGCCAGTTTTTTAAAACAGGAGGACGCTTTAATATTCCCTTCCTGCTACCAGTGCAATATGGGGATTTTCGGCCTTTTGACAACCGGCGAAGATGTAATTATTGCTGACAGGGAGATTCATTCTTCTTTGTTGAATGGCATTGGCCTGTCCAAAGCCTCTTTTAAGATATTTTCACACAACAATCTTGATAAGCTAGAAAAAGCTTTAGCAAGATACAGTAACTGCCGGATGAAATTTATAGTTGTTGAAGGTTTGTATAGTACTAACGGAGATGTTCCGCCATTAGACGGGATGATGAAATTAGCGGAGAAATACGACGCCTTTATCATTGTTGATGATGCCCATGGTGTGGGTGTGCTGGGCAGGGAGGGGCGAGGCGTTTTGGAGGTTTTTGATGCGTTTAAAGAAATAGATTTGGTTACCGGCTCGCTGGGTAAGGGAGTAGGTGCCTTCGGAGGATTTTTAGCGGGAGGCGCTCGATTAATTGATTATTTTCGATACAACTCTCCCCAGTACTTTTACTCCACAGCCCTGCCGCCAGCTATCGCGGCCGCCTCCATTATCTCCCTCAGATATATCAAAGAACACCCTGAAATACGGGAGAGGATAAACAGTTATGCCCGAAAACTATATCAAAAACTTGAAACATTAGGTTTTCGCCTGACTAAATCCACCACTCCGGTAGTCTGCGTTCTTTTTGAAACTGCCGAAGATGCCATTCTGGCAACTAAGATGCTCTATGAAAAAGGTATTTATACGGTTGTCTTTGTGCCGCCCAGTGTGGCCAAAGGGGCTTCGCGAATCAGGTTGACTTTAAATGCCAATCTGCAAAGTGAAGACATTGATTTTGTTATCAGCGTCTTTAGTGACATCAAAAAGAGAAAACCGCAGTGGGTAAACTAAGGTATTATCTAATTATGAATCCCGCCTCGAAATCCGGACGAAGCAAAAAGTCCTGCCAACGCGTACTATCTATACTTGACAAGAGAAAGCTCGACTTTAACTATAAATTTACCCGCGGGCCGGAGGAAGCGGTAACTCTTGCCGGAGAAGCGGCCGGGAAGGGTTGGGATGTAGTCGTGGCCGTAGGCGGAGACGGGACTATATGCGAGGTTATCAGCGGGCTTTTAAAAAACGGCCCTTGCGGCCGCCTGCCCAAGCTGGGGGTTTTACATACGGGAACCAGTCCGGACTTTAACCGGTATCACAATATTCCGGTTAATTTAAGTGAGGCTGTTGAGGTGTTAATAAGAGGCAAAAGTAAACTCATAGACGCAGGTAAGATTACCTATATGAAGAATTCCTGGAAAAAAAACATAGCTTACTTTGGCAGTAACGTTAATATAGGCCTGGGGCCGCTGATTGCCGGCAAGGCCAACTCCAGGCATAGAAAACATCTCGGAGATTTTTTGGGAACCCTTTGCGCTCTCCTGAGTTCTTTGACTGCTTTTAAAGGAGTTGAACTGAAAATCAAAATTGACGGTGAAAAGATAGCTTCCGGCAAATTGATTAATTTAACCGTGGGCAAAGATCCTTATCTGGCTTCGGGTATGCGTGTTTTTAGCGGGATAAGGCCGGATGACGGTAAATTGTACGTTCTTCCGGTAAAAAAGATGCCAGTCCTTTTGTTTCTGATAAATATCTACAGATTATATTGGGGAGATTTTCTAAAATCTAAGGCGGCCAGTATTATCTACGGCAGAAAAATAGAAATAGAAGGTAATGTTGAACATACTCAGGTAGAGTTTGATGGTGACGTGAGGGGATATTTGCCGGTTAAGATTGAAGTTATTCCCAAAGCTTTAGAGGTGATATCTCAATGACTATAAAACATAAGAGAGTATTTATTACCGGTGCCAGCGGTTTTATAGGAAGCCACATTGTAGACAGGCTGGTTGAGGCTGGCTACGAACTTACAGCTTTAGTTAGAGAGCAAAGCGACCTCTCATTTGTTCCCACTGATAGGTTGACTCTTTGTCAGGGTGATCTGACAGACTATGAAAGTGTAGAAAAAGCTATGAAAAATTGTGAGGTGGTAGTTCACGCGGCCGCCCGCACATCAGATTGGGGGAATAAAGAAAAATTTTACAGAGCAAACGTAGAAGGAACTCAAAACCTCTTAAAGGCCGCCCGCGAAAATAAAATCAAGAAGATTATTTTGATTAGTACAACGGCCGTCCTCGGAGAAGAAGACAGCCCTCTGCCGAAGAAGGAAGATTGTCCATACAAGCCAGTTATGCCCTACTTTATTGGAGGATATTTTGGCTCTGGTATGAATTTGTACCGTCATACAAAGATGCTGGCTGAGAAGAAGGCCATTAAATTTTGTAGTGAGAACGGCATAGGCCTAATTGTTCTCAGGCCTGTGTGGGTCTATGGCCCCAGGGAGTTTCACGCCGGGCCGTATGAATTTTGCCGGGCAGTTTTAAGCGGCAGCCGGTTCCTGCCCATGGGCAGGAAGAACAGGTTTCACGTTATCTATGTCAAGGACGTAGCTATTTCAGTAGAGCTGGCATTAAAAAAGGATTTAGCCGGAGTGCATATTTTTAACTTAGGCAATGAAGAGGCGCCCTGTATAAGAAACTATTTTAGTCTCTTTTGCGAACACCTAAACGTAAAATCCCCGTTTTATGTTTCTTTCCGACTGGTTTATCCCGCGGGAATATTATTGGAACTGCTGGCAAGGTTGTTCAGGGCAAAAAAGCCGTATTTGTTAACTTCAGCCAGGGTCAAGATGTTTTATTGTAATAATATTTATGATGTTTCAAAAGCAAGAAGAGTTTTAGGTTTTAGGGCCGAAATGCCGCTTGATGAAGGAGTAAGGGAGACTATTCAGTGGTGGAAGGATAACGGCTATCTGGCGGATAGAAAAGAGAAGCACCGGAAGTTAAAACAAAGATACGTTGTGGGGGCGGAAAGGCTTCTTCTCGACATTCGTATAGCTGTAACTGTATTTTTAAAATATTTACTTCGTCTTTTTAAAGGAGAAATCAGCCTCAGGCAGTATCTGATTTTTCTTAAAAGGCTTATGTTGTTTTCCAAAGTTTTTTCTTACAACAAGGCGGTGCGTATCAACGGTGCTTACAAAATTCACCTCTATCTGCCAGCCTTTCCCAGTAGGGCGTTTTACCGCGCGATTGATAAGTTTTTAATCCTGGATGAAAAGACCATTCCAACCACTGTTATTTTTTCTATGACCAGAGCTTGTACTTACAATTGCGCTTATTGCTACCAAAAGAGAGACGGCGGAGACGACTTGCCGGAGGACAAACTAATACAAACAGCAAAAGAAATTCAAAACCTCGGCGTCAGCCTCTTTGACATCGAGGGTGGTGAACCATTGTTAAGGTTTGAAAGACTGTTTAACCTGATACAGACGATAGATGATAGAAGCGAGGTATGGATTAACACTACCGGCCATAGCCTGACTTATCAAAAAGCGCTGAGGCTAAAAAAGGCTGGTTTGTTTGGAGTAATGATATCTATTCACCGGACCGAAGCCGGCCGGCACGATGAATTAGTAGGCCGCAAAGGAGCCTATCAAATCGCTTGTTCTGCCATAAAGATTTTTCAGCGGGCAGGTCTTAATACGGTTATAAACTGCTGTCCATCGCTTAAAATGATAAAAGAAGGCGGAATAGAAAAAATAATGGAGCTTGGCCGCGGGCTTAACTGCAGCTTTGTGCAGATTATTCATGAAAAACCTTCGGGCGGCCGGTTGAGTTTAAATAACACCTTTATGGATAAGAAAACGCTGGACGCGCTTTGCGATAAACATATTGGATACAATAGAAAGGAAGGCTTGAAGTTATATCCATCCCTATCTATGCAGGTTTTTGAGGCCTCTCCCATAGCCTTTGGATGTACCGCCGGTGGTATAGAAAGATTTTATGTAAATGCTCACGGTGAAGTTCAGCCCTGCGAGTTTTTAAATATCTCTTTTGGTAACGTGCAAGATGAAGGTTTTATGGAGATATATAAAAGAATGAGAGATAATTTTAAAAAGCCCGCCTTAGAGTGGCTGTGTAATAGCAGGTGTTCTTCGATAGCAAAGTACGTTAACGGGCACAATATTTCCTTCCTCCCGCTTAAAAAAGAAGATACCCTGAAATTGATAAAAACCTGGCCTAAACGGGATGAAGTGCCGCTTTACGGTAAAATGAAAATTTGCGAGAGGGTGTGAAATGTTTTCTAAAAGGATTATTATTTCTTATGTAAAGTCAACGCGCCCGTATCTGTTTTTTGTTTCAGGTATGGCCGGCTTGCTTGGCATTGTCTTTTCGGAAACAATAGCCTCCTGTGGAAGGACTATTTGTATCTTAATCGTACTTTTTTTAGGCTGGGGGGTAAATCAGGTTATCAATGACCTGCTCGGTTTAAGAGAAGATAGAATTAATGCTCCTCATCGTCCTTTGGTGAGCGGAGAGCTGCCCATTAAAGCGGCCGTTGTCATAAGTCTTCTTTTATTTGCCGGCGGCGGATTAGTTACCTTCTTATTAAACCCGCAGGCTTTGTTTATCTACAGCGCGATATTTCTCATGAACTTCATTTACGAATATTCAAAAAGTGTACCGGTTCTTGGTAATTTTATCTTTGGTTTTTTGCTCGCCCTTTGCGTTTATTACGGCGCTGTCTGTCTCAGTCCCCGGGGCTTAGATGCCTTCCTTGATAAAAAACTGCTATTATTGGCGATAAGCGTGGTTTTGATAAACATTACGACAGCCTTTTACACTTATTATAAAGACGCCAGAGGTGATTATCTTGCCGGAAAGAAGACTATAATTGTTTGCCTGAAGCCTGACAGAGCAAGATATTTGAATTTTATCGTTAGCCTCCTTCCTTTTGTGATCGTTCCGGCTTTGCTATTTTCTCCGGCATGGAACGAAAAAATAAATATATATTTTATAGCTTTCCTTTTTTTATCTTTTGTTATTTTACAATACACGGCCCTGCTCTTTTTTAAGCATCCCCGGGGCCCTCAAACCTACTTCTCGCTTAGGTGGAATTTTACGGGAGCCGTTTTATTTAAAACTTCTTTTGTTGCTCTTGTAAACCCTCTTTTGGCAGGTGTATTATTTTTGGCCAACTTTATCTTAATTAAGTTTTTATTTAAATTACATTCGGATTATTTGGTTTAAAATGGTATAATTATAAAAAATGTAGAAACAAAAGGAGGATATATGAAAGTTCAAAAGTGGATAAAGCCTTTTTTTATTATTGCCGGTTTATATGACGGAATTTTGGGTATTATTTTTTTAATAGTTCCGCTTGAACTTTTTAAGACGGCTGCCATCGCCCCGCCCAATCACATTGGCTACGTGCAATTTCCGGCACTACTTTTAATTGTCATTGCGGTGATGTTCTTTAATATTGCTAAAGATCCCATAGCCAACCGCAACCTGATTTTATACGGTATCTTAGTCAAAATTTCCTACTGCCTGGTAGTATTTCCGCATTGGCTGACCGGCAACATACCGTCTATCTGGATACCCTTTGCTTTTTTTGACCTTGGGTTTTTGGTAATGTTTTTTATTGCAGGCAAAACACTTAAGCAGACGATGCTAAATAGTCAAAAATAGATAATCAAATACGGCCTATTTACACAATTTAAGATTTATAACGAAGCCAACATTGAGTTGATGTGGGTAAAGCGTAATTTTCTCGGTACGAAAATAACTTTTTTCCTCGCCGGCAGAGAAGAAGTTTCTTTATTTTCCCTTAAGAGGGCATCAACAAAGTTTGGCCTATTAAGAGGGAGTATATTTGACCAGCATAAGATGCTGGCAGGGGGTTTTGAGTGTCAATAGGTATCGATTCTATGAAATTTTACGCAGTGTTGGATAAGTATAATCAAAAGATAGGGGACACTGATTACGAAGTTTGATAAAAAGATTCTTGAAATGGAAAAAGTGTTGAATGTTGAGAACCTGGCCCCTTACGACCGCATGACCCTATACTTCTATACTGGTGATGATTTTATTGATTTGAATGATAATAGATTATGGGATGAAGGAGAACCATGCGATGACGGGAACAATGATGGTGAATATACTCCTCCAGGATTTAAAACCGAAGGAGATTTAATTGATAATCCAGGCTTTGGAATTGAACCAGATAAATTGAATTCTAAACTTAATTAGGGAATCACTATGAAAACAAAATATATTTTGATTTGTCTTAGTTTGCTTTTAACTATTATTTCTTTCAATATTTATGCAGATAATAAAATAGAAACTTTAAAAACATATTTAGAAGACAAAAAAATATCAGACTCACCAAATGCCAATGGATTATCCCATCTGGGATCCAAAGGGTATATAAAACCTGAAGATCAAGTATATATAAATTTAGTTAATAATTTATATGAAATATATCCTCAAAGATTTAGTGTTAGTGTAAGAATTAGTTTAGCAAAAGAATTAATATCGATTGAAAAAAATGACAAAGCAATAGATATTCTCTTGCCACTAATAAATGAAGTAAAAAAAAGATCTGTATTCTGGGAGTATTGTTCTAATTGGACATTCAGAGAAGCTCAAGCTAAAGAATTAGAAGGGTTATTTTTATTAACGGAATTATATTTGAAGGATAATAATGTAGATAAAGCACTTGATGTTTTAATAATTATAAAACAATATTATCCATTTAGAGAAAAAAGTATCGATTCTTTTCTTCTATTTAAAGAGAAATTGAGAAAGTTTAATGAAAAGCAGAAAGCTATTTTTAATCGTCTTATAACAAAGCAGTTAATTTTTATGAATTCAAACAAATGGGAAGAGCTTGGATTGTTAAGGGATGACAGATTAAATAAATTGAAGTCGGAACTAGTTGCTTCAGAACCAATTGACGAATTATCATTAAATATAGAGTTCTATAGTTTTGAATCAGAAAAATATTTTATGGTAGTTGCTTATGTTTCACCAAATACTTCTTTAGTTAACTGTTCTTTTAATTGGGTTATCGAAGGTTCTTACAAAGGAGATAGAGTCTTTAATAATTTTGTATTAATAGAAAAAGAAAACTTAAAAAATAAAAAAATAAAATTAACAATTACAGATAAGGAAGATAAAATTATTGAAAAGGAATATAATATTTTGCCATCAGCACCCCAATAACCCCTAAACATAAACTGATAGCGTGTAGATAAATTAGGGGTATAGGGGTAGGGGGCCAGGTCTTTAATCTTGACATAAATATAAGTAAATAAATAAAAATGGTAAGGTATAAGGCATTATGGCAAGACCATTGCGAATAGAATACGATGGAGCTGTTTATCATATAACAGCCAGGGGAAATGAAAGGAGGCCTATTTTTAAGGATAATGAAGATAGGTTTCTCTTTTTTAATATTATGAATCAAGTAAAGAAGAAATACAACTGGCTTTGCCACACATATTGTTTGATGAATAATCATTATCATTTATTGATAGAGACTCCAGATGGGAATCTTTCCCATGGGATGAGGCAATTGAATGGGGTGTATACACAGGTGTTTAATAAGAAGCATAAAAGAGTTGGGCATGTGTTCCAAGGAAGATATAAAGCGATATTGATACAAACTAAACAGTCGTTTTAACCAAATTGAGGATAAGTGCGCTATGAGAAAGATTATATTAGCTCTTCTTTTTTCTGTTTGCCTAATATCTCAGTCATCTTCCGAAGAGGTGTCGCAGGCTCAGATTATGGAAGAATTCGGAGAAACTATAGGAGAGCCCATAGATTCAGGATTCGTCTTCTTTGATGGTTGTTATATTGATGCGCCGTATCGAGTAATAAGAAAAGGACTTGCAGTCTATATCAACAATGTGATGATACGCAAACCCATCCCATGGCCTCCGAGAGACTTAAGAGTTTCACAAGATCCTGGGGTTCCAAAAGGGCTAACAGAAAATAGCAGCTTTGAGGATCTTGATGATAAGAATGATCCATACAATGGATATCGTGCGAGAAAATGGCGATATATGCACCAGCATTTTTCTTCAGAAGTAGCTGTCAAGAAGATGGCGGATTACTATGCTTCTTTTCCCTTTGTGCGTAGTGTGACGTTTGAAGATTCTGTCACTATCATTGTAGAGACCGTAAAGGGAGAAAAAAGAGGAATAGATGTGGGACCTCCATCTCGTGATTCGTGGTTTCTCAAGCCACCAAAGCGAGAGGATGTGTTGAAGGAAGTTCAATACGTTTGCACTCGCTTCGAGAATCGCCTTGCGGAAAATGATTGTTTTTTCCTGTTTAGCAAGGGCGGGGAACTGTCCTTTGGAAAGACGAAAGTTTGTAAAGATTTAGGATTAATTGTCACCATCCTTCGTTCTAAAAGGTCAGATGATGAAAAGATTATTTTATTAAAACGTTTGAGTGTTCTACCTCCAGAGGGTGAAGTATTCAAGCCATTAGTGACAAATTTTCAAGCCTCAGCTCAGCTTGAACAACGGATTGATGCCGCTGTAAAAAAATCAGGCATAACTCCGAGAACCTTCGATGAGATTCCTCTTATACCACTTCATTTGGAACAGAGGCTATCTCTGATTAAAGATGACAAAATCCGGACAAAAAATTCTCTTGAAAAAGAGAAAGACCCCGAGGTCAGAGAAAAACTGCAGAGGAGGTTAAAATTCCTTGAAAGAGAAGAGAAAGAAATAAGGGAGAAATACAGAAAAAGATAGATTCCCATAAGTAAACAAGCAATCAGGGAACACTGGACTTCCCCAAGTAAAATGGATGCCAGATAGTGGTATAATATTGAGCTGCCTCGGATTTGACGGACACTGTATAGTAGAGACAAGTTGAAATGGAGGTGTCCGATGAAGAAGAAAAGAATGGTTTTTTATGGATGTCTCCCCGATTTATGCCCCCTGATTTAAAATACTTGATTTTTTAAAATCATTAAGTTATAATAAATTATCCTGACATACACAATAGGCAAAAATTAATAAAAAAGAGAGTTTGTATGGGTGAATTTTTTGGCGCTTTGTTTAGCAATAAGGTTTTGTTGATTGCCGTTTTGTCCTGGTTTATAGCTCAGAGCGTCAAGGTGTTGGTGGGTATTATAAGGGAAAAGAGATTTAACTTTAAGTGGTTTGTGGGGACGGGGGGGATGCCCAGTTCTCACGCGGCCGGCGTAGCGGCTCTGGCGATGGCCGTTGGTTTAAGTAAAGGTTTTGATTCCGTGATCTTCGCGGTTTCACTGCTCTTTGCCGTAATTGTAATGTTTGACGCGCAGGGAGTAAGGCAGGATACAGGCATTCAGGCGGAGGTTCTTAATGAGATTACTGATGACATATACTTTAAGCGCGGAATTAAGGAAGAGAAGTTAAGGGAACTTGTGGGACATACGCCGGTTGAGGTATTGGCCGGTATGATTCTGGGAATCTTAATCAGTTTAGTATTTTATTGATATTTTTAAAATAGTTTTATTGGGGAGGCATAGTTGAAAAAGATAGTTATTACGGCTGTAGTTATCGTAGTAATAACCGCGGTTTTCATATCCTTTATAACACATTCCAGGAACTCAGCGTCGTCCTTAGAAAGCCGGCTGAGTAAGGCGCGGTTGTTGGTGAAAAACCAGAACTTAAAAGAGGCCAAGGAAAGCTACCGCTTGATTATTGATGATTTTAAAGAGTCTGAAAAAGCGGCAATTGCTCTAAGTGAGCTGGCGGACATCTATCGCGCGGAAGGCCAGCCTTTAAAGGCCAAGCAGATTTATACTGATATTATTCGCCGGTATCCGGAGCATAACGCGGTGGTTGAAATTCAGGATAAACTTTGGAATCTTAATATTGAAATACTTTTTTCGGGGCTGATAACGGATAATAGTGCGGTCTATGAGGTTAAGGCTGGAGATACTTTAAGTAAAATAGCAAAAAAGTTTAAGACGACGGTTGAGTTGATGAAAAGAAGCAATGACATAAAAAACTTAACCATCCGGCCCAATGACAGGTTAAAAGTTGTAACAGCCGCCTTCAGCATTGTGGTTGATAAGTCTCAAAACACACTTACGTTAAAAGCGGGAGATGAAGTTATCAAAATTTACAGTGTATCGACCGGCAAGGATAACTGTACTCCGACAGGTGATTTTACGATTGTTACTAAGCTGAAAGATCCCGTTCATTTTCAACCCGGAAAGATAATTCCGGCGGAAAGCCCGGAAAACGTTTTAGGCTCGCGCTGGATGGGCCTTTCGGTCAAGTCCTACGGAATACACGGTACAGTCGAAGAGGGAAGTATAGGCCAGCAGATTACTAAGGGATGTGTCAGAATGACGAACGGGGAAGTTGAAGAGCTTTATGATATTGTTACTAAGGGCACTGAAGTAACCATAGTGGATTAGACAAATGAGCGGAAACGGTTTGGAATTTGAAAAACCCATAATAGAGCTGGAGAAAAAGATAGCGGAGCTTCAAAGTTTTACCTCCGGCGAGAAGATGGATCTTAATAATGAGATCCAAAGTCTTCAGAAAAAATTGGAGCAGTTGAAGAAGGAGATATATAAAAATTTAACTCCCTGGCAAAGGGTGCAGATAGCGCGCCACCTCCAGAGGCCCTATATGATGGACTACGTAAAAGCTATTACTCAGGGCTTTATAGAGCTTCATGGAGACAGAAGGTTTGGCGATGACAAGGCGATGGTGGGCGGATTTGCGACAATAGAGGGGGACAAGGTATTAGTAATCGGGCATCAAAAAGGCCGGGGCATAAAACAACAGGTAGAAAGAAACTTCGGATGCGCTCATCCGGAGGGGTACCGCAAGGCTCTAAGGTTAATGAAGCTGGCGGAGAAGTTTGACATTCCTATTATTTGTCTTATTGATACGCCGGGCGCCTATCCGGGCGTTGGAGGTGAAGAGAGGGGCCAGGCGGAAGCTATTGCGGTTAATTTAAGGGAAATGGTTTCTCTGAGAACCCCGATAGTTGTGGTAGTAATTGGAGAGGGCGGTTCTGGTGGAGCTTTGGGTATAGGTGTAGGAGACAGGATATGTGTTTTAGAGAACGCCTATTACTCTGTTATTTCACCCGAAGGCTGTTCGGCGATTCTGTGGAAGAAGAAAGAGTTAGCTGAAGAGGCGGCCAGGGTATTAAAGTTAACGGCAAAGGATTTGCTTGACCTTAAGATAATTGATAAAATTATTTCTGAGCCCTTAGGCGGAGCCCACCGGGATTATGAAAAGGCGGCCAAGGCCGTCAAAGAGGCAATACTCGGACATCTTCAGGAATTAAAAAAAATGAGCAAAGATGAGTTGATTGAAGCAAGATATCAGAAGTATAGAAAGATAGGCGTCTTTAAAGAGCCTCCGTTAGAAAGCAGTGTTTCTTAACGGGTAAAATTTATTTTTAGGAGAAGAAATGGCCGCGAACATTAATATTCTGCCCGGATTTAAAAGGGTGTTGAGCTATGAGATAGAAGTGTCTAAAACAGCCGTTAAAGCCTTATCAGTTTCTGTCTTTATTGTGCTGATGGCGTTGGGCGCCTACGTAAGGATGCCTTTGCCTTTTACACCGGTTCCGGTCACATTGCAAACTCTATTTATAATGTTGGCGGCGGTTTGTCTGGGATGCAGGCTGGCCGGTTTGTCACAGCTTGGCTACCTCTTATTAGGCTGTTTAGGAGTGCCCGTTTTTGCCGGCGCCGCTTCCGGAATTTCTTATTTAACGGGAGTTACGGGAGGCTATTTGATCGGTTTTGTTTTGGCCGCTTATACCATTGGCTTTTTAATGAAGTTGAGAGGCGGTCTCTTGTGGACGGCAGTTAGTTTTTTAAGCGGTTTTTTTGTTTTGTATTTGTCGGGGACACTCTGGTTAAAAGTAAGTATGAACGTAACTTTTCAGGAGGCTTTTAGTTTGGGAGTCGCGCCCTTTATGCCCGGATGCTGCGTAAAAATGATAGCGGCCTTATCTTTTTATAAGACATTTAGAAATAAGTTTAAGGGCTTTTGAATAATAACTAATTAAATCCTCCCTGATTAAAAATTAAATTTTCAGATAACTTTGGCGGTGTAGCTCAGTTGGTTAGAGCAGTCGGCTCATACCCGGCGCGTCGGCCGTTCGAGTCGGCCCACCGCTACCAATTTTATGATAGTTCAGGATAAATTCATCAAAGCAATTGAAGAATACGGTATGCTGAAAAAGAAGGATACCGTTTTAGCTGGTGTCTCAGGCGGCCCTGATTCAGTTGCCCTCTTAATGCTTCTTGCCGAGTTCAAAGATAGGTTCTCCCTCAAGGTACACGTTGTTCATTTTAATCATATGCTAAGAAAGAGAGAGGCGGAAAAAGAGGAGCGGTTTGTCAGAGTGCTGGCGAAGAATTTGGGGTTTTCGGTTACCGTCAGGCGCGGGAACGCGGCTCTTAAAGCAAAGAAAGACAGGCTCTCACTGGAAGATGCCGCCCGGCGCCTGCGTTATGACTTTTTTTTTAAGATAGCAAGTAAATTTAAATCCGATAAAATTGCTCTGGGGCATACCCTGGATGATCAGGCTGAAACATTTATTATGCGCGCCGTCAGAGGCGCGGGCATAAGGGGGTTGGCCGGCATTTGGCCCGTACGCAAGATGAAAAATTGTTATATTATCAGGCCATTACTTAAAACGACAAAGAAGGAAGTTCTTGAGTACCTGAAAAAAAATAAGGCCGGCTTTTGTGTGGACTCCTCAAATCTGAATACCGTTTACCTCAGAAATGAAGTGCGGCTGAAAGTTATACCTTACCTGATGAGAAGGCACAACCCTCAAATAAAAGAAACACTGTCGAAAGAGGCGGAGCTTTTAAGGGAAGGCTATCAGTATATAAGCAAAGAGGCTCAAAAAGTTTTAAAGAAGCTGGAAAAAAAGTCTGCCGGCGGACTATCAATTGATCTGACTAAATTTAAAAAAATAGATGTTTGTCTACAGACAGAATTACTTTGCCAGCTTATTTCTAAAGTGAAGGGCGGCTTGAGCAGGATTTCTTTTGAGCACATATCAAATATGAAGACCTTGATTGGCCGGGAGCGGGGTACTTCAGAGCTCCATCTTCCGGGCGGGATAGAAGTCGTAAAAGAGTATAATTTTTTGAAGGTTTTTAAGAGGGTGCGCCGGAAAGAGACGGCTGGCGGCCTGCCGTTAAAACTTAAAATTCCCGGCCGTACAAAAATAAATAGCCTGGGGCTGGTAGTTGAGGCCGAGGCTCTTGATAAAAGTTCATTTAAACCGCAAAAATGCAAAAAGACGGAATTTATAGATGCCGATAAATTAAAAGAAAAGATGCTTTTAAGAACGAGAAAATCTAATGATAGGTTTAAACCTCTGGGAATGAAAAAAAATAAAAGCCTTAAAGAGTTCTTTATTGATGCCAAGATACCGCGAAGGGCAAGAGAGAAAACTCTGCTTCTGGTATCAGGGCATAAAATTGTCTGGGTGGCTGGCCACCGCCTGTCAGAGGACTTTAAAGTAGATAAAGAAACGAAAAGGGTTTTAAAATTAAAGTTAGGGGGGTTAAGTTTCTAAAAAAAGTTCTAATCCCTGTAAATTGTAATCACAAGTGCGA
>JAGLLT010000019.1 GCA_023140385.1 Candidatus Omnitrophota bacterium
GCTTTAACCAAAGCACCAACCTGTTGATTGTTAAAATGGATATTATTGAAGAGCAGATTACTCCGCAAAAAATGGCAAAAAAGGCATAGCGAAATTTAATTTTAAAAAGGACGGCCGTCACACACCCTGTCCAAGCGCCTGTAATCGGAAGCGGTACGCTGACAAAAAGCATTAATCCCAGGGCTTCGTACCTTTCAACCAGATAAGCTTTTTTCCTCGTACGTTCAAATAGCCTGTCAAAAAATCTTCGCCACAGCACAAAGTGCCTTAACTTTTCTGAAAGCGGTTTAAAAAGAAACAGAAGCGGGGCCACGGGAATCATATTAGCCAGCACGCATATTATAAAAGCTCTTGATACGCTTAGCTCCAGCCAGGCATGCGCTATAGGAATGGCATACCTTGCCTCAACTATCGGCAAAGCGGCCAGGACTGCCGCTATTAATTCCTTGGAACTAATGTTTAAGGTTAAATAATTATATATAAAGGGAATAATGTTTTCCGTCATCTTTCATTCGTCCATCCGTATTCACCTACCATAGGAACAAAAACACACCCGCATATCTCTTTCCTCTCTACAACACCGCCTTTTTTTACCAGCTTCAACAAAGTCTGTGAATACATACTCCCCACCGGAATAACCAGCCTTCCGTTTTCATTTAACTGTTCGAGTAAAGGCTCAGGAACTTTTGGCGCCGAGGCCCCGGCCAAAATCGCGTCAAAAGGAGCCTGCTCCTCCCAACCTATAGAACCATCGGCTATTTTAACCGTTACGTTTTTAATTTCTAAATCCCCTAAGACCTTCTGCGCTTTTTTAGCTAACTCCGGAAATCTTTCTATGCTATAAACTTCCCGGCACATCATAGCCAGAATCGCGGTCTGATAGCCGGAGCCGGTGCCAATTTCTAAAACCTTATCAGCAGGACTAAGTAAAAGCGACTCTGTCATTAGAGCCACTATATAAGGTTGAGAAATAGTCTGCCCGTTTCCAATGGGAAGTGGATGATCTTCATAAGAGTTATCTAAATATTTATCATCAACAAATAATTCACGCGGTACTTTTCTAAATATATCGAGGGTTCTTTTATCCCTGATGCCCCGGGATATTAATTGTTGCTCCACCATTTTAGTTCGTAAGACATTAAAGTTGTTCATCTTTTTAAGGAAATACTTATAAGAAGCCTTATGAATCTAAGGGTATCTATGAAAGGGTTAATATAACTTATTTCTTTGCTGTACACAGCGGTTACGGGAATAGAATCTATCTTAAATCCCGCTCTGGAGGCCCTGATTAGAAGCTCAGATTCAATCTCATAATTGGATGAGGTAAGTTTAATTTGCCTCAAGACTTTTTTTGCTATAAATCTGAAGCCGCACTGAGTATCCGGAATCTCCTGCCCGCAGATAAAAGAGACCATTTTAGACATGACCTTATTGGTCATATTTCTTATCCGAGGCATGTTCGCGGCATTCTCCATCCTATTTCCCACAATAACGGGAGCGCCGGAGGCCTCATAAGAACTTATAAAATTACGTATCTCTTCCGGCCTGTGCTGGCCGTCAGAATCCATAATAATTACCGCTTCGTAATCTTTACCGGCAATATAATTAAGGCCAAACCGTATAGCTGCCCCTTTGCCTCTATTAACCCTATAGCTAAGAACAAAAGCTCCCGCCTTCTTAGCCAGGGCGGCACTCTCATCCGCCGAGCCGTCATCAACAACTACAACATCTTCAATGAACTTCTTAGTTTTATATATCAAAGCCTCTATGTATTTTTCTTCATTATAAACAGGTATTAAGACCACGCTGCGCATATCTTTAAATAACCCATATTTTATGAAACATCAGCCATTGAGTAAGATGTTTCTTTATTTGCTCTTCAATTATATCAATGGTTTTTCGCATCATGATGGGCACTTCAATCTCTTCATCCTGAGAGAGATTGGGTCTAATGGGTTCTTTAAAATTAAGTATGAAACTGTTATCAGGCTCTCTTGTAAGGAACACGGGCACTATGGGTGACTGCGTCCTATAGCTGAAAACCGC
This sequence comes from Candidatus Omnitrophota bacterium, assembly GCA_023140385.1. Taxonomy (GTDB): domain Bacteria; phylum Omnitrophota; class Gorgyraeia; order JAGLLT01; family JAGLLT01; genus JAGLLT01. Next base: position 2,047 of record JAGLLT010000019.1, read on the forward strand.
CGACCCTTTGGGCATCAGAGTGTTTTTGCCAAAAAATCTCATCTTCAAACCGCCGCCGAAATAATCTTTGTCGCCTATTGAGGCAAGTATTCTTTTGTCTTTTAACGCCTGAAAGCATTCTTTTACAGCCATGCCGGTATGAATAACACTTATACCGTTGAGCGCTCTTTTTTTATTAAAAAACTCATTAACTCCCCTCGCCCTGTGCTCCAAGGTCAGGGCGCTGACAGGATAACCCAGAGCGGAGATGACCGCCGCGCCCAGTTCCCAGTTACCTATATGAGCGCTAAGAGATATAAGCCCCTTGCCCTCTTTTGCAACCCCGTCAATAATCTCCAATCCTTTTATTTTAACTTTCTTTGCTATAAACTCCTTGTCTATTTTTGAGAAACTAAAGAACTCCACCAGATACTTGCCAAAATTTATATAAACCTCTTTGGTCAGCTTCTTTATCTTCTCCTCATCAAAACTTTCACCCTTTGCCCTGAGGATAGTTTTAAGATTATCAGCAATTATTTTTTTGTCGCGGAGTGAAAGCTGATATCTAAGAAACGCGATCTTTTCAGCTAAAGAATAGGCTTGTCTAAGAGAGAGAGTTCCGACGACAAATTGCCCTATATTATATATTGAATCTGCTATCATAAGCCTACCGCTGATCAGAGCCCATTGCTTAGTCTTCCATTTCCAGAACTTTTTTAATTCGATCTAAGGCCATCTTCAACCTTTGCTCATTATCAACTAAGGCAAATCTGACATAACCTTCACCGTACTCGCCAAAGCCCGTTCCCGGGGCAACAACAACACCCGCCTCTTTTACTAAGAGAGTGACAAATTCCATAGAAGTCAGCGCGTTGTATTTCATAGGTATATGCGCCCAGATATAAAATGTTGCCTTAGGCTTTTTTACCGGCCAGCCAATTTTATTAAGGCCGTCAATAAACAAATCCATCCTTCTCTTGTATGTCTCAACCGTTTTTTTAACACAGTCCTGAGGGCCGGTTAAAGCCTTAATACCCGCGTGCTGAACGGCCCTGAAGATGCCAAAATCCATATAGCTTTTAGTTTTAGCGAGAGACTTAAGAATGTCTTTATTGCCTACAACAAATCCCAACCTCCATCCCGCCATATTATAGGACTTGGAAAGGGTGTGAAATTCTATACCCATCTTTTTAGCGCCTTTTACCTCAAGGAGGCTCGGCGCCTTATAGCCGTCATAGACAATGTCAGAATATGCCAGGTCATTAACCACGATAATGTCTTTGTTTTTTGCCCAGTTAACCACATATTTAAAAAAATCAAGATCTACTGTGGCCGTTGTGGGATTATGCGGATAACCCAGACATAGTATCTTTGACATCTTAATTATATCTTTACTTAAACCTTTAAGTTCGGGTTTAAAATCATTTTCTTCCGTCATCGGCAGATTATATAAAATGCCTCCTGCCATAATAACACCGTTAAAATGAACCGGGTAGGCCGGATTGGGCACCAGGACAATGTCATCATGATTGAGGAAGGTTAAATAAAGGTTAGCAATGCCTTCCTTGGAACCGATAAGAGGCAAAACCTCGCTTTCAGAGTCAAGGTCTACATTAAATCTTCCTTTATACCAGTCCGCGATCGCTTTCTTAAGTTTTTTTTCCACTTCTCCGTGAGGCCGGGAATAACGCTGATTGCAATCAACGCGCGCCTGCTTGGTAAGCTCCTCTACGATATGCTTTGAAGTGGGAAGGTCGGGATTGCCCATACCCAAATCTATAACATCTACTCCTTTTTCTATAGCCTCCTGCTTAAGGTTATCTATAACAGTAAAAAGGTATAAAGGCAGCCGCTTTAATCTATTTGCTTCTTGCATAACGTTTTCCTTTCATTAAGTCTCAATAAGAGCTATGGTCTCATTTATTTGAATTTCATCGCCCTCTTCAAAAAGTACTTTTATCAACTTGCCGCTTACAGGAGACGGAACATTGAAGGTGGCTTTCTCGGTAATTACTTCTACCAGGTCATCTTTTTCGTTTACCTTCTCTCCCACTTCATAGTGCCAAAAGGAAATCGCGGCCTTTTCAATACCCTCTCCTAACTCCGGTAACTTCACTTCACGCTGCACCATTCTATACCTCCAATGATAAAATAATAAACCACTAAAGCTAAAACTTCAAGTTAATTTTTACTGTTATACGCCCGGTTAAAAACCACCATAAAAATTTCCGCCAACTCCTTCTTTATTTTAGCGTTATCCGGCTTCTTATTTAATAGCTTACACATGGAGGTCATTATTTCCGGGTTAAATCCACAGGGCATTATCAAAGAAAACAACCACATGTCCATATCAACATTTAAAGCGGCGCCATGAAAAGTTATCCATTTACTTATACCTATACCGATAGAGACAACCTTCCTATCTCCTACCCAAATCCCTCTCTGAGCGGACAGAGTACGCGCTTTAAGGCTGTAACGGTTTAATAACTCCACAAACACAGCTTCTAACTTATCCAAATAAAAACGTATATCCCTGCCAAAAACCTTTAAATCGATGATGGGATAAATGACTATCTGCCCCGGCCCATGGCAAGTTGCCCCGCCGCCCCTGTCAATAGTTATAAAAGGTACCTTCTTTGACTTTAAAACATCGGGATTTACAATATCACTTTTCTTGTGCGCCCGCCCTACCGTAATAACAGATGGGTGTTCAACAAAAATTAAAGTATCATTAACTTCGCCGCGTTGTCTTTTAAGATGAGTTTCTTTCTGAACAGCGTAGGCCTCGCGGTAATTCATAAGCCCGAGGTCAACAATGTCAATCTGTTTCAAATATACCACCTCAACCGTTGCCTAAAAAGTTATCTCAGGACAAACTATACTTTACCGGATACAGCCCGTAAAAAAACGCGGTTACATTTTAACAGGAGAAGATACGCCCAAGAGGTTTAATCCTTTATGGAGTACGTTCCTTACCGCTTTAATCAGCTTCAGCCTTACCGCTGTCATGGCTAAGTCATCGCTTAACACACGGTTTTTTTGATAAAAGGAATGAAAAGCGTCTGCCAACTGCCTGAGATAGACAGTCAAATAATAAGGCTCGAAACTCGCGGCACTTGACTCTAATACGGCCGGAAATTCAATCAAGGTCATTATCAGATTAAGCTCTTCAGGTTTATCGAGTAAGGCGTATTTGCATCTTGGAAGCTTTTTAGCTTCCTTTTTCTCTAATTCAATAATACCGGAAATTCTTGCGTAGGCATATTGAATATAATAAACAGGGTTATCCATCGACCTTTTCTTAGCAAGTTCTAAATCAAAGTCAAGATGACTGCTTCTCTTTCTCATAAGAAAGAAAAAGCGGGCGACATCTTTACCCACCTCTTGAGTCAACTCTTTCAAGGTTATATATTGGCCCTTTCTGGTTGACATTGAAACAGGCCTGCCGTTTTTATAAAGGGTAGCCAACTGTATAATCAGTATCTCCAGAAAACCTTCAGGCGCTCCTAATGCCGATACCGCCGCCTGAAGCCGAGCTATATAGCCATGATGATCCGGCCCCCAGATATTTATCACTTTTCCGAACTTTCTCTCCAATTTATTTTTATGGTAGGCTATATCCGGAGCCAGATAAGTATATTCACCGCTGCTTTTTCGAATCACCCTGTCTTTATCATCGCCAAAGCGTGTTGACTTAAACCAGAGAGCATTATCCTTTTTGTAAATTAAACCCTTTTTCTTAAGCTCCTTGATTACCTGGCCTATTTTATCCGCCCTTGATAATTTTTTTTGCGAGAACCAGACATCCATATGCACACCCAGCGCTTCTAAATCCTCTTTAATTTCATCCATTATTCTCTTAACACTAAACATCGATACTATTTTTAAGGTATTAAGCTTTTTTTTATCCAGAGAGTTTTTGTTGAACTTATTCGTAAATTTTCTGGCGATATCAATAATATAGGCACCCTCATAGCCATCTTCCGGCAACGATGCCTCCTTACCCTGAAGCTCAAGGTATCTGGCCATCACCGATTTACCAAGGGCGTCTATCTGATTTCCTTCGTCATTTATAAAGTACTCTCTGGTTACTTTATATCCGTGGAAATTTAAAATGCCGGCTATCGCGTCTCCTACCGCCGCCTGCCGGCCATGGGCAATGCTCAGCAAGCCCGTAGGATTAGCACTGACAAACTCAATCTGAACCTTCATGCCTTTGCCGGAATTAGAGGATATAAACTTATTGGGAGAATCAGCAATAACTCTCAAGAGCCTGTATAGAAAATTCCTGGTATAGAAAAAATTTATAAAACCGGGTTTTCTTACCTCAACTTTCATAATACGGTTCTGGAGTTTGCTTTTTTTTAGGCGGGCTGATAAGCTTTCACAAATAAGCTCAGCTGTCTTTAGAGGGCTTTCCTCAACAAGAGACGATATCTGAAAAGCCGCGTTTGTAGAGAGATGACCGTTATTTCTATCTTTAGGAATGTCTAAGTGGACACGAAGTGGTCTGTCTTTTAAAGACGGAAAGCTACTAAGGATGGATTTATTTATCGAAACAATGAGGTCTTTCTTTAACTTTTTTAACACTTTCTTCAGTAAGCATATCCTTGGGGGCATCAGCCCAGAGGCGCTCGAGATTATAAAAATCCCTTAATTCACTTTTAAATACATGAACCACAACGTCATAACAGTCAAGTAAAATCCAACTTGCTTCATTATAACCTTCAACATGCCAAACTTTTAACGCGGATTTCTTCAAGTCATGAGCTATACTACCTGCTATAGCCTTTACTTTTCTTTCAGTGTTTCCACTGCAAATAAGAAAAAAGTCGCATACCATAGACAATTTTTTCATATTCATTATGACTATGTTATCGGCTTTTTTCTCTAAGGCCGCTTTGGCAATAATTAAAAGCTTATCTTGTGTACTCTGTGAGCTTTTGCGCCTCATTAATTATTTTCGTATAAATCCTATTTATTGCCCATAATTCTAAACATAGATGTTCCGCAATCAGGGCACTTGCCCTTCATAGCCTTGCGGCCGTTCTTCATTGTAACTTCTTGAGCTTCCTGCATTTCTTTCTTAGCCTTACACTTAACACAATATGCTTCCATAAACACACCTCCTGACGTTTTTTTTAGTGTATCATATACGTAAGTTAAAGTCAAATGCTTTTTAAAACAATGTTTGCTATCAGAGAAGAAGCGTCCGGACGGCAAAACAACTTGGCTCTTTTAGATAAATCATTCAACTTCTCAGGATGCCCCAGTAAATCGCTCACCACACTGCTTAACTGCCGAATAGACCTTGCCTCAACCGCCGCCCCGCCTTTTATTAAAAACCTGCAATTTCTTGTCTCCTGCCCGCCAATAAAATTATGAAGCACCATCGGCAGGTTTTTTACCAACGCTTCTGTTACCGTTATGCCGCCCGGCTTAGTAATTAAAAGATCAGACGCGTCCATAATTTCGTCAATATTATCAACATATCCATAAACCGTAAGAGGCTTGCTTAACTTCTTAGAAAGCGTCTCTAGCTTTTTCTTTACTTTCATATTTCTGCCCGCAAGCACCAGTATCCGGCACTTCTCCTTTATTCTGTTTATACACCGAACTACTTTTTGTACCGGCCCCAAGCCAAGACTACCGCTCATTATCGAGACAACCGGCAGCTCCTTATCAATACCAAGTTTTTTTTTCGCGGCAGCTTTATTCGTCTTACGGTTAAAGGAGGGGCTTACAGGGATTCCCGTAACTTTGATCTTAGCCGCGGAAACCCCCCTTTTGCTCAACTTCTTCTTTATTTCGGATGTCGCCACCATATAATAATCCACATTATCATAAATCCAGTATGAATGCACATCATAATCAGTAATTACAGCCGCGATCTTAAAAGGAATATCGGTGGTTCCTTTCAGCTTGGAAATTATTCCACAGGGAAGCGCCTGGGTACATATTGCCACATCCGGCCGAAAGCGGCAAAAAAGCTCCCTAAATTTATTCTGATTAAAGTGCTGGATGGCCATTTTCAGGCGGCTGGTTCCCCTATATACCCTTTGATTATCCCACAGATAATCATAAATCCTATTGTTTCTTCTTACCAGACCAACATACGCCTTATGGGCAAGCTCGCCCAGCTTCGGTGAAATAAATCTAAGCGTTTCCACATCAAGGGTTTGCACATTATTATCCATGGCCCTCACTGCTTTTTCTACAGCCGAGGCGGCATACCAATGGCCGGAGTCTCTGGTGGAGTATAAAAAAATAAGCCTTTTTGCCGAATTAGTCATGCCAATCTCTTATCTCCCCCACTATCTCCTCCAAAAGGTCTTCAAGTGATATAAGGCCCACAACTTTATCATCATTGTCAATAACCAGGGCTATTTGTATACGCTTCCTTTGAAAATCCTTAAGCAAGTCCATAGCAATTTTATCAGGCGGCACAAAATAGGCGGGCCTGACAAGGTCTCTAATAACCAGTTTTTCATTGCTCTGCCATATCTTAAGCAGATCCCTGGCATACATCACCCCGATAACATTATCCAGTTTATCTTCATATACAGGAATACGGGCATAACCCTCCTGAATCAATAAATCTAACAGTTTCTTCGCGCCTAAGTTTACGTCCGCCGCGACTATCTCATCTCTCGGTATCATAATCCGGGAGACTTCTATGTCGTTAAATTCAAACACCCTATGGAGCATCTTACGTTCCTCGTTTTCAAGCGCCCCTTCTTCTTCCCCGACCTCAATCATTGTTTTTATCTCTTCTTCTGTAACAAGAACCGGGTTCCTTTTCGGGCCCGTCCCAAAACTTTTTTTAATAATAAAATTGCTAAACTTGGTAAAAACCTTCGATATGGGACTTAAGATATTAATGATAAAGCGCATTACCGGGGCAACCGCGAATGAATACTTCTCTGAATGCTTGGCGGCAAAAATTTTGGGGGTAATTTCACTAAATATTAAAATCAGGATGGTTACTACGACAGTGGAAGTAATAATGCCGATCTTAGGCCCAAGAAAGTAATAAAAGGCCGCGGCCGCGAGCGATGATATGGCGACATTAATAAAGTTATTACTGATTAAAATTGTAGATATCAACTGCTCGATATTAGCAATAAGCCGCTCAACCAACGCGGCCCGGCCTCTATCCTTTTTCGCCAAGTGCCTAAGGCGAATACGATTTAAGGAAAGAAAAGCCGTCTCTGAGCCGGACAAAAAAGCCGAAATGCCCAGTAAGGCCGTAATTGAACCTACTAAAAGAATAAACGATACTATGTTCATAACTTTAATCGCGGCTATACATTTTTATACAAGCCTTTTTCTTTAATATAACGGTAAACCTTATCTGAAACAAATTTATCATAACTCCGGTTGCTTCTAATTAATTTACGGATTTTAGAGGAGGAAATGTCCAGGGCATTAATGTCAACAGTAATAACACCTTTTGGGCAATCGGAAGACTGAAAATCAGGCCGCTTAACAAGTATAAACCCGGCCAGCTTACATATTTTATCAAAATCCTTCCACCTGCTCAACTCACAGTTTACATCAGAGCCGGCAATAAAAAAAAGCTCATCTTCTTTTTGAAGAGAGCCTTTCAGCGCCTCTAAAGTATCTACAGTGAAAGAAATCCCTCCCTTGTCAATTTCAAACCTGGACACTTCAAAGTTAACGCTATCTCCTGTAGCAAATTTCAGCATCTGATAACGATCCTCTCCCGGCGCCGATACCTTTTCCTGCCTTAAAGGAGCGCTTGCCGCCGGCATAAAAATTACTTTGTCCAGAACCAGCTTTTTAATAACCTCTTTCGCTAAAAAGATATGCCCTAAATGAACCGGATCAAACGTTCCGCCTAATACACCTACACGCATTTCACTTTACCCTGATATGCCCCTCGCCCAAGATAATATACTTGTAGCTGGTTAGCTCGTTAACGCTCATAGGGCCGCGGGCGTGAATCTTATCAGTACTAATGCCGATCTCAGCGCCCAACCCAAACTGATTTCCGTCCGTAAAGCGGCTGGAAGCGTTTAGATAAACACAGGCAGAATCAACCCGCTCCAGAAAATAACCGGCACTTTCACAGCTATCCGTTACAATAACCTCCGCTAAGCCGGAACTGTACTTTTCTATATGCTCAACACCTTCATCTATGCTTGATACCACCTTTATTGAAAGTATTTTATCCAAATATTCAGTTTGCCAATCTTTCAGGCACGCTTTTTTTATGCCTTTCTTAACAATCTTGCGCGTTTTATCGCACCCTCTTACTTCCGCCGCCTGCATTTTCAACTCCTTAACTAACAGCGGCAAAAACCTCACAGCTATCCTTTCATGAACTAATAACGTCTCAACCGCGTTACAGACACTTGTTCTTTGCATCTTGGCGTTTATGACTATTTTCTGCGCCATATTCAAATCGGCATATTCATCAACGTATACATGACATAAGCCTTTAAAATGTTTTATTACGGGTATCCTTGAGTTTCTTGCCACCTCTTTGATAAGGCTTTCCCCGCCTCTGGGAATAATCAAATCTACCGATTCATCCTGCTTTAAAAGACTTAAAACCGCTTTTCTGTCAATAGTCTCAATTATATTAATCGTGCCCTCAGGCAGACCTTCTTTCAGAACAACCTCATTTAATATCTTAAATATCATCAGGTTTGAATTGAAAGCAAAGCTGCCGCCTCTTAATATCAGGGCATTTCCGGCCTTAAGGCACAAACCCACACAATCACTGGTCACATTAGGGCGAGACTCATAGATAACTCCGATGACTCCTATAGGAACGCGAACCTTCATTATTCGCAGTCCATTAGGCCTTTTTCCGGATGAGATAATCTCACCGACGGGATCGGGCATTCCCGCAACCTCCTTTAAGCAAGCGCTCATCCCGGCAATCCTTGAGGAATTAAGAGTAAGTCTATCAATAAAGCTTTCACCTATCTTCTTTTTCGCGGCCATTTCCAGGTCTTTCTTGTTTTCCCTGATAATGGAATCAGACTTCTTAATAAGCATCCTGGCCATCCCAAGCAACACCTTATTTTTCTTTTCAGATGAAATATGCCGCAGGGTAAAAGAGGCCCTTTTTGCCTTCTGGCATAAACATTTTGTATCTTTTTGAATATTCATAAAGCTCACTCCTGTAAATCTCGCTACAAAACTTTATCCTTTAACGGGGCAAAATAACCAAATTATCTCTGTGAATAATCTCGTCGTAATACTTATAACCTAAGCGCTTCTCTATCATATTCGTCCGACAGCCTTGAATTTGTTTAATCTCTTTTAAAGAGTAATTCGTAAGCCCCCTGGCAAATTCTTTACGTTCTTCATTTAACACAGAAACAACATCTCCGTAGCTAAAGTCGCCGGCGGCATCGGATATACCGGCCGAAAGCAGGCTTCTGCCCTGATCTCTTAAGGCGGAAACAGCGCCTTTATCAACTGCTATCCTGCCTTTAGGCTTCCTGCCAAAAGCAATCCATCGTTTCCTATCCTTTAACTTGAGCGGCTGGGGCAAAAAAAGCGTCCCGACAGAGTCACCATTTACAACCTTCACCAACACATCCTCCATCCTTCCATTAGCTATAACACAGGAAATACCCGAAGATGTAGCAACTCTGGCAGCCTTCAGCTTGGTTTTCATGCCGCCAACACTTAAACAGTGATTTGAACTATAAACAAGTTTTTCTATATTGTGATTTATCCGCTTGACCTCATCAACTTTACTCTTTTTCCCGTCAACACCGGTAGAGTAAAGGCCGTCCACATCAGTTAATATAATCAGGCAGTCGGCTCCGGTTAAATTCGCGACCAAAGCTGATAAAGCATCGTTATCGCCGAATTTAATCTCATCCGTAGCTACCGTGTCATTTTCGTTAATAATAGGCACTACTCTCTTTTTCAAAAGCGACACGATGGTATTTTTCGCGTTCAGATAGCGCGCGCGGTCGCTTAAATCAGCCTGAGTTATGAGCAGTTGAGCTGTAAAAAAACCTCCTTTTTGAAAATAGTAATCATAAATATTCATAAGCCGGCTTTGCCCGACAGCCGCTGATGCCTGCAGCAAAGGCAGGGATTTTGGCCTGGTAGTTAAACCCAATAAGTTCATTCCGCCGGCAATCGCCCCCGAGGACACCAAAATAACCTCAACGTTATCATTAAGCAGCAAAAGTATCTGGTTCGTAAGATTTTGAATCTCCTTCTTATCCAGAGCGGCGCTGTCTGAAGTTATTATTTTCGTACCTACTTTAATGACCACCTTTTTGTAAATTGATTTTTTCTTTTTCATAAGATATGGTAAATATTTTCTACCAGATTATCAAGATTATTCCCCGTTTTGCATGATATTGGTACCGCGATTTCTTTCGTTTTCTTGCTGAAGACTTCAAGATTCTTCCGCGACTGCGCGAGATCCATCTTATTTGCGGCGATAAGGTAAGGTTTTTTAAGCAGTTTCGGCTTATACAGCCCTAACTCCTCTCTTAAAGAGACAAAGTCATCCCAGGGATTCCTCCCGTCGACACCCGCCATATCAATAAGAAACACAAGGATTACCGTTCTTTCAATGTGCCTGAGGAACTTATCTCCCAGGCCCGTACCTTGATGCGCGCCTTCAATTAATCCTGGAATATCAGCAACCTTAAATAATCGGTCATTATACTCGACTATTCCAAGAACTGGTGCTTTGGTGGTAAAGGGATAGGGCGCGATTTTCGGTTTTGCTTTGGAGATACAACTAATAAGAGATGATTTACCAGCGTTGGGGTACCCAACCAGGCCGACTTCAGCGATTAACTTCAGCTCCAGCAAAAGATGAAACGACTCACCGGCTTTACCTTCTTCAGGCACCGGCATCTTCGAATTTCCGCGGCCGCCCCTGCCTCCTCGGGCCATAACAACCTCTTGGCCGTCTTTTACTAAGTCTTTTAGAATCAACTTGTTTTCCGCGTCCTGAATTAATGTCCCCGGCGGTACTAATATAACACAATCCTGGCCGCTTCTGCCTGCTTTATTATTAGATCCGCCGCTCCCACCTACCGCGGCCCTAATACTTCTTTTATATCTAAACTCTCTCAGGCTGTGAACGCCGCTGTCAGCCTTGATTATGATATGGCCTCCCCTTCCTCCATCGCCGCCGTCGGGACGCCTTTTTTTTACATCCCTGCTATGATGAAAGCTTTTACAGCCTCTTCCTCCTGAGCCCGCCTGAATAAAGACGCCGGCCTCGTCTACAAACATTATTGCGGAAGAATACTAATCAAGCGAACTTTTGAGAATTTCACCAGTCCGGATTTTTTGGCAAAGAGAGTGTCATCCGAACCCTTGCCTACATTTAAACCCGGCTTAAACTTACTGCCCCGCTGTCTTACAATAATAGCACCCGCCTTAACAACTTCGCCGTCAAACTTCTTAAGTCCTAAACGCCTTCCGATAGAATCCCGCCCGTTACGAGTTGAACCCATCCCTTTTTTATGCGCCATTGTTTTTACCTCACTGTTAAAAAATGAAAGGAGATTACTCCTCCTCCAGAATTATATCCTTAACCTTTAATCTTGTAAAGAGCTGCCTGTGACCCCTTATTGACTTGGAGTCCTTTCGCCTTCTATACTTGAAAGCAATCACCTTTTTACCTTTATCGTTCTTTAAAACAACGCAGGCAATTTTAGCCTTTTTAATATAAGGTGTTCCGATATATATCTTTTTGCCCTTTGAAGCAAGTAAAATATGATTAAGATTAAAAGAGCTTCCTTCCTTTTTATTAAGAAATTCTACCTCTATCTCATCTCCTTTATTGACTTTGTACTGTTTCCCGCCTGTCTCAACTATCGCGTACATTTCTTTTCTCCTTATTAATACCAAATTAGTAGAATATCAAATAACCCCTATTTTGTCAAGGTAATTAGAAAAATTACCTTAAGCAAAGTCTCTATTGTCTTTTTGCGCTCCATTAAAACCCTTTGTAATTCTGATATCTTCAAGATGCTGATTTGCGTCCGGTTCTATATTTATTTTCGCGCCATACTCCTCTTCCAAAAAAGTAAACTCCTGTCTCTGCTGATTAAATATATAAGAAGCTACCTTAGGATGCAAAAAGACGCTTAACTCTTTATTCTCCGTCTTTCTTAAGAACTTTTTTATGCCCCTTAAGGCCTCAATAGCTATAGTGGAAATTGACTTCACCAAACCTTTGCCGCCGCAATAACAGCACGTTTGAGAAGAAGCGCTCTCTAAGCTCTTACCCACTCTCTGTCTGGTCATTTCAAGCACGCCAAGATCGGAAACAGGCAGAACCTTTGTTTTTGCCCGGTCACTTCTTAAGGCCTCAAGCAGAAGTCGAAAAATCTTCTGGCGCTGATGCCGCTGAGGCATATCAATAAAATCTATGATTATTATACCTCCCAAGTCCCTCAATTTAAGCTGTCTTGATATCTCAACCGCCGCCTCTTTATTGGTGATAAAAGCCGTCTCTTCAAGGCTTCCCTTTTTAACAAAGCGGCCCGTATTAACATCTATAGATATCAGACTCTCAGTCGGTTCAATAATTATATAACCGCCGGATTTAAGCTTAACGTTTCTTTTATGCATCCTTTCAATTGAGTCTTCCAGATTATATTCTTCAAAAAGCGGTTTTTTGCCCGCATAAAAAGATAGCTTTGACTTTAAATCAGGCGTAAGAAATTTTAGAAAATGTGATATCCTCACGAATTCCTTCTTATCATCAACTATAAGAGTTTCCACATCCTCGGAAAAATAATCACGGATTACTCTTGAAATCAGGTCGTACTCCTGATGAATCAGGGCGGGGCTGCTTTGCCTCTTTGAATTATGATTAATTCTCTTTAGAAGATGCATCAAGTACTTAAAGTCCCTGATCAACTCCTTTTTGCTTGCGTCTTCCGCGAAAGTTCTGACAATAAGGCCGGCTCCCCTGGGGAGCCTGAAATCCTTTATAATGCTTCTCAGCCTCTCCCTCTCTTCCTGATTATGAATTCTTTTTGAGATGCCAAAGCATTTCTGATAGGGCATTAGAACCAGGTATCTGCCCGGCAGGCTAATATTGGTTGTCAGGCGCGGGCCTTTGGTGCTGATGTTATCTTTTACTACCTGAACCAGCACCTCCTGATTGGGCCTCAAAACATCCTGTATGCTCACATCCTCCTTGAATCTGGTAGGCTCTAACTCTTCAGCCTCTTCTTCAATGATTTCCTTATAATCAGCAAGGGGTTTGGTGATATCAGTTATATACAAAAAACCATTCTTCTTAAGCCCCAGATTAATAAACGCGGCTTGAATTCCGGAAACCACACTTTCTACCTTAGCCTTGTAAATATTACCCATCAGGCGCGTATGATCAGGCCTTTCGCAAAAATACTGCTCCAAACTTCCATTGTCAATAATGGCTATCCTTTTCTCCTGCCTTTCAACGCTTATTATAATTTTTCTCTCCATAAATCTTCTAAACTCCTTATAATTATAAAAGACAGGTTATCCAACCCGTCTTTAAGTAATTTAATTACTAACTCGAATTTGTTCTATTAAGATGGTCTTTCCTGCTCAAACCGTACCGTTGGAATCACATCAATTGTCCCCGCCTCTTTCAGGATATGCGGCGTTAAAAATATCAAGAGGTCTCTCTTTTCAACCTCAGTGTCTTTTTTGGAGAAGAGTAAGCCCAACAGGGGGATGTCTCCTAAAAAAGGTATTTTTTTCCTGGTTTCAATCACCTTGTCTTTTATCAACCCGCCTATTACCAGCGTTTCGCCGTCTTTAATCATCACTTGAGCCTCTGCCTGCTTGGTAGATATAATAGGCACTTCGGCGCCTTCAAAGGTAACAACGCCGGTTAGATCGCTAACCTCCGGCTTTACATCCAATGTTATATATCCGTCTTCGTTAACAGTCGGAGTCACATCAAGAAGAATGCCGTATTCAATATACTCCCAGCCGGAAACGTTCCATCTGCCGGTCGAATCCGAATAAGAGTAAGTTGCCACCGGCCATTTAGTCCCCACTGTTATCCTTGCCAACTGATTGTTCAACGTGGTAATTTTCGGATTAGACAAAATGTTGGTGTCTGTTTTTGAAAATAACGCCGCCAGGGTTGCCTGTAGGCCGGTAAAGTCCAGAGTACCAAACTGGAAGTACTCCTTTTCGCCAAGCGCGCCGGGCGCCATTGGAAGGGAACTAAACTCAAACGGCTCATTAGGATGAAGCACCAGATCATTGGTAAAAGCAAAATCGCTTGTCACGCTAATCTCGCCTGCTTCAATATCAGCGCCGTATTTAGGCACAGGATACAGACCGCCTCTCGGCCCCCACTGGCTAAATGGAAAAGTAGTAGGCCTTCTGGCTCCATCAACTATAATCTTACTCTCCCAATCTATTCCCAGGCTTTTATCCTCCCCAATGGTGGTTTCAATTATTCTCGCTTCAATCTGTATCTGAGGCGTCCTGCTATCCAGCTGTTCAATAATATCCGCTATCGCCTTTATGCTGCTGGTTATGTCTGTCAGTATTAACTGGTTAGTTCTTACATCAAACTGAATCTTGCCCCGGCAGGTCAAGAGTTCACCCATGGAAACAGATAATGTCTCAGCCTTCGCGTAGTTAAGAGCGAATATCTTTGTTTGAAGTTCTTCTTTGGCCAGATTTTCCACCGTTGTAACCCTGATAATATTACCGTCCCGCTCATATACATACCCTTGAGTTTTTAATACTACCTTAAGGGCTTTGTCCCAGGGTACATCTTGCAGTTTTATAGTTACACTTCCCTCCACCTCACTGCCGGCAATTATATTCAAGCCGCTCTTGTCCGAAATAAGTAACAAAACATCTTTAATGTCGGCGTTTTTAAAGTCCATTGTAACTTTTACCTCAGAAGATTCAGAACCGGCAGGCAAATTTTGCCGCGCCTCCGCGCCTCCGGTATAACTTGTCAAAATTACAACTAGTACAATGATAATCGCGCCTATTTTTCTCAATCTATTCATTGCCCCTGTCCGGCTTTGCCCCTTCAGCCTGTTTTAGTTTCACTATTTTTTTTTCGCCAAGAACATCAAGAATAACTCTATCGCGGTCGATCCGCTTAACCTCAAAAAAATCAGTTTTATCTCCGACCTTCATTACGCGGCCGTCTATAATAATTCTTGAGCCATCACGCGGATCATAAACTATGCCCTCTAACTTTATCGCCCCGCTTTTATCTATAGGCCCCGGCTCCCGATCTCCCTCATCCTCCTTTTGACCTAAAGCACTGCCTGGAGCAATAAATGGATCTCTTTTGTTATGACTATTATACACGAATTTATCATCAGATGCAAAAATATTTAAAGCTGTAAAAAACATATATATTAGTAGAAACAAGAGCAGATTATAAACTTTCATCATCTGCCCCATTTTCTTTTATCAGCATATAGGTATAAACCAATATATCGGCTTTATGCTCATGTCGCGCTTTGTCGTTACTTTTTATCTCAAAACTTTGAATTTTCATAAACCGTTCCGCGTTTTCAAGCTTGTTTATAAACAGCCCTATGCTATGATAACCGCCTTTAAGCTTAAGGGCAAGGGGCACGGTAGCATATATGGCCTGCTCTTTTTCAGCCTTTATTTCCGCCTTTTTTTCAATCTGAAACAGTTTGACGTTGGTTTGCTTGGCCGCTCCTGAAAGATATTGAAGCAGATAAGGAATATCTTTCTCCGTGGGCAGCATCCTTTCGTAGTAGTTAATCTTGCTTTTCAGTTTTGAAATCTTCTTTTTTGCTTCTTCTATTTTCTCCCTTTGCTTCTCGCAGTCCCCGCTCATATTTAAGCCGGCCCCTTTTTCATTCACACTTGCTTTAACCTCTTTTAAAGCTGAAAACCTGGGCCCTAAAAATATAAAATAAAATAGAGCGGCGGCTAACACATAAGCCGCGAATATACTAAGAATAATCTGCTGGGATTTATCCTCTTTAAGACTTTCCAGATTCATCCATTAAAACCTTTTCTTTTAACGAGCAAAACACAACAAAGCTAACATACTCCATGCCGCCTTCTTTTCTTTTTATAATCCTCAACTCAATGTCTTTGAAGTCGCCAAAGAAATACTTATGGCCTTTTATGTTATTCATAAAGTTACCCACCAGGGCTTCTTCATTGCCCTTTTCTGAATAAACTTTTCCCTCTATCACCAAAACCTTCTGGTCAAATTTAAGTTTCGTCAGCCAGATTCCGTCTATCATCAGGTCGCTTAATTCATTTAACTTTTTAGAGCAGGATATTCTGTC
>JAGLLT010000002.1 GCA_023140385.1 Candidatus Omnitrophota bacterium
TTTTAGAAGAGAATGTGAGTGAAATAGATGTAGTTGTCTCCACAACAAATATTGATGAAACAAACATCCTTGTCTCTTTGCTTGCAAAAGAGATGGGTGCTCATAGTACAATAACAAAAATCAGCAAGACAAATTATTTTCCGCTTATGAAAACAATTGGACTTGATCAGGTGGTAAGCCCACGACTTTCAGCAGCAAGATCAATACTGAGAGACATTAGAAAAGGTAAAGTCTTGTCTGCTGTATCAGTATTTGGTGAGGGAGCAGAGTTTATTGAAGCAGTTGCATTAAAGACTTCAGGTATTACAAAAAAACCATTAAGAAAAATTGCTTTTCCCAAGGGTTCCATACTTGTATGTATAATAAGAGAAGATGAAATAATAATTCCTTCAGGAGAAAGTGTTGTGGAACCTGATGATAGAATTATTATATTTTCAAAAAAAGAAGATATACAAAAACTTGAAAAGCTGCTTACAGTAAAACTGGAATTTTTCTAAATGCGTTGGCAATATATTTCAAAAACAATTGGTATATTATTAGTATTTCTGTGTTTTGCAATGACACTCCCTTTGGCCCTTAGCTTTCATTATAAGGATGGTCAGCTTATACCAATTATTGAATCAATAGCAATTACACTGATTGCAGGCCTTTTTTTGATTTTTTGGGGTAGGAAGTCCGAGATTGATTTTTTAAGTCAGCGGGAAGGGATTGCTATTGTAGCTTTGGGCTGGACTGCCATAGGCTTGTTTGGTGCTTTCCCATTTTTTCTTGGGCACACATTTTTATCTTTTACAGATGCTTTTTTTGAATCTGTTTCCGGCTTTACAACAACCGGATCATCAGTAATGACAAATATTGAAGCAGTATCTCTGAGCATACTTATGTGGCGCAGTTTTATTCAATGGCTTGGAGGAATGGGAATTATCGTTCTGACTCTTGCCATCCTTCCTTTTCTTGGTGTAGGTGGTATGCAGCTGTATAAAGCTGAGGTGCCAAGCCCTGTGCCTGATAAGCTTACTCCAAGACTTGCGGATTCTGCAAAGATACTCTGGGCAGTTTACGCAGGGATTACTGTTATAGAGGTTATTTTTCTTCTGGGCGGCGGAATGAGCTTTTATGATTCTTTATCCCATGCTTTTACAACTATGCCAACAGGCGGATTTTCACCTAAAAATACATCCATTGCATATTACGACAGTGCATATATTGATTATGTAATTGCTTTTTTCATGTTGCTGGCAGGGATCAATTTTTCTCTCTATTATCAGTTGTTGAGAGGCAAGCCCCTTGCATTCTGGAGAGATACTGAATTCCGTTTTTTTATTATAATAATTTTAATATTCACAGTGCTTATTATGGTTAATACCTATGGCTCTGTTTATGAGACTGTTGAAAAGTCATTCAGATATGCATTTTTCCAGGTAATTTCTATATTGACAACTACCGGATATGCCACTGCTGATTATGAGATATTTCCCGGGGTGAGCCATATAATCCTTTTTATCTGCATGTTTATAGGCGCGTCCGCAGGTTCAACCGGTGGTGGAATGAAATGCTCACGTATTATTATAGCTTTTAAATATTGTTATCGAGAGCTTTTCAAATTAATTCATCCCAGAAGTGTTGCCCAGATAAAGATTAATTCAAATGTTGTTTCAGATGATGTTTTGCGAAGCATAATGGGCTTTTTAGCATTGTATATTGGATTGTTTGTTATTTGCAGTATACTGCTTGGGGCAATGGGTATTGATATGGTGACATCTTTTGGAGCAGTTGCTTCCTGTATAGGAAATATCGGTCCCGGATTTGGAACTGTTGGGCCTACGGAAAATTTTGCCCATCTTCCGATTTTAGCTAAGTGGCTGTTATTATGGTGTATGCTTCTTGGGAGGCTCGAGATATACACAATTATAATACTTTTAGTCCCTGAATTCTGGAAAAAATAAACAGATATTTGAAATATCTTGTTGACAAAATTATTAAAATCAACTATAAATACGTCTTGTTTTTGATGGTAAGGGTCGTTAACTCAGTTGGTAGAGTATCTCCCTTTTAAGGAGAGAGTCACTGGTTCGAGCCCAGTACGGCCCACCAAAAAAATTGTTACGTCCCCATCGTCTAGCCTGGTCAGGACATCGGATTTTCGATCCGACGACAGGGGTTCAAATCCCCTTGGGGACGCCAAATCATTTAAGGGCTTATGTGCGGAATTGTTGGATACGCAGGAAAAAAAGAGGTAATCCCTGTATTAATTGACGGGTTACGCAGGCTTGAGTACCGCGGGTATGATTCCGCGGGAGTTGCCATATCAGAAAAAGGCAAGCTTATCACCGCCAAAAGAAAAGGCAAACTTGAGTTTCTTGATTCCGCTTTAAATAAAACGAGTTTTTCAGGCACGGTTGGTATAGGCCATACCCGTTGGGCTACTCATGGAGAGCCCACCATCAGAAATGCCCACCCTCATTTAGACTGCCGGAAAGAGATTGCGCTTGTCCACAACGGTATTATTGAGAATTACCAACAATTAAGAGACGCCTTAAAAAAAGAAGGCCATAAGTTTGTTTCCAAGACGGATTCGGAAGTCATCGTTCATCTGATAGAAAAGTACTATAAGAGCAGTCTTGAGAAAGCTGTTTTATCCGCCATAAAAAGGCTGAAGGGTTCTTATGCCATTGCCGTTATATGCAAAAATGAACCTCACAGAGTAGTGGCTGCCAGGTGCGGCAGTCCCTTGATAGTCGGCCTGGGCAAGGAAGAAAACTTTGTAGCCAGCGATGTGCCGGCTATATTAACCTATACCAGAAACGTTATTTATCTTGATGATTATGAAGTAGCGGTGCTGGATGAAAAAAAAGTGACGGTAAAAAATATAAAAGGCCGTTTAGTAGAGAAGAAAACTGAGAAAATAAAGTGGGATATAAATGCTGCCGAGAAAGGCGGTTATCCGCACTTTATGCTTAAGGAGATTGAAGAACAGCCGCAGGTTATTGAGAACATAATCCACAGGAGAATAGATTTAAAGAAGAGAATATTTTTTGACGATATAAATCTTAGTACAAAAGAGTTAAAAAGTATCAAAAAGATAACCATTGTTGCCTGTGGATCGGCCTGGCACGCCGGATTAATCGGGAAATACTTAATAGAAAAGTATGCCGGTGTTTCCGTTGAAGTTGATTTCTCCAGCGAATACAGATATAGAAGCCGGATTGCCGGCGGGCGGGCCTGCCTCGCCGATAAGCGGGAGTTGCTTATCGCTGTCAGTCAGTCAGGGGAAACAGCCGATACGCTGGCAGCTATGAAGCTGGCCAGGCATAAGAGAATAAAAATCTTATCAATCTGCAACGTGGTCGGTTCAACCATTGTCAGGGAGTCTGACGGTGTAATTTATACCCATGCCGGCCCTGAGATTGGAGTGGCTTCGACTAAAGCCTATCTCGCTCAGGTTTCCATCTTTTATCTCTTAGCCGTCCACCTGGCCTTTATTAAGAGGATAATAGGCAGGAATACAGAGAGAAGGCTGGTAGGTGAATTTATGGAGATGCCGGCTTTAGTGCAAAAGATAATAAAAGATACAAGTTTGATTGAAAAGTGCGCGGAAAAATATAAAGGCGTTAATAGCTTTTTATACCTTGGCAGAAATATCAATTATCCGACTGCTTTAGAAGGAGCTTTAAAGCTGAAAGAAATTTCTTATATTCACGCGGAAGGTTGCGGCGCCGGGGAGATGAAGCATGGGCCGATTGCCCTGGTGGATGAGAAGCTTCCTTCTGTTTGTATAGCTGTTAAGTGCGATGTGTATGAAAAAATGATGTCGAACATCCAGGAGATTAAAGCCCGCTCCGGCATTGTTATCTCTGTCGCTACCGAACGGGATAGAGAAATTGCAAAATATTCTGATATGGTAATTTATGTGCCAAAGGTAAATGAAGACTTATCCTGCATTATTACCGTCGTGCCGCTTCAGATACTGGCTTATTATATGGCGGTTAAGCGGGGTTGTGATGTGGATAAGCCAAGAAATCTGGCTAAGAGCGTGACCGTTGAATAATAATTGACAGCCGGCGGTCAATATGTTTAAATAATTAAATATAGTAAATCCGGGCGGTTAGCTCAGCTGGAAGAGCGCGTGACTTACATTCACGAGGTCACAGGTTCGAGCCCTGTACTGCCCACCATGTTTAGTTGTTAGTATATAATTTTTCGGGGGCGTAGCGTAGCTGGCTTAACGCATCAGATTGTCGATCTGAGGATCGCGGGTTCGAATCCCGTCGTCCCCGCCACGAACCACTCATTTCAATCGGGTACGCGGCACGCCATCGAGTGAGTGGTGAGTGCCCAGTACCCGCCGTGGTACTGGGCAAATGTTCATTAGAGAAATAGCGTAGAGCGCATAGCGGATAGGAAAAACAAAATTTTTTCTATACGCTATATGCTATTCGCTAAACGCTAACTATGCCGCGGTAGCTCAGTCGGTAGAGCGCGGGACTGAAAATCCCGGCGTCGGCGGTTCGATTCCGCCCTGCGGCACCAATTTAGCTAATGGCTTATGGCCTATGGCAAGTAGCCAATAGCAAATAGCAAGTAGTTTATACTGTGAACTCTTAACTATTCGCCATTGGCTACTTGCCATTTGCCAATATGCCCACGTAGCTCACTTGGTAGAGCAGGGCTTTCGTAAAGCTCAGGTAGTGGGTTCGAATCCCTCCGTGGGCTCCATGGCTTAAGTTTTGCCGGGGTTTAGTGTGGGTGTAGGCGCGCTTTTTGCTTTTCGGAGTTTGGTGAGAAAGTTTATTGACATTAAGAAGATAAGCTGATAACATTGAGAAACTGCGCCTTTTGATGACATCAGGCAGTTATTTAATTAAACGGTGGATATATGTCACTTTTTAGCAGACGGCCTAAATATGCCAAGATTCAGATAAAAAAGAAGCAGATTCCGGGCGGTTTATGGACTAAATGCGAAGATTGCGGAGCAATTATATACAATAAGACGTTGCAGGAAAATTTAGTCGTCTGCTCCAAATGCGATTATCACTTCAAGCTGTCGGCAAGACAGAGAATAGACCTGCTTTTTGATAAAGGTTCTTTTATTGAGCATGATAAAGAGATGGAGTCACTGGATCCCCTTAAGTTTGAGGGGCCAAGGTCGTACGAGGACAAGCTCAAGGAAGCTAAAGACCAGACTGCCTTAAAGGACGCAGCTGTTTGCGGAGAGGCCAAGATTGAAGGCAAGGGGTTGATGGTTGCCGTAACCGACTCCAGGTTTATTATGGGATCCATGGGGTCTGTTGTGGGAGAAAAAATTACCCGGGTAACGGAGGAGGCAACAAAAAAGAAGTTACCTTTAATTATTATCTCCGGTTCCGGCGGAGGAGCCAGGATGTATGAAGGGATGTTTTCTCTGATGCAGATGGCCAAGACCTCGGCTGCCATATCAAGACACCAGAAGGCGGGGTTGCTCTACGTATCGCTTCTAACCAATCCCAGCATGGCGGGAATTATGGCAAGCTTCGCGTCTTTAGGGGATGTTATTATAGCTGAGCCCAGAGCCTTAATAGGATTTACCGGGCCGAGAGTAATCGAACAGACGATTAAGCAAAAATTACCGGAAGGTTTTCAGAGTTCTGAGTTCTTACTTAAGCACGGCCTTATAGATATGATTGTTGATAGGAAAGACTTAAAAAGTACGCTTTATAAGTTGATTGGTTATTTGAGTTGAATTAACAAGTATTATAAAAGAGAGGTTGTTTTATGGCACAGGTAAGTTTACGAGGTGTATCAAAGGTGTTCGCGGGTAACATTCAAGCGGTACATAAAATGGACCTGGAAATAAAGGATAGAGAGTTTCTGGTTTTAGTCGGACCTTCCGGCTGCGGCAAGTCAACTACCTTGCGCATGATAGCCGGGCTTGAAGATGTTACCGAAGGCGAAATTTATATTGGAGACAAACTGGTCAATGATGTTCCGCCTAAAGATAGAAACATTGCCATGGTGTTTCAGAATTACGCTTTATATCCTCATATGAGCGTTTATGAAAATATGGCCTTTGGCTTAAAGCTGCGTAAATACCCCAAGAAGGAAATTAATTCACGCGTAAATGAAGCGGCAGCCATATTGAATATAGAGGAACTTCTTGACAGAAAACCAAAGGCTCTTTCGGGCGGCCAGCGCCAGAGGGCGGCAGTGGGGCGGGCTATAGTGAGAAAGCCGCGCGTTTTTCTTTTTGATGAACCATTAAGTAATCTGGATGCTAAGTTAAGGGTGCAGATGCGCGCTGAAATAAGTAAGTTATATACGAGGCTGCAGGCAACAATAATTTACGTTACCCACGATCAGGTAGAAGCTATGACTATGGGAACGAGAATCGTGGTTTTAAAAGACGGATTTGTTCAGCAGATATCGGATCCGCTGTATTTGTATAACTCTCCGGTTAATAAATTTGTCGCCGGGTTTATCGGAAGTCCGCCTATGAATTTTGTGAGCGGTAGATTTATCAAAGAAAACGGCGCCTTCTACTTTGATGAAGGAGCTTTTAAAGTTAAGCTTAATGAAGAGACGTATTCCAGGATAGAAGGATATGAGGGCAGGGAGGCATTCTTTGGTATCAGGCCGGAAGATATACATGATAAACTGTTTATCCCCGAAGCTCCCGAAGAGGCTACAATTACGGCTATGGTCGAGGTTGTAGAACCCATGGGTTCTGAAACTATCCTCTATTTGAACGCGGGAAACAGTTACTTTACCGCGAAAGTTGGCGCTAAAGATAAGCCCGAAGTTAATCAAAAGGTGGATGTAGTTTTTGATATGTCCAAGGCGCACTTTTTCGATAAGGATTCGGAAAAAAGCATTGTTTAGTCCGTTGTTTATCGCGGAATTTTTTTAATGCGTGTATATCAGGTGAGTGCACGCATTTTTCTTAGCCGGTAATAACTTAATAATAAGATGAATAGCAAAAAGCCGCACATCTTAAAAATAGGCGCTTTATCCTTATTAATCATTTGTACCCTGCTGTTGTTAGTGACTTATTTAGGTGCCCTGCATATAGACAACAACGCCTACCGCAATTTAATAAGTTTGATTCTTTTTTCTTTTAATATTATCATTTTGCTTACCTGGTTATATTTTGGGATGACGGCTTCTTTAATCTGTCTGACTATTGCTTCTATGTTTATGTCGCTGGCTGTGGCTGTATCCAGAGATCCTTTTCTAAATTGGCACTTAGTTATATTTTGTCTGGTTATGCTGATTTCATATTATAACGATAAAAAAAACAGTGTTATCCGGGGTTTACAGGTAGCAGAATTAGAGGACATAGAGAAGGATATTAATACCTTAAGCGATGAATACCAGCAGCATCAGCTTCAGGCCTTAGCCCTTAAAAAGAGTTTTTCCAGATTCAATATCCTGAAGGAAGTAACGGAGAGTTTAAGTTCAAGCTTGTCTCTGGCAGAGGTGGCCAACTTAATCGTTAAAAATTCCTTTAACATTATCGGCAAAGCGGACGCCTGTATGCTTTTCTTGGTAGATGAGAAAAAGCACAAACTAATTCTTGCTTCTATTCGCAAGAACTCAGAGCTTAAAGACCTAAAAGTCGAAGAAGCGGATTTGTTTGACAGGAGGGTCTTAAGGAAAAAACAGCCGCTGATCATCCAGGATATCAGAAAAGATTATAGGTTTGATTACGAAACGATAAAAAAACAAACCAGGGAGTTTAGGTCTTTAATCTGTACTCCTCTGATAAGTAAAGATAGATCCATCGGAGTTATCCGCCTAGATACCATGAAGCCGGAAGTTTTTATATCAGAAGACCTGAGAATATTAAACATTATTGCCGATTTGGGCGCCGTAGCCGTAGGAAACGCTAAGTTATTTGAAAGAACCGAAGAGCTGGCTATTACTGACGGATTAACCAACTGTTACGTGCAAAGATACATGCGCCAGCTGGCCAGGGAGGAAATTAAAAATACGGCCGGCTCAGAAAATAAAATGTCTTTTTTGATGATAGACATTGATTACTTTAAAAAATATAATGATGACTATGGACATATCGCCGGAGATATTGTTCTTAAGGGGGTGGCGAGAATGTTTATGCGCCTGGCCGGCCCCAAGGCTATTGTGTCACGTTACGGCGGAGAAGAGTTTGCCATTGTTTTGCCCGACACTAACAAGAAAGAGGCTGTCAGAATAGCTGAGGAGATACGCCGTAAAGTGGGAGAGCGCGTATTTTATCTGCGCCGCCAGAAGACTAAAGTTACGATTTCCGTGGGAGTGGCTGCTTTTGCCAGAGACACCAGAGACCTTGAACAGTTGATAGATGACGCTGATAAAGCCTTGTATGAGGCTAAGAAATCAGGAAGAAATAAAGTATGCGCCTTTTAGTTATTTTTTTACTTTTATTTTCTTTTGCCTTGAACTTTTTTTTTATAGTGACGGGGAACAGCCGTTTCTTTATCTTAACCGGCGCCGCTGTCCTGCCTATTATTCTATCCGCGTATTTTGACACTAAAGCCATATCTCTTGTAATATTATTTGGAGGATGCTTGTGCGCCCTGGTGCCGTTTTTTTTTGGCGCAGGGCCTTTTTTAATTATAGTCATCCTGTTGTTTTTTGTGGCAGCTTATCTTATTGTAGGTGAAAACAAAAAAAAGTTTTTGGCAAGCAGGGATAATTTGAATTCAAAGATCGCTCAAAGTAAAGAGGCATTTGAAAAACTCATTGATGAAAACGATAAGTCAGACAACATTAATAAAGGGATTAACAGGGAGAGTAAGGATATAGAAGATCTGTATGAAGTTACCAAGCGTATGAGCGCGTTTTTGAAATTTGATGAGATTTTTAAAATCTTGTGCGCGGAATTAAAAAATACCTTTGAGTTTGATGATTGCAGGATAATTAACATTAAGACTATCAGAGGTTCCATTCAGATCAATGAAATATATAATATTCAAATTGAGATGAAGATAAGCGACGCGAAAACTTATGACCCAAAGATAATAGAAACGGTTTGTCAGCAGAAAAATACTCTTAAGATGGCTTCGGTAAAAACTGAAGCGGAGAAGCTGGGCCTTAGTTTGCCCCGCAGAGTAGAGACCGTTTTAGCTATACCGCTTCTTACAGAGGGTGAAATCAGGAGTGTTGTTATAGCTGAAAACGTCAGGCCGGAGGATTTTGAGAAGTTTGCTATTGTTATCGGGCAGTTCGCGCTTGAGACGCACAAGGTTAAATTATATGAGTTGGTTGAAAAACTGGCTATTACGGACGGCTTGACCGGTCTTTTGTTAAAGAGGCACTTTTTGGAATCTTTAAAAAAAGAGATTAAGCGTTCATTAAGTAACCGCTTAAAAATAGCTATATTAATGCTGGATATCGACCACTTCAAAAAGTATAATGACAGGTATGGCCATTTGGTAGGAGATAGTGTGTTGATAAGAATATCGGAAATTATCAGGGATCACACGAGAGAGATAGATTTAATTTCAAGATACGGGGGAGAGGAGTTTTGCCTTGCCCTGCCGGAGACAGATAAGGAGGGGGCTTACGCCGTAGCTGAAAGAATCAGAGTACAGATTGAAAGAGAAAACTTTATGACTGAAGGAGAATTTACCAGGGCCACTATCAGCATAGGATTAGCCTGCTTTCCCAATGACGGCAGAGGAGCTGTGCAATTGATTGATATGTCTGACCAAGCGCTTTATGAAGCAAAAAATTCAGGCCGTAACAGTACGTGTGTTTATAAAAGGACAGTATGAAATTTTATAAAAAAAGAAAGAGAGGAGGCGGATGGCGGGACAGTATAGCATAGGAATAGACTTGGGGGGTACTAACGTTAAATTTGCCCTTTTAAAAGATAGCAAAAAGGTAGTTGATAAAAGAGTTTTAGCTACCAAGAACTATAAAACAAGAGAAGGATTAATCAGCCAGCTGGCTTTAACCGTTTCTGACATATTAAAGACGAACAAGATTAAAAAGAGCGGCTTCATCGGACTGGGTATCGGTGTAGCCGGTTTAGTTGATTTTAATCGGGGGTTTATACACAGTTTAACCAACATCAAGGGCTGGGACAAGGTCTCCCTGGGAAAAATTCTCAGCGATAAATTGAAGGTTGAAGTATCTGTTGATAACGATGTTAATGTGGTCACCCTGGGTGAGCATAAGTATGGGGCGGGCAGAGGCTTTGATAACTTGATTTGTCTTACACTGGGAACAGGTGTGGGCGCGGGGCTAATTTTAAACGGAAGCCTTTACAGGGGGCCATCCTTTACCGCTGGCGAAGTAGGCCACATCCCCATAAACGTCAGGGGCCCAAAATGTAATTGCGGCGGCCGGGGATGCCTGGAAAGATACGTGGGCAATCGTTATATAATTCGGATGGCAAAAAAACTGGCCACTGGCAATAGACAGTCAAAAATGTATAAGTTGGTAGAGGGAAAACTGAATATGCTGACTCCGAAAATTGTATCAGAAGCTGCTATACTCAAAGATAAAGCGGCAATTCTGGTATGGCAGAAAACCGGCCAATATATCGGAGTTGCTTTGAGCGGCCTGATTAATTTGTTAAATCCGGAAGTTATAATTATAGGCGGCGGTGTTTCTTTGGCAGGAAAACCGCTGTTTGATTCTATTAGAAAGACGGTCTTCGAAAGGGCAATGCCAAATCCCGCCAGCAAGGTAAAAATTGTTCCCGCCAAATTGGGCGAAGACGCAGGGGTTATTGGGGCATCAATATTAGCCGCGTCGAAAAAAAATAAATAATTGCATAACCCGATATGCTATGCAGATTTAAGTTGAATTTACATTTAACTTATGTTATAGTGTCAAGCTAATATAAGAGAAGAAAAAGCAGGGGGAGAGATGAAGATTTTTATTGATACAGCTAATATTGAAGAGATAAAGAAAGCCGGTGAATTAGGGGTTTTGGACGGAGTTACTACAAACCCTACGCTTATCTCCAGAGAGAATAGAGGTTTTACAGACATTCTTAAGGATATTTGCCGGGTGGTAGATGGCTCCATCAGTGCCGAGGTTATCAGCCTGGACTACGAAGGTATGCTGCGAGAAGCCAGGAGCTTGTCGGGAATTCATAAAAATATCGTAATTAAAATTCCTTTGACTAAGGATGGGTTAAGGGCGGTTAATACTTTAGCGGGTGAAGGTGTAAAAAGTAACGTAACCTTATGCTTTTCTCCGCTTCAGGCCCTTTTGGCCGCTAAGGCTAAAGCCGCCTATATCAGCCCCTTTATCGGCAGGCTGGATGATATCGCGCATACGGGAATGGATTTAGTCCGCCGCATTAGAAAGATATATGATAATTACGCCTTTAAAACCGAGATTATTGTAGCCAGTATCCGCCACCCCGTGCATGTTCTGGAGGCAGCGATGGCCGGAGCTGATATTGCCACTATTCCTTACAAAGTGATAGAGCAGTTGATTAAACACCCTCTAACTGATACCGGTATAAAAAAATTTCTGGAAGATTGGAAAAAAGTTCCGGAGCCGGAAATATTCAAGAAGGCAAAAACTAATTAATTTAGTAATGTTAGACAGAAAAAAGCCCATCTTCTTTTTAATCTCAGGATTTATTTTTGTTTTTTTGTTCTTTGACATTGTTCATAGTGAAATGTATGATGAAAGCGTGCCGGTTGACTGTGAGGGCGACAGGATAGAATACTCTGAGGGTTCCGGCGAAGTAAAGGTTCTGGGTAATGTTGTTATTAAGCACAAAAATGTTAGGATTACCGCTGATAAAGTAATAGTATATCCGGAAAGTAAAGACGTCTACGCGGCGGGCAGAGTTTTTTTATATAAAGGGGATGAAGTTTTCAGCGCGGACAAAGTTTATTATAACCTTGAGACTAAAAAAGGAACGCTTATCCACGGAGATTTTCATAGCGGAAAAATATTCGGAGAAGCCGCTACAATAGAAAAGCTTTCGGATAAGGAGCTTCTGGCTATAAAAGGGTATTTTACAACCTGTGAGTTCGAAATTCCTCACTATAGAATTGAAGCCAAGAAGATTAGAATCTACTTAAATGAAAGAATAACAGCTAAAAACGTAGTTTTTTATGTGGGCGGCATTCCGGTTATGTATTTTCCTTATTATTCGCATTCCCTGAAAGAAAACAGGCCTAAGGTTCAAATAATTCCCGGAAAAGATAAAGAGTGGGGGTACTTCCTGTTGACCGCCTGGAGGTATTATTTTGATGAGAGGTTTAAAGGCTGGGTTCGCGTTGACTGGCGGGAAAAATTAGGTTTTGGCGGGGGGGTGGATGTTGAGTACAACGCCGAAAAGTTCGGACAGGGCTTGCTGAAGACCTATTATACTCAGGAAAGAAGCCGTCACCTTAAAGAACATGAGCCTGCCGAGCATGACAAGTATAGGGTAAGCCTGGAACACAATTTAACTATCGATAAGGATACAGGGGCCTATCTGGAACTGCATAAATATAGCGACCAGGCCTTTATAAAAGACTATTTTTATAGGGACTATGTACTGAATCCCTTACCTGCCTCATATATATTAGCAACGAGAAAAAAAGCGCATTACTCCCTGAGTTTTCTGATGCGCAAGCGCGTCAATCATTTTAGAAACATAACCGAAACACTACCCGAGATAAAGTATAATATAAACAATTATAAACTAGGTAAAACCAGATTTTATTATACTTCAGAATATAGATTTAATAATTTTAACAAAAAAGAGGCCTTTACAGGGAAAGATACGGATGCTGTCAGGTTTCATACTGACAACAAGTTCAGCTATCCTACGAGACTGATCGGATATCTTGACTGGCTGGAATTTACTCCCTATATAGGTCACATTGAGACCTTTTATACCAAAGACGAGAGTGGTAATGACACCGACTTTTTTAGAGGGCAATGGTATTCAGGCTATAATCTGACAACCAAAGTGTTCAGGATATTTGATGTGGAGACCGACTTTTTCGGGATTGAGATAAATAAGCTAAGACATCTGATTTCACCCTCTATCAGCTATGCTTACGCTCATGAGCCTACCAGCATTTTTAGCAAAATGGGGCAGTTTGATGGGATAGATACGTACACAAAGGCGAAATATTATACATTCGCGGTGGAAAATAAACTGCAGACCAAGTGGTACGAAGAGGGTACCTTTGATAAGGAAAATATTGATTTATTGAGTTTGAGATCAAGCGTAAACTTTTATCCTCAGATAGAGGGTCATCAGTTTTCAAATATTGCTAACAGGTTAACGTTGCAGCCGAGGAGATGGCTGGAGTTTATCTTTGACGCCAACTATAATCCCTATTCGCAGGATTTTGAGATTTTTAACGCGAGGGCAAAAGCTGAAAAAAGTAAATGGATGCTGGAGGTAGGTTCAAGATATACTCAAGCGTCACAGTATCACGAAGGCACTTTAAAGGCGACTTATACTTTAAGCCCTAAATGGACAGTTGGTGTTTATGAAAGGTATGACTTTCAAAAAAATGATTTGGTGGAACAAGAATACGCGCTCATAAGAGATTTACACTGCTGGACGGCGGAATTAATCTGGAATATGCAGGACGCGGAAACTATCTGGCTGGTATTTAAGCCTAAAGCGTTTCCTGATTTTCCAATTGAATGGGTAACCTCTTATCACGCGCCTAAAATTGGTTCGCAATCAGCGGAGGATTAATGGTGAAAAGGGTATGTGTAGTAGGATCAGGTTATGTAGGTTTGGTTACGGGCAGCTGCCTGGCGGACTTAGGCAATAATGTTATCTGTGTTGATAACGATAAAAAAAAGATAGAGATGTTAAATAAGTTCAAGATGCCTATATATGAGCCGGGATTAGAAGATGTTGTTAAAAGAAACGTTGAAGCCGGGCGCTTATTTTTTACGACAGATTTAAAAGATTCGGTGAAAAAGTCTGAAGTTATATTTATTGCCGTTGGCACGCCGCCTAAGGCTAACGGTGAGGCGGATTTATCGTGCATTGAGGATGTCTCAAAGCAAATCGCTCTTAATATGGATGAATACCGCCTGATAGTTGATAAAAGTACCGTACCTGTGCAGACAGGACAGCGCGTTAAGGAAACAATCACGAGAAACCTTAAGAAAGATATTGAGTTTGACGTAGCTTCAAACCCGGAATTTCTAAAAGAAGGTTCAGCGATAAACGATTTTACCAGGCCGGACAGGATAGTAATAGGTGTTGAGACTGAAAGAGCCGCTGTCATTCTTAAGGAAATATATAATCCGTTTAATTCACCGATTATAACAACCGATATCCAGAGCGCGGAACTTATTAAGCATGCCGCGAATTCATTTTTAGCCACAAAGGTATCTTTTGTTAACGCCTTATCCGTAATATGTGAACTTACAGGAGCGGATGTGGATAAAGTTACTGAAGGCATGGGCATGGACAAAAGGATAGGCAGTTCATTTCTTAATGCCGGAGTAGGTTTTGGAGGCTTTTGTTTTCCTAAAGATTTGGCAGCGTTTATAAAAATTTCTGAAAAGTTAGGCTATGACTTTAAGCTCCTTAAGGCTGTTGAAGAAATAAACAAAAAGCAGAAAGATCGTTTTATAAAGAAAATTGAAGACGCCCTCTGGAATATAAAGGATAAAACAATAGCTGTTTTGGGACTGTCATTTAAACCCAATACCGATGATATCAGGTTCGCGCCTTCAATTGATATTATAAAAGCTCTCTTAAGAGATGGTGCCGGTATCAGGGCATATGACCCCTACGCGATGGACAAAATGTCTCAAGTGCTGCCTGAAGTTAAATACTGCCAAAGTTCCTACGAAGCGGCGGATGGCGCTGATGCCCTGGTTATTGTAACCGAATGGAGTGAATTTAAAGAGTTGGATTTTGTAAAAATAAAAGGGCTTTTAAATGATGCCATTTTAATTGACGGCCGAAACATGTATGACCCGGATTCAATGAGAAGGCTTGGATTTAAATATGTATGTATAGGTAAAAAATCTTAAGGAGAAACTAATGATACAGGGAGTTAGCGTGAAACAATTGAAGGTTATACCGGATGATAGAGGCAGATTGATGGAAATTTTTAGAGTATCCGACAACAATATCCAGCCGGCCCAGGTTTATATGACTACGGCCTATGAAGGCGTAGTTAAAGATAAACATGCTTTTCATATGCATAACCTCCAAACAGATAATATGTGCTGTATCAAGGGTAAGATGAAGATAGTTATTGTTGATACCAGAGAAGACAGCCCTACAAAAGGTGAGATAAATGAATTTGTCTTAGGTGATGAAAATTTCGGCATCGTTACTATTCCGCCGAAAGTTTTACATGCCTTTAAAAGCCTAAAAGGTGAGTCTGTAGTTATAAATGTAATTAATCAGGAGTACAGCCATCAGGATCCGGATGAAATTAGAGTGGATAATAAATATTACGATTGGGATAAAGAGGAAAAATTATGAGTAAAGATAAGATAAAGGGTATCATCCTTGCCGGCGGCCTCGGAACCAGGCTGCACCCTTTAACTAAGATTACCAATAAGCATTTGCTGGCTATATATAATAAACCTATGGTTTATTATCCCTTAGAGGCCCTGGTTGAGGCGGGTATTGAGGATATTATGATTGTGACCGGCGGCAATAACGCGGGTGATTTTTTAAGACTCTTAGGTAATGGCTCTGACTTTGGCCTGAAGCACGTTAATTATACCTATCAGCAGGGAGAAGGCGGTATTGCTGAGGCCTTGGGACTCACAGAGCATTTTGCCGAAGGACAAAAAATAGTGGTTATTTTGGGTGATAATATCTTTGAAAAGAGTATAAAGCCATACGTTGATAAGTTCAGAGGCCAAAAAGAAGGTGCTCGTATTCTTATTAAAGAAGTGCCGGACCCGGAACGTTTTGGCACTGTTGAATTAAATAAAGATAAAATAGTAGGCATTGAAGAAAAACCCGAGAATCCGAAAAGCAATTACATTGTTACCGGTATATATATGTATGATGCCGGAGTTTATAATATTGTTAAAACTTTAAAACCATCGGGCAGAGGTGAACTGGAAATTACTGATGTGAATAATGATTATATCGCGAAGGGCCTGATGCGCTATGACGTTCTTGATGGCTGGTGGACTGACGCGGGGGCTATAGATTCATTGTTAAAGGCTAATAATCTTGTAGCTGAGAGGGAAAAAAATAAAAGATGAAAAAAATTCTGATAACCGGAGGCGCGGGCTTTATAGGCTCTAACTTTATTAGATATGTTATTGGTAAATATCCTGATTATAAAATTATTAATTTAGATAAACTGACATATTGCGGTAATTTGGACAATCTTAAAGACATTGAGAGCAAAAATTATACATTTATAAAAGGCGATATTTGCAACGCGAAGTTGGTAGAAAAAGCTGCCAGGGGATGTGAGTGCGTAATTAACTTTGCCGCTTCAACTCACGTTGACAGGTCTATACTTGATGCCGGTGATTTTATTCAAACGAATATTTACGGAACCAATGTTCTCCTGGAAGCGGCCAAAAAATATAAAGTCGCGAGGTATATTCAGATATCGACAGATGAGGTTTACGGCTCTACATTAAAAGATTCTTTTAAGGAATCAAGTCCGCTTGAACCTAATAGTCCTTATTCAGCAAGCAAGGCGGCCGCCGACCTTCT
Organism: Candidatus Omnitrophota bacterium; assembly: GCA_023140385.1. GTDB lineage: Bacteria > Omnitrophota > Gorgyraeia > JAGLLT01 > JAGLLT01 > JAGLLT01. Next base: position 16,622 of record JAGLLT010000002.1, read on the forward strand.
TGTTAAGGCCTATTACGCGACTCACAAGATACCTGCTATTATTACACGCAGTTCAAATAACTTCGGGCCTTATCAGTATCCCGAAAAACTAATACCGTTGTTTATAACTAACGCCTATGAAGATAAAAAACTACCACTTTACGGTGATGGTAAAAATGTGAGGGATTGGATTCATGTTATAGATAACTGCCGCGCCATTGACACAGTTTGGCATAAAGGCAAGGTGGGCGAGGTTTATAATATTGGGGCAGGTAACGAAGAAACAAATATTAAAATTACAACACTGATTTTAAAATACATTGGTAAAAGCCGGAAGCTAATTAAATATGTTTCGGATAGACTGGGCCATGATAGAAGATATTCTCTTGACTGCTCTAAATTAAAAAAATTAGGATGGAAACCTGAATATGAGTTTGAGGACGCGTTAGCGGAAACCGTAGATTGGTTTTTAAGTAATGAAAAATGGTGGCGGAAAATAAAGAAAAGAAAGCAGTGCTACCGCAAGTATTACAGTAAGCAGTATGGAAGCCTTAAATGATTATTTTGATCACCGGTTCCGCGGGCATGCTCGGCAGTGACCTTTGCAGGTTGTTAACTGAAGGTGAGTATTCTTTTTCAGGCTCTGACATTATGGAACTTCAACGGCAGGAACTGCCGGAAGACAGGTATCGGGTTATGGATATTACCAACTTGTCTGCTATAAGAAGAGTGTTTGCTGAGGTCAACCCCGATATAGTAATACACGCCGCCGCTTATACCGCGGTTGATGATTGTGAAACAAAGAGGAACATTGCCGACTCCATAAATCGCAAGGGGGCGGCAAACATAGCCTCAGTTTGTAAGGAAGCCGGGGCGGCCATGCTTTATATAAGCACAGATTATGTCTTTGACGGTAAAAAACAAAGTCCTTACGCGGTAGATGATCAGATAAACCCTCTAAGCGAATATGGAAGATCGAAGCTATCAGGCGAGAAGGCTGTCAGGGAAATATTGCCGGATAGGCATGTTATCGTAAGGACGAGCTGGTTGTATGGCAAAGACGGCCCGAACTTTGTGGACAAGATAATTAAAAAAGCGGAAGCCGGGAACAAACTGAACATTGTGGATGACCAGATTGGTTCTCCAACTTATACCCGTGATTTGGCGGCGGCCTTAATTGGTATCATCGGCCTTATCGAAAAAGGCGGATTTACTCAAAGTGATTACGGCACCTATCATATAACTAATAGCGGTTCTTGTAGTTGGTATGACTACGCGAAAAAAATTATTGATTTCGAGGGGATAAAAGCGGAAGTGTCCGCTATTAAAACAAATGATTTAAGAAAAATCTATATTGAGGCAGGCAATAAAAAATATGCCGAGCGTCCCGCTCATTCTGTTTTAAGCAACAAACGCTTTAATGAACTTACGGCTGTCCCAATGAGGCCGTGGCAGGATGCCTTGAGGGAGTATTTAAGATCAAAAAGTATTAATTGAAGGAGAGAGAAAAATGAAAGTACTAATTACAGGTATAACCGGATTTGTCGGAAGTCATATGGTGGACTTCTTACTTGAGAAAAAAGATTTAGAAATTTATGGCGTGGTGAGATGGCGCAGTAAGACAGAGAATATAGAACACGTTGAGGAAAGAGGCGTTAAACTGAGCGAGTGTGATATAAGGGACGCGTATAGCGTGAAAAAGGTTATAGATGAAATACGTCCTGACAGGATATTCCATCTGGCAGCGCAATCCTTTGTGCCCACTTCATGGAGGGCGCCGGCAGAGACGCTTACCACCAACCTTATAGGGCAACTTAACATTTTTGAAGCTATAAGACAAGTAGGCATAAATCCTTTTATCCAGATCGCCTGCTCATCTGAAGAGTATGGCTATGTTAAAGAAGATGAAGTTCCCATAAAAGAGACAAACCCCCTGAGGCCGCTTAGTCCGTACGGGGTTTCAAAGGTAGGACAGGACTTATTGGGGTACCAGTACTTTAAAAGTTATGGCCTGAATGTTGTTAGGACACGGGGATTTAATCATACCGGGCCGAGACGCGGAGAAGTTTTTGTTTGCAGTGATTTTGCCAAACAGGTTGCAAAAATTGAAAAGGGAAAGCAGGAGCCTGTAATCAGGGTAGGCAACCTTGACGCTCAGAGAGACTTTACGGATGTAAGAGATATGGTAAGGGCTTACTGGCTGGCGCTTGAAAAAGGAGAAGCGGGAGAATCGTACAATATCTGTTCCGGGAAAGCCTATTCAATTAAGGAGGTTTTGGATATTATTGTAGGGTTTTCAAAGGTAGACGTAAAGATAGAGCGGGATCCTGCCAGAATGAGGCCCAGTGATGTACAGATTCTTCTGGGTGATAACAGCAAATTTGTAAAGCAGACCGGCTGGCAGCCTCAAATAAAGTTTGAAGATTCCATGAAGGATCTTCTTGGCTACTGGAGGGAGAAGATCGCATGAGACGCTTGAAGCAGAAGATAAAATCAAAAAAAGCTTATGTTGGTATTGTCGGGGCCGGCTATGTCGGCTTGCCGCTGGCCATGCTTTTTTGTAAAAAAGGTTTTAATGTCCGTGTTATTGATATTGATAAGAAAAGAATAAATGAGCTAAAGAAGGGCAGGTCTTACATAGAAGATGTTTCTTCAGAAGAGCTTAGGAGGTTTCTTGGTAAGAACTTTACCGCGACTTCGGATGAAAAGGTTCTCGCGGATTGCGATGTAATCATTGTCTGTGTGCCGACACCCCTAAGCAAAACAGGTGAACCAGATATTTCGTTTATAAGAAAAAGTGTTAGAAGTATACGGAAATATCTTAGGAAGTCTCAACTTATAGTTTTAGAAAGCACAACTTATCCGGGTACAAGCAGAGAAGTGGTTCTTCCGGCATTAGAAAAATCAGGCCTTAAAATTGATAATGATTTTTACCTGGCCTTTTCTTCTGAAAGAGTCGATCCTTTAAATAAAAGATTTACTCTTGAAAAGATACCTAAAGTTGTAGGAGGAGTAAGTCTTGACTCAGGCGCGGCTGCTTCAGGGCTCTATAAGCAAATATTTAAAAAGGTAGTAACGGTTTCTTCGTCAGAAGCGGCGGAGATGAGTAAATTGCTCGAGAATACCTTCAGGAGTGTAAATATTGGTTTAATTAACCAGATTAATAAGATATGTCATAAGTTGGATATTGACGTATGGGAGGTAATAGAGGCGGCTAGTACTAAACCTTTCGGCTTTATGGCCTTTTATCCGGGGCCGGGGCTTGGCGGCCACTGCCTGCCGACCGATCCGATATTTTTATCCTGGAAAGCAAAGGTAGCCGGTTATAAAGCGTATAATATAATTGATTTGGCGCACACGATTAACAGATCTATGCCCAATTATGTGGCCTCAAAGATTGCCGCCGCCCTCAAAAAAGCTGGAAAAAAGATAAAAAATTCCAGAGTTCTTATAATGGGTGTAAGTTATAAGAAAAACATTGGGGATACCAGAGAATCACCGGCAATAAATGTTATTGAACTTTTGATGAAAAGAGAAGCAAATGTTTCATATTATGATCCGTTTGTCAAAAGTTTAAAACTTAAAAACAGTACCTTAAAATCTGTCCGGTTTAACGCGCGCCAGCTTAAAAAGTATGATTGCGCGGTTATAATAACAGACCATAGCAATGTCAGATATGATCTCCTGCTTAAAAATTGTACCTTGATTATTGATACGCGCAATATTATTAAAAATACCGGAGATAATAGAAATCAAAACAAGGTAATAAAAATATGAGCAATTATTTGGTTACGGGAGGAGCGGGGTTTATAGGTTCGCACGTTGTAGAGAGTTTATTAAAGAGAAAACATAAAGTTGTAATTCTTGATGACTTTTCAACAGGCAAACAGGAAAATATATCCAAAATCGCGAATAAAACACAATTAGATGTCGTTAAAGGAAGCATCACGAATTACAAACTCTTAATGAAAGTTTTAAAAAATATTGATTATGTAATTCATCTCGCGGCCCTGGTTTCTGTCCCCAAATCGATAGCAAATCCCAAGAAGTATAACGAAACAAATGTTACAGGCACGCTAAAAATTCTCTTGGCCGCGAAGGAGAACAGCGTGAAAAAGGTTGTTTTCGCGTCTTCGAGCGCTGTTTACGGCCAAGTAGAAAACATAGCTGTCAAAGAAGATTGCGATACAAAGCCAATATCGCCCTATGGAGTGTCGAAATTAATAGGAGAATATTATTGTAAACTATTTTCTACTATTTACGCTTTACCTACGGCAAGCTTAAGGTTTTTTAATGTCTATGGCCCCAGGCAGTCACTGGCAGGCCAGTATGCCTCCGTTATACCTAAATTTATAAGTTGTATGCTTAAGAACGAATCGCCGCCTGTTTATGGAGATGGCGGGCAAACAAGGGACTTTGTTTATATAGAAGATATTGTAAATGCCGCTTTATCGGCCGCAAGGACAAAAGACGCCCCGGGCGAGGTTTTCAACGTAGCCTCCGGCAAAAATTGCAGCGTATTAAGTATAGTCAATTATTTAAAAAAGCTTCTGTCGGTTAAGATTAAACCGGCTTTTATGCCTCCAAGGCCGGGTGATGTATACCACACGGCGGCCGATATTTCAAAAATTAAAAAAATTTTAAAGTACAAAGCGAAAATTGATTTTATAACGGGCTTGAAAAAAACAATAGCTTATTATAAAGGATAACATGAAAAGTGTGCTAATCACAGGCGGCGCCGGATTTATCGGGTCACACATTGTAGAAAAACTTGTTAAATTAAAATACAAAGTTTCAGTATATGATGATTTGTCAACGGGAAAATTAGAATATATAGAAAAACATTTGAAACAAATTAACTTTTTTAAAGGAAGCATAATAAATATTGCATATTTAAAAGAAGCTTCAAGAGGCATTGATTGTATATTGCATCAAGCCGCGCTCAGATCAGTTCCTAAATCTATTGATAATCCTTTAAAATTCGATAAGGTCAATATGCAGGGTACTTTAAATGTTTTGCAGGCCGCAAAACATAATAAAGTTAAAAAAGTGGTTTTTGCTTCATCAAGCTCTGTTTATGGAGCAGTTAAGCGGCTGCCTATTTTGGAAGATATGCCCAAAAATCCTATTTCGCCTTATAGTGTATCAAAATTAGCCGGAGAATATTATTGCCGATTATTTTCAAATGAATATAAGCTGTCTACTGTTGTACTTCGTTATTTTAATGTGTATGGACCGAGGCAGCCTCTTGAGTCCAAATACGCGATGGCTATTCCTAAATTTATAATTAGTCTGCTGCGTGATAAAAAACCGCCGATTCATGATGATGGAAAACAAACAAGAGATTTTACTTATGTTGGCGATGTGGTCGCGGCTAACATTTTAGCTATGAATAAATCGGGTTTAAATGGGGAAGCGTTTAATATTGCAAGCGGAAAAAGACATAGCGTTTTAGAGTTAGTAGAAATTTTAAAAGGAATAACCAACAAAGATATAGAACCGGTGTTTTTGCCTCATAGAGTGGGAGATGTTAAACATACTCTTGCTGATATAAGCAAAGCGGGAAAAATTTTGAAATACAAACCGACAAGTAACTTTATGAAGGGCTTAATTAAAACAGTTAAATATTTTGAGGGCAAGACATGAAAGCGGTTCTTATTACAGGCGGCGCGGGTTTTATTGGAGCTCACTTGTGCAGATTTTTACTCAGTAAGGGCTGCAAAGTTATATGCCTTGACAGTCTTCTTACCGGAAGAAAAAAAAATATAAAAGAACTTCTTAGAAATAAGAATTTTGTTTTCAAGAAGCACGATATAACTATATCTATAAAACTCAAAGAGAAGATTGATTATGTCCTGCATTTTGCGTCTCCGGCTTCTCCGGTATTTTACCTGAACTATCCTATTAAAACTCTCAAGGTTAATTCTCTGGGGACACATAATGCCCTGGGTATAGCTAAAAATAAGAAAGCCGTTTTTCTTTTGGCCTCCACATCTGAGATTTATGGAGATCCTCTGGTACATCCTCAGCCGGAAACTTACTGGGGCAATGTTAACTGTTTAGGTCCGCGCGGTGTTTATGATGAGTCTAAGCGTTTTGCAGAGGCAATTACGATTGCTTATCATAAAAAGCACAAATTAAACGTGAAGATTTGCCGCATATTTAATACATATGGGCCGATGATGAGAAGTGATGACGGCAGGGTCATTCCTAACTTTATAAAGCAGGCTTCTTCTGATAAACCGTTAACAATCTTTGGAAGCGGGAAGCAAACAAGGAGCTTTTGTTATATTGAAGATTTGGTAAGGGCTATATATGCTTTTATGTGTTCAGGGGAAACAGGCCCTTTTAATTTAGGCAGTACACGCGAAATGAACATGCTGGAGCTGGCTAAATTGATTATCAGGCTAACAGACTCAAAAAGCAGGATATCTTTTAAGAAATTGCCGATAGACGACCCCAAAATAAGAAGGCCGGATATCACTTTGGCCGGGAGGCGGCTGAAATGGCGGCCAACGGTAGAACTGGAGGAAGGCCTGCTTAGGACGATAAGCTGGTTTAATAAAGACAAATGAACTTTTCTGACGATAAAATAAAAAATGATTTATTAAAACACAGTAGTTTGATGTTTTTAGCTACAATAGTAAGCGGTTCGTTCAATTTTCTCCTTCAGATTGTAGCCAATCGCAAATTGATGGAAGGTGATTTTGCTTTTATGTACTCATTGTTTACACTGAGTATGATTTTTGGTGTTTTGGGGATGTCGGTGCTGTCTATGATTTCAAAACAGATATCACACTACCGCGCCAGCGGCCAAGTCAGCAAGGTTTCGTATTTGTTAGTTCACACTCTTGGTAAAATTTCACTTATAGCGCTCGCGGTCTTTATTGTTTTTTTGCCGTTCGCGGGGAAAATTGCTTCCATTTTAAACAGACCTGGTGAGGTCACGGCTGTTATGGTTACCGGTTTTCTAATGTGTTTATCGGTTGTTGTGCCGGTGGTTTACGGCGCTTTGCAGGGTATGGAGCGATTTAAGCAGTGGTCATTAAGTATGATTATTTTTGCCGCATTGAGATTTACCATAGGTTGTTCTTTGATATATCTTGGCTTTAATGTAACGGGAGCGATAAGCGCTTCTATCATAGCTTATATATTAATTTTTGCTTTGATTTTTTATTGGCTTAAAGATGTATTCTTTGGCGAGGAGAACCCCGTTAGGGATAACTTGATTGATTATTATAAAACGAGCTGGTGGATAGTGGTAGCTTTTTTATTTAATTATATTATTTGTTTTGTAGATATTTTGATTGTTCAGCACTATTTTATTGAAGGTTCTGCCGTATATTCCTCAGCTTCACTTTTAGGCAGGACAATATTTTATCTACCCCTGGCCCTGGCCGCTGGTATGTTTCCCAAGGTATCTGCCGCCTGCGCCGACAGGAAATGTCCGCTGCCGCTCTTAAAGACAACCTTGAAATACAGCTTTACTCTTTGCGCCTTGGCAGCCGTTATTATATGTACTTTGGCTGATTTTTTAGTAAGCTTGGTTTTAAAGAGCGCCTATAGCGCGGACGTTCCGGCATTATTAAGGATTTTCGTTTTTGCCTTTATCCCTTACGCTTTGATTACTATCTTGATTTATTATAACATTGCCGCTCATAGGGTTAAAGTGCTCTGGGTGCTGTTGGGAGGCGCTATTATGCACCTGGTTTTATTAAATTTTTTCAGACAGTCACTTTCTATGGTGATAAAGACGCTGGCTGTAAGCGGTGTAATTATATGCGCGGCGTTGTTAATTTTTACTTTTGGGCAAAAGAAGGCGCCGGAGTCAGATGAGAGACGTTAAGGATAAAATATCCATCATAATGCCCGCGTATAATGAAGGAGAGCATATAGTTTCAAGCATCAAGGAGACTATGCGCACCTTTAATGAGTTTGGCTGTGATTACGAAATAATTGTTATAGATGACGGTTCTAAGGACGACACCTATGAGAAGATTAAAGAGCTGGCCGTTGATCATACCAATATCTGTGCCAAAAGAAACAGGGTGAACTTTGGAAAGGGCAGGGCGTTAAAAAAAGCCTTTCGCTATACGATAGGAGATTATATCGTGTTTCTGGACGCGGACTTAGACTTACATCCGGAGCAGGTTCAGCATTTGTTTAGCGCGATGAGAAAGCATAATTCAGATGTTGTCATCGGGTCAAAGAGGCATCCTGATTCAGAGGTTAATTATCCTTTGAGCAGAAAGATTATGAGTAACGGCTATTATTATCTAATAAAGCTTTTATTTGGCCTGCCGGTAAGAGATACACAGACCGGAATAAAACTTTTTAAGAGAAAAGTGTTAAAGGATACCTTCCCCAGGGTGCTTATAAAAAGATATGCTTTTGACCTGGAGCTTCTGGTAAATGCTCATCATTTAGGTTACAAGATAGTCGAAGCTCCCATAAAACTGCACTTTCAGAGAAGTTTTGGCAGGATAAAGATGATAGACGCCTGGCATACATGGCTTGATACACTGGCGGTTTTTTACCGCATGTACATCTTAAAATACTACGATAAGATTAAATGAAAATTCTTATACTGAACTGGAGAGATATAAAAAATCCCAGGGCCGGCGGGGCAGAGGTTTTAACTCATGAAATGGCTAAAGGCTGTGTCCGGGCAGGACACAAAGTTACTTTTTTTGCCGCTTCATTTAAGGGCGCTAAACCGGAAGAAATCCTTGATGGAGTTAATATTATAAGAGCCGGTAATGCTATTACCGTTTACTGGCAGGCCTTTTTATATTACAGGAGGCGCTTTAAAGGCAACGTCGATATAATAATTGATGAAATTAATACAATGCCTTTTTTCTCGAATTTATACGCGAAAGAAAAGGTTGTTTGTCATATAAATCAGTTAGCCAGGGAAGTCTGGTTTTACGAATCAGTATTTCCAATTTCATTATTAGGTTATATCTTGGAGCCCTTTTTTCTTAAAAGCTACAGAAGTAACGATGTAATTACTATTTCCGAAAGCACAAAGAAAGATTTAATAAATTTAGGCTTTAAAGAAGATAAAATTAAAACAATACCTATGGGCATTGACTTTAAGCCTTTGGATGCCCTGCCGAAAAAGGAAGAGACGCCAACTTTAATTTATGTAGGCAGATTAAAAAAATCTAAAAGAGTGGATCATATAATTGAGGCATATAAAAAGGCTAAAAATAAAGCAAAAAACCTTAATCTTTGGATAGTGGGGAATGGTGATTCTTCATATAAAAAGCATTTATATTCACTGGCTAAGGGTGAAAAAGGCATTAAGTTTTTTCATAATTTGAGCAATGAGGATAAGTTAAAACGGATGGCCCGTGTTCATTTAATTGTGGTAGCGTCTGTTCGGGAAGGCTGGGGCTTGATAGTGACTGAAGCCAATGCTATGGGTACGCCGGCTGTGGTGTATAATGTTACCGGACTTAGAGATTCTACCAAAGACGGCGTTACAGGTATTATTGTCAAAGAAAATAATCCCAACTGTTTAGCGGAATCTATTTTAAGAATTCTTAGCGACGATGAGTTGAGAAATAAGCTTGCCGGTAACGCGCTGATGTGGGCAAGGGAATTATCATGGGATAAGTCGGCTAGAGATGTTTTGGGATATATAGAAAAAGTGCTCAAGAAGCATAGAAATAGTTTAGCCAAAAGCAATTAAAAGAAAAATCGGTTTACCATAAATGGGTACAGTTTCTGTTATTATAGCAAATTTCAATGGAAAAAAACATTTAGAGAAGTGCTTAGCTTCTTTAAAAAAACAGACATATTCCAATTGTGAGATTATTGTAGTAGATAATGGATCAACCGATGATTCTATAAGTTTTATTAAAGATAATTACCCGGATGTAGTAGTAATTGAAAATAAAAAAAATCTTGGTTTTGCTGAAGCTAATAATATAGGGTATAAATCGGCTAAAGGTGATTACTTACTTTTTATTAATAATGATACTGAGGGAGAAAATTGTTTTATAGAAGAGTTAATAAAAACCCTTAAATCGGATAAAAAAATAGGCGTGTCATTCAGCAAATTGTTATTGATGGATGAACCTCAAAAATATGATACATTTGGGTCATATTTTACAAAGACGGGTTTTATCTATCATGTAGGTTATCTTGAAGAAGATAAAGGCCAATATGATCACGTAAAAAAAGTTTTTTCTCCTAAAGGAGTTTCCTTCATGGTTAAAAGGGAGGTTGTCGCGAAAACCGGACTTTTTGATTCTGATTTCTTTTGCTATTTTGAAGAGACTGATTTTTTTTGGAGAGTCTGGCTGGCCGGGTATGAGATTTTGTTTTCCCCAAAGTCAGTAGTTTATCATAAAGGCAGCGGGACGTCATTAAAGCTTAATTCAGATTTAATTGATTACCACTCTTTTAAAAATAGAATTTGCGCTCTTCTTAAAAATTTAGCCTTAGGCAGTATTATTCTAATTTTGCCTATACATATATTATTATGTTTACTGATTAGCATGATGTTTCTTATTCTGGGAAAGTTGTCTAATGCCAAGGCTATAATAAAGGCGATTGGCTGGAACATAACTAATTTATCGTTAACTTTAGAAAAAAGAAAAAAAGTACAAAAAAACATTAGAAAAATTGCTGATAGAGAATTATTTAAAGTTAATTTAAAAAAAATACCCTTTAATTACATCTGGAATTTTCTTAAAGCATATCTAAAAAGATGGTGAGGACATGAAAGAAAGTAAAATAAAAATCTCAATTATTATGCCCTTCTCTGTTGAAGGAAAACTGCTTTTATCTAAGATAAGTGAAATTATTGAAGTACTAAATGCGCTAGCTTATGAATATGAATTTATTGTTGTTACCAAAGAAGAACAGAACTTAAATTTAGGAAAGAGTGTGTCTGAACGCTTAATAGATTTAGACAAGATAAAAATAGTTAATTATGATCCGAAAATCGGAAAAGTTTTTACATTACTGAGGGGATTTCAATTTGCCTCGGGAAATTTGATTTTATTTATTGATCCGGCTTTAGATTTAAAACAAGCAGATATAAGAAAACTTATTGAAGGGCTTGATGAACAAGCCGCCGATATAATTGTAGCTTCAAAATTTCACCCGAAATCTAATGTTGTCTATCCAGCAGTTAGGCATTTGTTATCTAAGTTATATTATTGGGTTTTAAGGAAATTCTTTGATCTGAATATAAGAGATGTTAATACTGATTGTATGTTGTTTAAGAGAAACGCGTTAAAAAATATTGTAGAACGTATAATAACAAAAGAGTACGCTTTGAACCTCGAAATTTTTGTAGTGGCAAAGCACCTTAATTATAAAGTGAATGATATTCCGATAAAATTGGGAGCGCGCCAAAAATGGCAAATACTGAGATTATTTCAGCTATATTATGTGTTGATTGATACACTTGCAATTTATTACCGCCTGCGTATTCTAAAATATTATGATCGTCTTAAGAAAAAACCTTCAAGATTTCCATTTGTTTCTATTATAATTCCGGTAAGCAGGATGAATGATTATTTAAAAGAGTCTATTAAGAAGTGCCTGCAATTAAATTATCCAAAATACGAAATAATTGTTTTGCCTGATGAGAAATTTTCTTTCGATGAGGAACTGAGGGACGAAAAGATTAATATAGTGCCCACAGGTCAGATTACGCCTCCTGAAAAAAGAGATATTGGCATAAAACCGGCAAAGGGCGAAATTATTGCTTTTCTGGATGATGACACCCTGCCGACAAAAGACTGGATAATGAACGCGGTTGGTCACTTTGAGGATGAGAGGGTCGCGGCTGTAGGCGGGCCGGCCGTAACTCCCGCGTCAGATAATATTAATCAAATTGCCAGCGGGGCCGTTTATTCTTCATGGTTAGTCGCGGGCATTAATACTTATAGATATATTCCTTATAAGGTCAGAGAAGTTGAGGATTACCCTACTTGTAATTTATTTGCCAGAAAAGAAGTGCTTGAGCAAATTAAAGGATTTAATACTAAATTTTGGCCGGGAGAAGATACCATTCTATGTTTAAAGATAAAGCTGCTAAATAAAAAAATTGTATATGATCCCGATGTAAAAGTTTATCATCATAGAAGAGAGTTGTTTAAGGCTCATTTAAATCAAATAAAAACCTACGCTCTGCATAGAGGGTATTTCGTAAAGAGGTATCCTGAAACTTCTTTTAAGATAAGCTATTTTATACCGTCCTTATTTGATATAGGACTCATCGCGGGCGGCTTTCTATCATATATTTTTCCATCTGTAAGAGGTTTTTATTTTGGTACAATAGCCTTTTATTTAAGCCTCTTGCTATTGAACAGCATTCCCGCAATGAAAATTAAATTGATGTACTTGGTTTTTTTTGGTATACTTTCGACGCATATTATTTACGGTATTTATTTTATAAAGGGTTTATTCGCGAAAAAGTTAGCAGAGGAGTAATCATATAAAAGGTGGCCATGACACTGCTATATAACATATTTATTACTTTATTTATTGCCGGTATTGGTTTTTTAATACAGATATACCCCAGAATATATAATCGCTATTTTGGAGTTGATACATGGAAACTAATGGAAATGGCTGATATTATTAGAAAGCACGGCAAACTCCCCAAGACAATGACCGACAAGTACTTAATTGATGGGCCCTTTGATTATCCGCCGGTGTTTTTATATATACTTTCTTTTTTTAAAAAAGATTTCCTGGAAAAAAATCAATGGTGGATTTCACCTTTTATAAGCGCCTTACACGGTATAATAGTTTTTGTTATTACCTATTTTCTGACTCGTAATTTATTAATTGCTTCAATGGCTCAGTTGGTTTATTGTTTAACCCCAATAATTATTATCGAAAGTTCCCAACTTTCTGTTAGGACGTTTAGCCAGCTGATTTTTTCACTTACTCTTTTTACAATGCTTTTATCTGTCCATTATCAAAAACCATCACTTTTTTTATTAACCCTTTTTATGTCGGTTATTTTAATATTATCTCATAAGTTTGCTTTGCAGGCTTTAATTTTCTTGTGCGTTGTTTTGTTCATTTGGAGTTTTAATTTTATATATATTAGCATACCTTTCTTGGCTGTTTTAATCGCGATTGTGATTTCAAAGGGATATTATTTAACCGTATTAAAGGGACATTTAGCTATATTAAATTTTTGGAGAGAAAATATAGATTACAGGTTTGCTCATCAAATACGAGGAGTTAAAAGTAAGCAAAATAAAAACCCGGATTTTATAAATAAAGTTTGTAATTTACTGCAGAAAGTTCCTCTTCTATCATTATTTGGTTCAAATCCATTTGTTTTTTTGCTGTTCTTAATGTTTCTTTTAATTGGAAAGACTACCGCTTTAGGTTTTGTTAATGTTTCCTCGACGGTTTATGATTTTCTTTTTGTGTGGTCCATTGGTCTTGTAGCAGCGGCAGTCTTTGTTAGTTTAATCAAACCCATAAGATTTCTTGGTGAAGCGGAAAGGTATTTGGAATATTCAGCAGTTCCCACAGCGATTTTATTAGCTATTCTTTTTAATGGAGGTTTAAAAAGTCAAAATGGCTTAATTTATGGCGCGTTGTTTATAGTTTGTGCGGTTGCTCTGGCGTATATACCGACTTTGTTAATTCAAAGGAGCCTGGTTTTAAAAGACGAGGAAAGGAGTATTCGTAAAGACCTATGGGAGATGATGGATTATATTAATAACTTAGGTGAAAATGTGCGGATAGCTACTATACCGTTATATTTAATTTCGCCGGTATCATATTTTGTCAATTGTAAGATCCTTTCAACGGAGAGCGCTTTAGCTCACCCAGAGAAATTGAAAGACTTTTGTCCGATTTTAAGAAAACCGCTGGAGGACATTTTCGATAGCTATCAAATTAATTATTTGCTTGTTAATAATCACTACGTATCAATAGAGGAGTTACCGCTGAAAAGAAAAAATATAGCCAAACATATAGGACAGTATTATTTACTTAAAGTATAACTTTATAATTGTACAAATAAGCTAAGGGGAAAAAATGAGAATAGCGTATCCGGATTTATGTTTCGATGAGGTTTTAGATTTAAAGAAAGCCATTAATTCAGGCTGGCTGACTAAGGGGCCGTATGTTGAAGAATTTGAAAATATGGCAAAGGATTATATAGGGGTTAAGTACGCGATTGCCGTGAATTCAGGCACGGCTGCTCTTCATTTAGCACTGATATCTCTAAATATATCAGATGGTGATGAGGTGATAGTGCCTGATTTTACTTTTGTGGCGACAGCCAACGCCGTTGAATACACACGGGCAAAACCAGTATTCGCGGATATTGATTTAAAAACCTTTAATATAGATACAGAGGATATAAAGAGAAAAATAACGAATCGAACAAAGGCAATTATGCCTGTTCATGGGCTTGGGCAGTCTGCCGATATGGATGAAATTAGAAAAATAGCAAGAGAGCGCAATCTATTTATTATTGAGGACGCTGCCTGCGCGATGGGGGCAAAGTATAAAGGAGAATTTTGCGGGACTATGGGTGATTTGGGTTGTTTTAGTTTTCATCCGAGAAAAATAATTACCACCGCTGAGGGCGGCATGATCATAACCAACAATGAGAAACATGCAAAAGCAATAGAGAGACTGCGTGATCACGGAAGCATAAAGAAGGACGGCAGAGTTTACTTTTACAATTGCGGTTACAATTATAGACTAAGTGAACTGCATTCAATCTTAGGAATCGCGCAGATGAAAAAATTAAAGAGTATAATAGCGCGAAGACAAGAAGCGGCAAAAAAATTGAATACCTTGCTTTCAGGTATTGATTTTTTGCGGATTCCCGAAACGCGTAAGGATTGTGAACACATATTTCAATCATACGTTGTATTGCTCGACAGTGGATCTGATAGAGATAAATTCATGACGTATTTAAAAAGCAAAAACATAGAAACAGTGGGTGGTAATCACGCGCTTCATAGCCAACCTTTTTATAAGAATAAATACGGCTATAAGCCCGGCGAGGTTCCTAATTCATTTGAGGCAGGTGAAAGGAGCGCGGCTTTACCTCTTTATCCGCAAATGACCGATGAGGAAATAAATTTTCTTGCTCAGACGGTAAGAGGCGCTTTATAAAGTGAAATAATGAAATGGATAAGATAAGCTGTAATCTTTGTAATTCAAATAGATATACAAAAGTATACGACATTAAGAACAGTGATACTAAAGAAACCTTTAATTTGGTAAAATGCTCTGATTGTCGATTAATTTATATTAATCCCCAGCCCTCACATGAGGAGTTAAGCAAATACTATTTTAGAGATGAATATTATTCATATGGAGAGGTCCTAAAAGAAGACCAAGGCCGGCTTAATTTCATTGAGAAAATTAAAAGAGTATTCAGAAAGCGGATATTTTTGACCTATGGAGTAAATAATCGTAGTGTTTTTCAAAAATTTAAGCAAATTCTTTTTTACCCTTTTAAAAGAAGATTCGGTGGAATTCCGGCATTTTTAAAAAATGGGAAAATATTGGATATTGGCTGTGGAGACGGCTTGTTTATAAGCCAGCTTAAAAGTATAGGTTGGCATGTTTGTGGTATAGAAATTGATCAAGAAGCCGTCAAAAGGGCGCAGAATCATGGTTTTGAGGTTTATCGCGGTAGATTTGAAGATTTTGATTTTAAGGATGAACGCTATGATGTCGCACGTTTATGGCATGTCTTGGAACATTTTAAAGACCCTTATTTTAATCTAAAAAAAATATATGGAATTTTAAAACCGGGGGGACGGGTAATATTAGGCGTACCCAATATGAATTCTTTATATAGCAAAATCTTTAAGCAAAATTGGACCGGACTCGATGTGCCGCGGCACTTATACCATTTTTCTCCACAAACAATAAAAGAAATATTAAAGCAAAGTGGTTTTTCAGAGATAAAGATATCGTATAATTCTGTGGGTACCGGTTTAGCCAGTTTGGTTTATGTGATGAATAGGAAAATCAAAAATGAGGCGCTTGTAAATTTAGTTTTTAATAATGTTGTTTTTAGATTTGTTTCTATTTTTGTTGATGCTTTGCTTGACATGTTTAGAGTTGGTGGATGTTTAGAAGTTAGAGCTATGAAAGAGTAAAATTATATGAATAGCAATATTGAAAAGAAAACCGATTTATTGCGGGATTTAGGTATAATTTTTTTATTAAGCCTTGTGCCCCTGATTTGGTTCAAAGGCGGAATAGCGGTGGCTGGTTCAGACGCTGTTTATCCGCTGTACAATCCCATCCAGTTTTATACAGCACGCTTTTTTATGTGGGATTCCCGCTATGGCGCCGGTATGCCATCTTCTATATACGCTACAAGTTTATTTTATTATTTGCCTCAGGTTATTTGCAATTTTTTCGGTATGTCAGCAATCGCATCGCAAAAGATTCTTTTTGTTTTTTGGTTTTTTATGATGGGAGCGGCCATTTATTACATGGTTGCTGTTATTCAGGTAAAAGCGAATCGCCTGCAAAGATTAATTGCTGTTTGTTTTTATACCTTTAATCCGCTGGTATTTAATATTTGGGAAGCGGGAAAAGCTGCCAATATTTCAGCTTATGTTGCTATGCCGGTAATATTAGCCTTTATAATTAAGGGATTAAGAAAAGATATAAGTTACTTTAAGGCTGCTATTTACATAGGACTATTTTCATTATTAGTGTCTGAAATGGGAGCCAGCCCTCCTATTTTTGCTATTCCTCTTTTGTTAATTACGTCTTACGCGATTTTCTATAGTATAAATAAACTGCTTTCAAAGAATGCGTTCAAAGACATAGGCAAAGCTATAAGCTTTTTTGTATTAATCATCTTGATTTTTGCGGGCCTAAACGCTTTTTGGTGGTTACCGTATTTGCGTGAAATTTTTGTAAGGCTGATTGCCAGCGCGGAATCCGGGTTAGGGGCATTCAATTTGACTAACTGGCTTAAGGGTATAAGCACCCACACCTCTATTTTAAATGTTTCTCGTTTTCAGGGGGCGTGGGATTGGTACTATAATGCCAGAGATAATGTTCCTTATGTTCCTTATGCCAAAGTGTATTTTACTAATCCTTTTTTTATCTTTTGGAGCGTATTAATTCCCGCGACGGCTTATGCTGCGATTATTGTTAAAAAGAAATTTCATGAAGTTTTTTTTGTTGTTTTATGTGTAGTAGCCACGGTTTTAGGCTGCGGCGCTCATATGCCCACGGGTAAATTTTATTTGTGGATGACTGAAAATGTACCTTTTTTTCAGGTATTTAGAAGTCCGTACTATAAATTCGCGTTAATAATTTCCCTGGCATACGCGTATTTAATAAGTGTTACTTTGGCGTATGTGTATAAGAAAGTGAAAAACTCTTGCGAAAGAATCTTTTCGCGGCAAAAAAAGTATCTTATTAGGATAATACCCCCAACAGTAATAGTAATAATTTTATGCGGTAATTTTGTCTATAACTATCCAATGTTAAACGGACAGGTTATTAGAATAAGAGAACCTGAAACATCTTTTTCTGTTGGCATAAAAGTTCCGGCTTATATAATTAATTTTGTCAAATACATGGATAGTCAAAAAAATGATTATCGCGTTATCGCGTTGCCATCTTTACCGCTAAACGGATATAGATGGGGATATGTGGGGCCGCCGCATTTGCTCACCTTACTTTCATCAAGATCTATCCTGAGTGGTAGTGGTGGCGCTTCATATGCTGATAAGCTAAAAAATGTTTATTATAACGCGCTTTATGACAAAACTACACCATTAACTGCTCAAATATTAAAGGTTTTAAATGTAAAGTATATTTTAGTTCATAATGACGCCTGGTATGATTTCTTTAATTTCAAACTTTCTCCCGCTTTTCTGAAAAGTGCTTTATCTTATCAAGGAAAAATTGATTTATTAGGTAGTTTTGGAAAGTGGCAATTATATCAAAATCAGGATGATCCGGTTTATATTGGGGGAGCATTCGGTTTAGCTATGTTAGTCGGCGAGATGTCAGCTTTTGCTCCGTTAAGTTATATTAATGTTATGAATGACTTGCCCGTTATTTTATCCAGTCAAAAAATAAATCATGCTTTCATTAAAGAGGAACTTGATAGAGGAATTGAGAAAGTTTTCTTTTATAATGCTGATTTTTCTGATTTTGTATTTAATTTTATAGAGCCCGAACATAAAATTACTATACTAAGTAACGATATACATAGTAATAACGGACTTATATTTAATTTTGAGGTAAGCATCGACGGTTTGTATCAAGTATGGATTGAACGGGATATATGCAGTATATATAACCGCAATTTTAATGTAAAAATTGATGGACAAGCCGGGCAGGCCGGAAAGGATCTAATTCAGGACGATTTTTCTTTGAAATGGATTAACATCGCGAATTTTAATACAAAAAAAGGAAAACGCGTTATTGAACTAGGTTTAACCAATCAGGAAAAGAACTTGCTCGGAAATAAGGATATTAATTTAATTATATTGCCCAAATCTACTTTTGATACCTATAATGATTTATACCGTAATTTATTATTGACTTGCTTAAAAAGAAAAGGTAAAGGTTTGACATATTTTTTGTCATCAGAAAAAATGCAATCAGAGGTCAGATCCGAAGGTACTCAATGGAGCGGTGAATGCGATAGTCCAAAGTTAAGTAATGTTTTTAACTTTAAAAAAGATCCGGGAGAAGAGAAATGGAACTGGTTAATATTAGATAACGAAAAAACCATTAGTATAAGTAATAAAAGCAATGAAGAAGTTGTTACTAATGTTAAATTTGACGTATTTTCATATGAAATAGATAGATATTTATATTACTATGTAAACGATATATATTTGTCAATGTGTTTTCTGCCGAAAGATAAGGCTCGTACAATAATTTTAAGGGGTATTAAATTAAAACCGGGTGATAATTATATTTCATTTTATTCTCCCGATAGAGGAAGTCGTAAATATGGAAGAAGTGTATCGTGCGCTTTTAAAGATGTGGCTATAGGCAATGAATATTATAAAAGTGGCGTGTATATACCGAAATCGGGTGGTTACAATATTAGAATTTACCCTTATGATGACTTAGTTAGTGAAAACATTCAAACAAAGAATAAAAAGGTTTGTTTAGATGAAAAAGAAATATCATTTGGACTGAGAAATTTAAATGGTGTTAATTATTACGCGCATGAAAGCATTTTTTTATCTGAAGGTTCGCATAATATTAACTTTAGGCAGATGAATATGGGTAAATGTTATCTTGAAATATCATCAAAAGTTAAGAATCAAGAATTTTTACATCCTCTTAAGTACAAAAAAATTAATCAAACCAAATACAATGTTTCATGCGATAAAGATGAAATATCTTTTTTGTTTTTTCATGAAGCTTTTAACTCACAATGGGAAGCACATATTATTAATCATGAATCAGGTAAAAAGTCTAAACTTAAACCCCATTTTATAATCGATGGCTACGCGAATGGATGGAAGGTTGACGGACCCGAGTATAAAAAAGGCTCAACTATAGTAATTAACTATAAGATACAAAACTTATTTTATTTAGGCCTATGTATTTCACTTGTTACTCTTGTTATATCTTTATCTTACCTATATTATAATTGCAAAAAGAAGGGACGTTGTAAAAAATGAAGATAATGATTTCATATCCGCCGATACCGAATGCTAAAGGAATACCTATGCTTGGCCAGAACAGGCAGTTTCAATATTTTCACAATCCATCTTATATATACCCTATGGTACCCGCTTCCGCGGCTACTTTATTGCAGAGTCAAGGTTATAAAGTTATCTGGAATGACTGTATTGCTAAAAGCATATCCTACGAACAGTTTATTGATATTTTTAAAAAGGAAAATTCCGATTTAATCGCGATTGAAACAAAGACACCGGTAGTAAAAAAGCATTACGCTATAGTAGATGAATTAAAAAAAATCAATCCAAAATGTATAGTTGTCCTGATGGGTGATCATATAACCGCGTTTCCGGATGAAGCTATGAACAGCTGTAGGGTTGATTACTGCATAACGGGTGGAGATTACGATTTTCTATTATTGAATATTTGCAAGTATATTGAAAATAAAAATTTACTTGAAAAGGGGATTTGGCATAGAGATGGAAAGCAAGTTGTTAATACAGGTAAATTTGAATTGAATCACGATTTGAATACATTACCCTTTATAGACAGGGAATTGACTCAGTGGAGTGATTATGGAGAGAAGCTTTATAAAGGAACCCCGTTTACCTATACAATGGTAGGCCGTGATTGCCCCTGGGCTAAATGCACATTTTGTTCATGGACGACTCTTTTTCCGAAATTTAGGACACGTACTCCTAAAAGTCTTTTGGATGAAATTGGTTTTTTGATTGAACGTTACGGCATAAAAGAGATATTTGATGATACCGGAACCTTTCCTTCGGGAAAATGGTTGGAAACTTTTGCTCAGGGTATGATTGAGAGAGGCTATAATAATAAAATATATTTATCGTGTAATTTTAGATTTGATTATTTAACTCCGCAAAGAGCGGCACTAATGAAACAGGCGGGCTTTAGACTTATGAAGCTTGGGTTGGAGTCGGCGAGTGACGAAACTCTAAAACGCTTAAATAAAGGAAGCCGCGTTGATGATATAATAAATGGCTGCAAAATAGCCAAAAAAGCTGGCCTGACGGTTCATCTTACTATGATGGTTGGCTATCCCTGGGAAACAAAGGAAGATATGTTAAAAACATTTAAATTAGCCAGGTATCTTATGCTAAACGGTTATGCCGATATGCTGCAGTCAACGACAGTAACAGCATATCCTGGTACTCCTTTATATGATCAGGCCTTGAAGAATGACTGGCTTAGGGTAGACCCGCGTGATTACGAAAGATTTGATATGGGTGAGCCGGTATTCAAAAATCCAAATATCAAACCTGAAGAGATAACGCGAATTTGCAATCAAATATACAAGATTTTTTTGCATCCCAAATTTATATTTAATCATCTTAAAAAAGTTAGATCATTTGAAGATATTACCTATTTACTGAGAGGCGTAAAGCCGGTGCTGGGGCATATCAGAGATTTTATGAAAATAAGGAGATAATTTATGCCGCGAATGAAATATTTGGATAATTTTGAAAAAACTGAACCCGACTTATTTCATAGTATTATCTTTGATTTTACTAAAGATCGCATAAAAGGTAAAAAAAGTTTAAATATCGGCTGTTGGACGGGAGGCTATGAGCAGATAGCAGATGAAAAAATAGATAATTTGTTTATGGCGAGTGTGGATATAGATCATAAGGCTTTATGTACAGCCAAAGAAAATGTAAGAAATGTAAATTTTGTTGAAGCCGACACAGTAAGCTTACCGTTTAAAGATGAAACCTTTGATGTTGTTATGATGTTTTATGTAATTGAACACTTACCTTTAGAAAAAGAGAGAGAAATATTAAAGGAGATAAGTAGAGTAATTAAAACAGGCGGCGAATTTATATGCGTAACCCATAATCATCAGTGGTTTGGCAATCTTTTTGATATTGCGTATTGGACGACAGGACATAGGCATTATAAAAAAAGTTATCTTGAAGAAATTTTAGAAAATTCAGGCATGAAAATTGACTTTTACGAACTGAGGGGAGGCATAATTTCTTCAATTTCTCCAATCTTTTTTTATCTCTTTAAGTACTGTTTTAAAAAAAACATATACAGGGATTCTAATTTTGTAAAAAGACTTTTAACTAATGAATTTAAGAAAAAAGGCTTTAGAGATATTTTTTTAATCGCGAAGAAAAAATAAAGGTTTAATTTATGCTTAAAGATTATCTTATCGCGTTAGTTACCGCTTTGATCGGCCTATTTATACAAATAAGGCCCCGGCTTAGCAACCGGTATTTTGGTATTGATACATGGAGGCACTTATCGGTCGCTGACTATATAAGGAAGAATAAAAAATATCCAAAGTTAATGCCTGAACATTACCTTATTAATAAGCCTTCTGATTATCCTCCGTTTTTCCGTTTTTTATTAGCCTTGTTTCCAAAAAAAATGCTGGAAAAATATCAGTGGTTTGTTTCACCGCTCTTTGATTTCGCGCACAATTTATTCCTTTTTAGTGTAGTTTATTGTTTTACGGGTAATTTTCTTATTTCGTTTTTTGCTCAAATAACCTATATGTTAAGTCCTATAGTTGTTATGGAAAATTCGAATCTGACAACTCGTTCCTTTGCTTCGCTGTTATTCAGCGGGTCTTTCTTTTCCCTTATCTGCTACACTACATTCGGAAATTATTTTTACTTGTTGATATCGGTTTTTCTCTTAACGATATTGTTATTGTCCCATCGGATGTCTATTCAGGCAATTTTTTTCCTTCTTGTAATTTTTTCACTAATTGAATATAATTTCACATACATAGCCGTGTTAGCGGCTTCTATTATAATAGCCGCTCTTATCTCAAGAGGTTTTTATTTAAAAGTTCTTAAAGGGCACTTGGCTATGATTAGATTCTGGTTCATGCATATTGATAATAGATACGCCCATCAGATAAGAGGATCTTTAGCAAAAGATCAAAAAAACCCCGATGCGGTCTTCAGAATATATCAGCTTGTCCAAAATATACCCTTCATAGCTGTTTTCGCCGCGAATCCTTTTATTATATTTGTTCTCGCGTATCTATATTTTGACAAAATCAAGTTTTATAATTTAAATACATTCGGTATTCCGCAAATGCTATTTTCGAAATTTGTTATTTGGAGTATTTTGTTGTTTGTAATCGGTGTAATAGTCAGACAGATAAAAAAGTTAGGCTGTATTGGAGAAGGCGAGAGGTATCTGGAATATTCAGCGTTTCCCATAGCGATCGTTACGGCTGTATTTATTATAAATGGACTGACAAGAGGCCAATGGGGAATATTTTTAACGTTTTTGATTGTAGCTGTATTTGGAGCGCTGCTGCCAACGCTCTTTATACAACAGCAAGTTATAGTTAAAGATTCTAAGCGCTCTGTTAATAGCGATTTAAGAGGAATTTTCGATTATATAAATTGTATACAAGGTAAGGTGAACATTATGACGATACCTTTATATCTTGCTGATGCCGCGACATATTTTACTTCTGCCAGACTGCTTACAACCGACAATTCTATAGCCCACATAGTTGATTATAGCGATTTTTTTCCGGTTTTAAAAAAGCCCTTAAGTGAAGTTTTTAAAAGATATGATATAAATTATCTTTTTATTAATCAGGAGTATGTTAAACTATCTGAATTAAGTTTGCCTAAAAATAAAATAGTAAAAGAAAGTGGTTCCTATTGCTTAATTAAGGTACTATGTAAGTAGTTAAAATATAACAAGGCAGGCGGAGGAGTTAAATGGCAAGAATATTGATTACAGGCGGAGCTGGTTTTTTAGGTTCATATTTGTGCGAAAAACTGTTAAAAAAAAGTAATAGTGTTATTGCCCTTGATATGTCAGACGGTTCAAAGGTAGAGCATCTTATGGATAAGAAGGGTTTTCAATTCATTCAGGGCTCTGTTTTAGATAAAGACTTAATGGAAAGGGAGGTTTCTAAGGCAGATATGGTTTTTCATTTTGCGGCTATTGCCGATCCAAAACGCTATATTCAGGAGCCATTAACCGTACTTGAGATAGATTTGCAGGCATCTTTAAATATTTTTAAAACGGCTGCCATGCATAAAACAAAAGTTGTCTTTGCCTCAACCTCTGAATTATACGGGCGAAATCCCAATATACCCTGGAAAGAAGATGATGAGAGGGTTCTGGGTTCAACAGCTATAAACAGATGGTGTTATTCTACGGCTAAGGCTGCTTCCGAGCATTACCTTTATGCTTACAATCAGCAAGAAGGTTTACCTTTTGTAGTGGTTAGGTTCTTTAATGCTTACGGCCCCAGGTTGGATGATCTGGGCTCAGGACGTGTTATTCCTATATTCTTAAAGCAATTTTTAATGAATGAACCTATTACAATTCATGGAGACGGATCCCAGACCAGGACATTTATATATGTTGATGACGCGGTTGACGCGGTATTAAAAGTCGCGTTCTGTAAAAAGGCGGAGCAAGAAGCTTTTAATATTGGCTGTACGGATGAAATGTCCGTGTTAAATATTGCTAAGGTAATAAAAAAAGTAGGTAAATTTAATTCGAAATTCAAATTTATTCCGCATAAAAAAGTTTTTGGAAGTAAATATGAAGATATACCGCGAAGAGTGCCAAGCATAAATAAAATTAAAAGTTATTGCAATTGGCAGCCATCGACTTCTTTGGAAGACGGCTTAATGAAGACTATTGAATATTATAGGAAAAAGGTTATTTAGGCGGCATGAATATCGTCGAAATAGATAATTCAACTTTAAAAAAGCTCTCTCCGCTTTTAAATAAATATAAGTTCAAAAATTTTTATAGTTGCGGGGAGATTTTGAACGAAGAGAAAGTAGATTATTTTCTGCGCAAGCTTTCAAAAATTAAAAAAAATGGCAGAATTATAGCCATAGAAATAAAAGATAAAATTCGAGCATTTGGGTGGATAGAACTTTCCGATTGGGACACCAGGCATTTTGGATTTAAAATGGCCAAGGCTGGTTTAGTTAGCCAATCGGGATATTCAGATGATAAGAAATATGCGTCTATTTTATTAAATGAAATAGAAATGTATTGTATTGGCCAACAAATAAAACATATTACTATACGTTTACCCTTAAATCAGATATCTTTGATACACGCGGCGGAGGAGAATGATTACTTATTAATGGCTCAAGCAAATGCTTATATCAAGAGTCTAAGGAATTATGCGATAGAAACTTGCAATTCAAGTATAAGGTTGAGATTTTGTCAGCCCGCAGATTTAAAAAAATTACGTGAAATTACAGAAAAGTCATTCCGGCCGCGAAGTGGATGGTTTGACAGGTTTCATAATGATCCCATGCTTTCAGATGAGAAAGCCGATCTTCTCTATAAAGAATGGATAAACAATTGCTATAAAAATTATTTGAAAAAAGCGAATAATAAAATTATTGTTGCGACTTATAAAGCTAAAGTGGTTGGATATTTAAGCGGTGAATTAGATTCGGAAGCTACTAAGTCATTTGGGAAAAAAGTAGCATATATAACCTTAAATGCGGTTGATGAAGCATATCGCCGGCGTGGAATTTACGGTTTATTGGTTCAAGAAGTTCTTAACTGGTTTAAGGAAAAAAATGTAGACTTAGTTCATATTCTTACTCAGAGCGGGACTATTGGAGTTCAAAAAGTATGGATAAAGCAAAAAGACGTATCTTCTGAAACGCAATGTGTCTATCATAAATATTTAGGAAAAACTAACCGAAAAATATAAAGTTTATAACTGCAAAAGAAAAACCAGCCAAAATTGTAAAAATAGAAAATAGGGAGGCCTTTATGACTAATAAACTTTATTTATCAGTGGTCATACCGGTATATAATGAGAAAGATAGCATTAGGCTGCTTTATGAGAAGTTGAAGAGTTCGCTATCAAATTTTAAGGATTACGAAATAATATTTATTGACGATGGCAGCAAAGATAACAGTTTTGAAGTAATAAAGCAAATAGCTATTAATGACAAAAGAGTAAAAGCTATTCAGCTAAAAAAGAATTTTGGCCAAACCATAGCTATTTCAGCCGGTTTTGATCATGCCGGAGGCAAAGTCATAGTTACTATGGACGCGGATTTACAAAATGATCCGGAGGATATTCCAAAACTTATAACTAAATTGGAAGAGGGGTATGATGTTGTAAGTGGTTGGAGGAAAACTAGAAAAGATCCGCTTAGTAAAAGAATGCCTTCCAGAGTAGCTAATAAAATTATTTCTTTAGTTACGGGAATTAAACTGCATGATTTTGGTTGTACATTAAAGGCGTATAGGAGTGAAATAATTAAAAATCTTAAGCTTTATGGAGAGATGCATAGATTCCTGCCGGCTTACGCGCAGTGGGCGGGAGCCAAAATCGCGGAAGTTGAAGTTAAACATCATCCTCGTTCATATGGACAAACAAAATATGGGCTTGCCAGAACCCCATCAGTAATTATCGATCTAATAACTACAAAGTTTTTAATCGCGTTTTCTACCAAGCCGAGTCATATTTTTGGTGCATTAGGCTTGATATTGATATTAACGGCAATGCTATTAAGTTTATTTATTACGATAAGGAAATTTTGTTTTGGCGGTGAATGGGTGAGTCCGCTTATATTTATTATAACCATATGCTTTATAACAGGAATTCAGTTCATCCTCATGGGGCTCTTGGGGGAGATATCCATTAGAACATATCATGAGTCTCAAAATAAATCTCCCTATTTAATTTCCCAATTTATTAATAAGGATTAAATAACACCATGTGCGGAATTTCCGGTGTCGTTTATAGCCAGCCAAAAAGTCATTCAGATAAACAATTGCTAAAAAGCATGAGCGATTCCTTGTTGCATAGGGGGCCGGACGATGAAGGTATTTACGAGGATCAACTGGCAGGCTTATCTTTTAGAAGACTTAGCATAATTAGTTTAGATAATGGTCATCAGCCTCTTCATAATGAAGACGAAACTATCTGGGCAATATGTAACGGTGAAATTTATAATTATAGAGACCTGAAAAAAGATTTATCAAAAAGAAACCATAAATTTTATAGTGATTCAGATTGCGAAGTTATACCGCATTTATATGAAGAGTACGGAGAAAATTTCGTTGAGAAGTTAAACGGAATGTTTGCCCTGGCTATATGGGATAAGAAAGCTGGAAAATTAATTTTGGCCAGAGATAGAATGGGCCAAAAACCTCTTTATTACTCTTGTTTTAATGGGAAAATAATGTTCGCGTCTGAACTAAAAGCTTTGCTAAGATGCCCTGAAATCGGTAAGGAAATAAATTTTGATTCATTGAATAAATATCTCACCTTTGAATATATACCAGCTCCAAATACCATATTTAAACAAATTAAGAAAATTTTGCCGGCTGAATTATTGATATATGAAAACGGCAGAATTAGTTTGAAAAATTACTGGCGGATTAATTACTCTTCAAAGAGTAAAATTTCAGAGCAAGAAGCTATCGTTGAAGTTAGAAGCAAATTGATAGAAGCGGTAAGCAGAAGATTGATAAGCGACGCGCCCTTAGGCGCTTTTTTAAGCGGGGGTATAGATTCCGGTCTTATTGTTTCTTTGATGACGCAACTGAGTAATGAAAAAGTTAAATGTTTTAGTATTGGTTTTGATGAAAGGTCTTTTAATGAACTTGAATATGCCAAAATACTTTCAAAAAAGCTTAATGTTGAGCACTTGTACTTGAATATTAAAGCCAAAGATATGCTTGAATTGATACCGCAGATAACGTCCTTTCTGGATGAGCCGTTAGCTGACGCGTCAATCATCCCCACGTATTTATTATCAAAATTTACCAGAAGACATGTCAAAGTGGCACTTTCAGGAGATGGGGGAGACGAATTATTCGCGGGCTATCCAACGTATAACGCTCACAAGATAGCAAGATATTATAAACTTTGTCCTAAAAAAATTAGGAAGAACGTAATAGATAGATTGATAAATAAATTACCTGTTTCAACATCAAATATAAGCCTGGATTTTAAACTCAAAAAGTTTATTTCAGTTATGGATTATGATCAGTATAAAAGGCACTATCTATGGTTGGGATCTTTTCAACCGCCGGAAAAAGATAAGCTGCTAAGCGATGGAGTAAAAAATGAGATAAATAATAAAAACGAATTTGAAGAAATTGATATGTATTTACGAGATTTCAAAAGCCCAAACCCATTAGAAAATATTCTCTATCTGGATAGTAAATTGTATTTACAGGATGATATTTTAACAAAGGTTGATAGGGCAAGCATGGCCAACTCTTTAGAGGTTAGGTCACCATTCTTGGATCATACATTTGTTGAGTATGTAACTTCTTTACCTATGAGTTTGAAGTTAAAGGGCTACACCAATAAATATATATTAAAGAAAATGGCAGGGGAATATCTGCCAAAATGTATAATCAATAGGCCCAAAAAGGGATTTGGCCTTCCATTAGCTATGTGGTTCAAAAATGATTTAAAAAGTTTTGTATTAGATGTTTTAAGGCCGTCTAAAATTAATAGCCAAGGTTATTTTAACGCGAATTATGTACAGGAGTTACTAAACCAA
Source organism: Candidatus Omnitrophota bacterium (assembly GCA_023140385.1). Lineage (GTDB taxonomy): Bacteria > Omnitrophota > Gorgyraeia > JAGLLT01 > JAGLLT01 > JAGLLT01. Next base: position 44,770 of record JAGLLT010000002.1, read on the forward strand.
CACTTTAGCGGCAAAAAAGATAATCGTAAATTAATTTGGACATTGCTAGTTTTTCAGATGTGGTTTGATAAATACCTAAACTAAGAAAGGCAGAATTGAAAGTAATTCTTATTAATCCTCCAAGACTCCAAGAGAGGCCGTCTTTTTTGTCGGTACAGATGCCTCTTAACATTGCTTATATAGCGGCGTATTTAATACGCGGCGGTTTTGATGTTGAAATATGGGATTTTGAAGTAGAGGAGTATAGTGATTCACTGTTAATTAAAAGGGTGGAGAATACCCAGCCATGTATTATTGGATTGAGCGCGTTCACCTCCACAGTATTATGCGCCGATCGCTTAGCAGGGGTTGTAAAGAATAATTTTCCACACATTAGAATAGCTGTAGGCGGCGTTCATGTTTCCGCCTTGCCTCATCAAAGCTTAAAGGAGTTTGAAAGCTTTGATTGTGTAGTTGTCGGTGAAGGAGAGAGGACGTTTTTAGAGTTTTGTCAAAATACAAGAGACGGAAAGCCGGTTGATAATATTGACGGTTTGCTTATTCGAGGTAAAGATGATTTTACCCCAAGAAAACCGATTGAGGATTTGGACGAATTGCCTTTTCCCGCAAGGGATTTGTTGAATCGTAAGCTATATACGGGGACCGTTCATAAGGGGTTTTCAAGGGATTATTTAAATATCTTAGAAGTTTTTACGGCGCGCGGTTGTCCTTATGAGTGCATATTTTGCGCTTCAAATGTAACCCTGGGACGCAAAGTGAGATTTAGAAGCATAAGCAATATTTGTGACGAAATTTCAGAAGAGATTAGAAAATGTAAGATAAATCATGTGACATTTTTAGATGATACATTAACTCTCAAGCCGGAAAGAATAAAGAAGCTATGCGGATACTTAAAAAGTAACAACCTTACCTGGAACGCTACGGGCACGAGAGTTAATACCGTTACTAAAGAACTGCTTCAGGAGATGTCAGAATGCGGCTGCATAGGTATTGCTTTTGGCGTTGAGTCAGGGAGCCAGCGCATGCTTGATCTTATGAAGAAGGGGATTACTTTGAAACAAGTTAGGGATGCTTTTAAATGGGCCAAAGAGGCTAAAGTAAGAAGCATCGAGGCGGATTTTATAATCGGCGCGCATCCTGATGAAACGGTTGAAGATTTAGAGTTAACGCGGAAACTTATAAAGGAATTGAAGCCTGATATTTTGTCGGTAGCCTACATTACGCCTTATCCAAAAACAGAGGTTAGCCGACTTATGAAAGAGAGAAACCTTATTGCGAATTCCAATGATTGGGGCAATTTCATGCTTTTTAGCAGCAAAAAGCCATCTTGGAGAACTGTTAATTTTTCTTCCGATGATTTATTTAATACGCAAAGGCGCATGCTGAGAAACTACTATTACACTCCCGGTTACATTCTGAGAAAAATAAGTAAAATGAAGAACTTAAATGAGTTTTTTTACTGGGCAAAATCAGCCATAGATTTTGCTAAGATAAGTATTTTTAGTTCTAATAGAAATTGAAATCAATATTTTAAAATGGAAAAAAACCAGCGGCATTTAGAAGAAAAAGAGCATTTTCGAAGAAAGGCAGAGGCCTGCGGCCATTCTTGGTGGGGGCAGGCTACAATAGCCGGCAGGGGACGCCTAAAAAGGAAGCAAAGAATTTTAAGTGATTTTTTAAAGAAAGGAAACTTAAAGACAGTTATACTGGAAATAGGCTGCGGCGCCGGAGAACTTACCTCGTCAGTTAAGAAGCATATACGGGTTGTGGGAATGGATCTCTCCCTGGATTTGCTTAGATTCGCAAAGGAAGCAAATAAGGGCGTTGAATATATTCAAGCAGACGCGTTAGCTATTCCATTTGAGGATCAGACATTTGATTTTGTTGTTGGTGATGGCATTCTTCATCATCTTGATCTGATAGCCGCTCTTAATGAAATCAAGAGAGTTTTAAAAGACAACGGCTCTATTTTATTTTTTGAGCCTAATATGCTTAATCCACAGATTTTTTTGGAAAGAAAGATTAGCTTTATTAGAAAGATTAACCAAACTCAGAATGAAACTGCTTTTTACAGGTGGAACCTCAAGAATATTTTGAAGCGGGATTGGCAAAATGCTGAAGTCAAGTCATTTGATTTTCTTCATCCTGCTACGCCTAAGTGTTTAATCTCGATAGTTGAATGTATCGGATTCGGGCTCGAGAAGGTGCCATTAATAAAAGAGTTTGCAGGTTCCATTTACATAGAAGCCGAGAAACGGAAAATATAGGTACGATATATATGTTGAAAAGAAAAAAACTAATATACAATTTTATTTTAATCGTTTTCGGCTTAACACCTCTTTTGTGGTTTAAACCTCAAATGATGCTAAAGACTTCTGATTTACGCTTGCCTGTGAGTTGGGAGCAATGGAATAATTTGCTCTATGTTTGGAATCATACGCTCGCGGCCGGCGCGAGCCGTTTGTTGGATACTTCTTTAATTCTATTTTGGACTCCGTCAGCTATTCTTAGCAAGTTCGGCGTTTCGTTGATTGCTACTCAAAGGATAATTTTTACCTTTTGGTTTATGCTTACAGCTTTTTGCTCATACTACATGTTTAGAAAGCTGCTTACCGGGAAGTGGCGTTTATTGGCGGCTCTTACCGCGACTAGTTTTTATCTATATAATCTTTGGCCTGAGTCTTATTGGGTTGGGTTTAAGCCGCCGCTTGTTGCCGGATACGCAGTGTTACCTGTTATTATTGCGCTTATTATTGCTACTTTCAATAAAGAGATAAATTACAAAAAGTCCGCTATGTATATCGCGCTCGTTTCTTTAGTTGCTTCAAGTATTGGTAATAATCCATCTGAATTTATCGGGCTAATTGCCCCTGTCGTTATTTTGTTTTTCTATTTTTTTACCAGAAAAAAATGCTGGAAAGAAAAAAAAGAGTTTCTTTTCTTTGCTAAGTTCAGCGGTTTAACACTTTTATTATTCATAATCTGTAATTCTTATTGGCTCGGATTACAAGCAAGCATGCTTTGGCAGAATATATCCAGCGGCGTGTATGCTTCAAGCGTGCCCACATCGCTTAATTGGTTAAGAGGTATTTCTACGCAGACAAGTTTTTTAAATGTAATGCGCTTGCAGGCTGATTGGTCATGGTATGGGGGATGCGTCGATCCCTATAGAAGTTACAGCGCTTTCTATAGATCAAATTTTATTTTCTTAGGCTTAAGCTATATCGCGCCGCTCTTAGCTTGTTTGGGGGCCATTATTTCAAAGAACAAGAATAAGTTGTATTTTATTATCCTGGGGCTAATTGGAATTGTTCTGAGCATGGGCGCGCACTTTCCTTTTGAGGGATCTTACATATGGTTAGTTAGAAATATTCCGCTATTTTGGATTATCAGAAGCCCTTATTTCAAATTTGGACTGTTAATTTGCCTGGCGTATTCATTTTTAATTGGAGTAGCGTGTCAAAAAATGTGTCAATGGTTAGAGAGGATAAAAATATATAGAGCGCCATATTTTTTCGCGGCTATTATTATCATAATAAACATAACTTACGCGTTTCCGGTAAGCCTCGGAAAAATGTTTCATGACGAAGAAATCAGATCGTTTTTAGCTGCTGATCATGTATCGGTCCCGGATTACGTTTTAGATACGGCAAACTGGTTAAATTCGAAGGAGGGATTCTTCAGAGTATATACGGTTCCCGGTGACAGTCCGTGGATAACGAGCTGGAATTATGTGGGCTATGGTTCAATAATTCAGAATTACATACGCATGCCGGTTGTTTTTAAATATACCTCTGATTACATACTATATTCTCAAGGCGCGGAAAATCAAAGCCGGCCGATAGTTGAAGCTCTGGAAAAAAGTATTTTTGGACAGTCTAATTATGATGTTGCAAAAATGTTAGCATTGCTTAACATTAAATATGTAGTGCAGGAAAATGACGTACGCTTTGATTTTTATAAAGGTCCGGGTTTTGTTGAAGGGGATAGTCCCGAATTTATGAAAAATAAATTGAATAGCCTCAAAGACATTGAGTTTGAGAGAAGTTTTGGAAAATGGGATGTTTATAAGGTCAACAAAGAGATTCCATATATCTATTCGGCGTCAAAGATTAATCTGATAGTTGGAAAATTAAACAACCTTACTCCGAAATTATCTTCAGAGTTTCTTGATAAACCGGCGTTGCTTTTCACAGATAAAATTAACGATGACCATATAGAGTTACTAAAAAATAATTTAGTAGAAAATTTAATTATTAACGGAAACGCTGAAAGCGCGGCAAGAGCATTGGAGAACGCGCGGGAAGTACTAAAAAAGAATAGCTTTCAATATCTGATTCATTCTTCAGACATCGTACCCACGTTGATAGATGAGCCGAATATTGCGTTAAATTTAGAAGGATTTAGCAAGCCTGAAGCTTTGTTTCAAAATCAAACGTGGCGATGGATAACAGCGTCCAACTTAGAGCCGAATATAATTTTAAATAATTCTACAAGCGAAAATAAATATGTCAACTTAAAATTTTTAGTTTATTCGTATAAGCGCAAGAGAACATTGCATCTATATTTAAACGAAGAAGCGCTCAAGATAGTTTATGTACCAAGGGATGAAGCCACCGAAGTTATGATTGAGGGAATCAAACTAAAACCGGGAAAGAATATCATTGCCCATTATTCTCCCGACCAATGTGACGTAAGGAATGAGCGTAAAGTTCGTTTTGCTTTATCGGATATTTCGTTTAAAGGCCGTAAGTTTACGAGCAAAATTATTATACCAAAAGATGGTAACTATTTAATTAGAGCCTCGTGGTTGATGGCTCCGGCCGCGCGGGTTAGTCGATTAGTCGCAATTGACGGCAAGGAATTAAAAACAAGTTTAAATAATGATGGAAAGGCGCTTGTCGCGCCAAAAAGTCATCTCAGTAAAGGCACCTATAATATAGAAGTAAAACAAAGCAATCAGCAAGACTATTATATTGAAATTATACCTATTTCTTGTCAAAAAGGCGAGATCCAAATTCAACCGCTGGAGTTTACCATGATAAATCCGACGAAGTATAAAATTAATAGCAGCATCAAGTATCCACTGATTTTCTTTAATGAATCTTATGGCGCGGCATGGCAGTTATATAGTAAAGGCGCTGATAAAAATGTGTACAAACATTTTGAAACTAACGGATTTTCTAATGGATGGTATGTTGATAAATCATTTGAGATATCGGACGAACATGATATAATAATATCTTATTTTCCGCAGAGACTTTTTATAATTTTAGCTTTGGTTTCATTATTGGCATGCCTTGGGTGTTTTTTTACATTATTTATATTGGGCAGGCGCTCTAAGTTTGCAAAAAGTTAAACCCGAAGGCGGTTGCGGCCTTGAAATGGATAGTCTTACTTATAGCATCATTTATGGGAAATTTAGGTTTTTTTGCCCATTGAAATATATTGTTGCAAAACTATAAATAAAGGGGATATTAATGTATATTTTAGGCATTACAGCACCAATTTCCTGGAATAGCGCCGCCTGTTTGATTAAAGATGGAGAATTAATAGCGGCAGCGGAAGAAGAAAGGTTTACCCGCATTAAACACGCGCCTCGGATACCTCCCGTGAAAGCAACTAAATATTGCCTGAACGAAGCGGGTATAAATATGAATCAGGTTGATTATATTGCTGTAGGCTTTAGCTCACCCTTAGTATATGGCCTAAAGAACCTTATTGATGAAACCAAAGAATTGAATTTTGATAGATATCTTCAGCAGATTGGCTCTGTATTTGAATATAAGATAATAATGTATAAATTAAAAGTTACCTTTAAAGAAATTGATCCCAATATCGCGAATAAAAAGTTTGTTTTTTTCCCCCACCATGTTTCGCACGCGGCCAGTGCCTATAGAGTTAGTGGATTTGATAAAGCAAATATTATAACTCTTGATGGAAGTGGCGAAGATGATTCCGGCATGTTAGCAGTAGGTGAAGGTAAAGATATGCGAATATTAAATAAAATCAAACTTAGAGACTCTCTTGGCGGTCTTTATAGTAATACCACGGATTTATTGGGTTTCGTTCGTCATAGTCAAGAAGGAAAAATAATGGGGCTTGCGGCTTATGGGAAGTTAATACCGAAATTAGAAAAAAGTATACTTAGACAAAAAAATGATATGTATTATTTAAAAAAATGGTATTACAAATATCTTTGGAAAGAATTTGGCCCTCGTAGAAAGGAAAACGAAGAATTAACGGAGTTGCACAAGAACATAGCTTGTACCGTTCAGGATATTGTAGAAAAAGCGGGTATAATAGCCGCGAAGAAATTAAATAAAGAATCTAATGTAGATAAATTTTGTCTTTCCGGCGGCGTAGTTCTAAATTGCGATATGAACGCGAAAATATTAAATTTACCGTTTATTAAGGACATTTTTATTCAACCGGCGGCTCATGATGCCAGTTCTGCTCTTGGAGCCGCCTTTGAGCTTTACGCAAGGCTTGGCGGTAAATCCAAGTTCGAAATGTCTCATGCGTATTGGGGTCCTGAATATTCAAACGAAGGTATTTTGAAGGTTTTAAAAGAGGCGAAAACGAAGCACAAATATCATGAGAATATCGAAGAGGAAACGGCCCGCCTTATCGCGGAGGGTAATTTGATTGGTTGGTTTCAGGGCAGAATGGAATGGGGCCCGCGCGCGCTGGGAAATCGATCTATTCTTGCTCATCCGGCAAAAGAAGGTATAAAGGATAAAGTAAATCGCGAAGTTAAACATAGAGAAATGTGGCGTCCTTTTGCTCCCTCTATACTTGAAGAAGATGCTCCAAGGTACGTTGAAAATTACTACCCTTCTCCATTTATGCTGTTGACATTTAATGTTAAGCCGGAAATGAGAAAATATTTATCTCAAGCAATGCATGTAGATAATACTGTGCGATTGCAAACCGTCAATAAACAAACGAATTCAAGATATCACGAATTAATTACCCAGTTTAAAAAGATGACTAATATACCGGCCTTATTGAATACCTCGTTTAATGATAGGGGAGAACCGTTAGTCGAGAGTCCTAAAGATGCTCTTAGAACATTTTATTCTACCGGTTTGGATTATTTAGTTCTCGGTAATTATATAATAGGAAAATAATGGATAAATCAAATAAAAAGTACCTTCTATTATGTTTATTAATAATTTTCATATGGGGCTTGGTGCCCTTGCTGTGGTTTAATAAGGGCATGATTATAACCTCGGATGATATGAGGTTACCTTTAACAATTAAACAATTTAACTTATCTTGGTATAGTTGGAATAGCCTGTATAATACAGGCCTAAATTATAATGTTCAGTTTGCCGCTTTAACCTTTTTTATCCCACAGGCCTTTCTTAGATTATTTAATTTATCTGTTATTTCTATACAAAAAATTCAATTTATAATTTGGTTTATACTCCCCGGTTTTTCAATGTTTTATATGATGACCCAGTTATTAAAATGTAAAGCTAAGTATATTGCCTCTTTAGCGGCAGTTAGTTTTTATATGTTCAATCTATATTTAGATCCCATTTGGTTAGGATTTAATATGGCTAATATTGCTCTATATAGCGTTCTTCCTTTTGTAGTCGTAGTGTTTTTTAAAGGCTTAGAAGGGAAGTATAGCATTATAAAAGCGGCTGCTTTAATAGCTTTAGCCTCTCTCGCAGGTTCGGCCAGCGGAGCTAACCCGCCGTTATTATTAGCCGTCATACCAATACTTTTTTTATCTTTTTTTATTTATTACCTATACGCCGTCAAAACTAAAACTATTTCTATGTCCAAGGGCCTAAAATTCTTTTTTAGATATCTATGCCTTGTAATACTCCCTGTGATTTTAATTAATTCATTTTGGTTGATACCAAGAATAGGTGAAGTGTTTTATAGTGTTTCTGATAGTGGTTTTTCCTTTCTCTCCAAGGATGACGCTTTGCAGTGGTTACAAGGCATAAGCGCTAATTCTTCTATATGGAATGTGGCGCGTCTTCAAGGTATGTGGACTTGGTATCAGGGGTGGAAAGAGCCTTATTGTCCTTATGCCAGTATTTTTAGGGAAAATATATTCTTTCTTGCCCTTAGCTGCCTTTTACCTTTAATGGTACTTATTGGTATAGTCACCTGCAAAAATCGTTATAAGGTTTTTTTCGCGCCTCTTACCGTTTTAGCTTTAATTTTTAGTATGGGTGTTCACGCTCCTTTCGCGAATGTATATTTGTGGTGTGTTAAATACGTGCCTTTCTTCTGGATAATAAGAAGTCCCTGGTATAAGTTTACATTACTTACTTGCTTGGGATACGCGTTTTTTATTGGTGTAGCCGCCGTGAATATATATAAATTTATAAATAATAGAAAGTGGCGTCTGGTAATTTTTGCGAGGCGGGCTCTAATCGCCGGGTTCATTATTTTTAATATGGTTTATGCTTATCCGGTAGTATTCGGCAAATTTTTTGTTTCTCCCGAAGAGAGAAAATATTTGCCCCCAAACCATGCTGTTATACCCGACTATGTACTTGAGTTTAGTAAGTATATAAATAGCAAAGATGAATACTTCAGAATTATGGATTTACCGGATAGTCAATATTGGGCTTATAATTGGGGCCTTTCGGGGGCAACACCTTTTGTAACTCAGATTTCTCTTAAACCGGTTCTGTTTAATATTTATACGCAATTAGCCGGAAGTGAAAGCAAGGATGTTACCACTGCTTTTTATGACGTTTTGTATAATAAAGGATTTCCGGCGGTTAAACTGCTTAATATCCTCAATGCAAGTTATGTATTACAAGAAAATGATGTTAATTATATAATTCCGGATAATGGAATCGATTCTCCGGAATTTGTTAAGGAGAGATTAAGCAGGCAGAGGGAAATCAAACTCGAGAAAAAATTTGGAAATTGGGATTTATATAAAGCTGATGTTGATTTACCTTATATATATATTAAAAACAAGGCGACTTTAATTAAAGGTGGATTGGGGGTTTTAGCCGCGTTAACTAATACAAATTTATTAGATCAGCCTCTCTTAATATTTGAGGAGCGGCTCAACAAAGAACTTCGTAAAGAATTTTTTGAAAATAGTATGTTTAGCGAGGTTGTTTTTTATAATTACGATTTTGAAACTGGAGATAACAGTTTTATTGATATTCAAGAAAATTCGTTAAATTACTTTATATTTTTGGATAGTTCCCGGATGAATGTTGGTTTTGTAAACAAAACAGAAGGCAGGCAAAAACAGATAACAATTAAGTATAATACAGGTTTTTTTGATGAGACCGTAACCTTTGATGATGAGAATGCCTGGTATGTTTTGAGTGAAAATAATAAAGAGCATATTATTATAAACAATACGTCAGTCTCACCTCAAAAGATAAATTTGGCTTTTAACGCTCATGCTTTTGGTAGAGATAGAAATCTTTATGTTTATATTAATAATGAGTATATTAATTTTTTTCCTGTAGTAAATGAAGAAAGCAAGCAAATCATTTTAGAAAATATGTTACTTCAGCCCGGTGAAAATATCCTTTCTTTTGCTAATGTTGCCGCAAGCGATAATTATGACGGCAAACTAGTTAGCTTTGCCATAAAAGATGACGCCGCGTTAGGAAAATTTACCTTTAATAAGCCAATAGATTTAGCGGAAGAAGGTGAATATTCTATAAGGTTATATCCCTATCCTCTTGAAACTTACGATACGCTGCCTGAGCAATATGAAATCTCTATCAATGGTGACTCTATAAAATTAGAAAAACATAGAAAAGACAATACAATTGTATATTCTAAAAAAACTAATTTAAAAAGCGGTATACAAGTAGTAAAAATAGAACAGGTGAATTCCGGCGAAAATTATGTAATAAGTATTTGCCCGCTTGATAATAAAAGAGATAATTCCCGCGTTTCAAAGGTGAATTTTGAAAAAATTAATCCTACGGAGCACAAAGTATTTGTTGATAAACCTGACTCATATTTTCTAGTATTTAATGAATCATATCATTCCCAATGGCGCGCTATTGAGGCTTCCGGTGATGAATTAACCAATCATTTTGTTGTTAATGGTTACGCGAACGGCTGGTATGTAGATAAAATAAAGAGTCAAGAGCTAACGATTCAATATAAGCCTCAAATTCTTTTTATAATAGGCTGCATTATATCTATTATAACCTTTTGTACTTTGCTTTGTTTGCCGATGATAATATCTAAGGTTGAGCGAGGGCATGAGTCTAATTAAGCGCGGATCAACTATAAATTCACTGATAATAGTAATTCTTGGATTATGTCCATTACTATGGTTTAAGAATGGTTATCTTATTAAAACCGAAGATATAGGGATTCCTTTAAGCTATAGCGAGTGGACTAATTATTTGTTTTCCTGGTTTAATCAAAGAGCTGCCGGCACATATCCCGTAGATAACTTCGCGGCCATATTTTTCCTTTCACTGCCAGCTGTATTGCAAAAAGCGGGGCTTTCCATAATTGCCTCGCAGAAAATACAATTTATTTTCTGGTTTATGCTCTCAGGTTTTTCCATATACTATCTGATAGTTGCCCTCAATAAGGGTAAGCACCCCAACTCTTTAATAGTCTTACCGGCTGTTATCTTTTATATGTTTAATTTATATCTTGAGCCGGTTTGGCTGGGATTTAACATTGCAAATTTATCCGCGTACGCGGGTATACCTTTTTTGGCCGGTTTTGTAATTAATGCTATAAATTCAAAAAGGTATTTTAAGTATTTATCCCTTGCGGGCCTTCTTGGAATTATCTTATCGGGAGTAGGTGTTAATCCGCCCATTATGTATGTAGCTGTTTTGTTTATGGTGCTTTGGCTGGCCTATTGTTTTATCGTACATGTCATTAAAATAAAAACAGTTACGTCCGCGAGATTTATCACTTTTGTTCTATCTTTGGTTTTAATAGTTACTTTGGTTAACGCGTTTTGGATTTATCCTCAGGCGAAGAGGCTCTTGCATTCAACTGAGTTAAAACCGCTTACGGAATATAAGGAAACTGTGGAGGAGGGGATAAAGGAGCGATCCAAGCATACCAGCCTTCTTAATGTCTCAAGATTTCAGGCGGCGTGGACCTGGTACGAGGATTATGAGGACGATCCTTATGTGCTGTATAGCGAGTTTTATAAGAAAAATAAGTTTTTTATCTTATTAAGTATTATCCCGGTTATAATAGTTTTTCTATCTTGTTTTAATTTAAAGGGGCAGGTTTATTTACCTTTTTATATTCTGCTTAGTTTGATGGGTATTATTTTTGCTACCGGTATACATGCTCCATTTTCAACTTTAAACACGTTTTTAGTAAAATATATACCAGGATTTTGGATGATAAGAAGCCCCTGGTATAAGTGGTCTCTTTTTACGGTATTGGGTTTCTCGGTATGTATATATTATTTGGCGAAAAAGGTTTTTAGGCTCTGGCCAAAGCAAAAGCTAACTTTTGGTTTTTTAAGTGTTTTTGTTTCTGCGTTGTTTCTTATTTATGCCTTTCCGATTGCAAGCGGCCGCATGTTTACCTCTGAAGAGGAGCGCCATTACATACCTCCGCAGCATATAAAAATTCCCGCCTATGTTTTTGAAGCAGCTCAATGGTTTAACAATCAAAAAGATTTTTGTAGAATTATGCTCCTGCATTCAAACGCGCGGCGCATAACTGATTGGGGATATTCCGGATATGAACCGGTTTTATCTTACTTCACACATAAACCGCTTATTGTTCCAATTGCAGCCGATTCATACGGTTCACCATACTCAATTCCTAATTTTAAAAATCTTCTTTATAGGTGGCTGTACATAAATAAAGAAGGCAAAAATGAGCGTGAGTCGTTAGTTAATGTTAAGAAACAAAATTCAGACAAAGTGGCAATATCTATTTTGCCCATGTTCAATGTTAAATATTTACTCTATGAAGGCGATATAAGATGGAGTTTTTATGACCATTATGAATCACCCGAATTCATAGAAGCTAAACTCGCTCTGCAGAAAGGGGTTAATCTTGTTAAGAAGTTTGGTAGATGGAAAATATATGAAATTGACAAGAAGCTCGATCATATCTATGCCGCGAGTAAGATAAATATTCTTGATGGTGATTTAGAAATGCTTGAAGCCCTAAGCCGGACAAATTTATTAAATTATAACAATGTATTTGCCCATGATATTGATGACTCTTTTTTTGCTTATATCAAAAAGCATAATTTAATAGACAAAACCTTCTTTTATAACAGAGTTAATTTTGACAATGAGACGCGAAAAAATTCTTACATGCTATTATCCACTAAGGATGCTGATATTTTTTCAATTAAAGATGTGCCGGACGCGGCCGCCGGTAGAAATATTGAAATGAAGTTTAATAAAGATACTTATGAATCATACCAAATTAACGAAAGAAACTATTATTCTTTTAAAGCTGACGGCTCAGCCCTGGAAGCGGAAATTGTGAATAATGGCAATTCAGGAATGCTGATTAACATAAGGCTGAATTGCCTTAACGGTTCAGATAAATTTATTGATGTTCATTTAAACGATCGTTTAATAAAAAGGTCTTTTGTAGAAAAGGGTGAAAATAAGTACATAAAGTTAGAATCATTAAATATTAAACCAGGGCATAATTATATAACCTTTTCCGCGCCGCGCTCAGAAGACAATTCTATTACAGCTTTTTCTTCAAATGTTGGCTATTATTGTCATGAGTTTATAACTTCGCTGAATTTTGCAAAAAATGGAAATTATTTAGTTGAGCTTTACGTCTTTCCCGTCAATCAAGTAGAAGATCTTAATAAGTCTAAAGATTTTTATATAAATGATGATGCTTTGCGTCTTGATTATAATGAATCGAATACCGCGTATACTTCTGCAGAAAACGCTAAATTTTTTGAAGGTAAGAATGTGATTAGATTCTTACGTCAAAAACAAGAGGATTATTATGTTTTGATTAAACCATTGTCTTCACCTCAGGATAATGAGTTTTTTGAACTGAAATTTAATTTTTTAAATCCGGTTCAATATGAAGTTGAATTTGATGGAATAGACACCGAATGTTTATTTTTATTTTTCAACGAGGCTTATGATAGTAATTGGATAGCAGCCGAGAGGCAAACGAATAAGGTTATTACTAATCATTTTACGGCCAATGGATATGCTAATGGATGGTTGCTCAGTGAGTTGCAAAACAATGGACAAACAAAATGCGTTATGTTAAAATATGAAATTCAAGGTCAATTTTACGCGGGACTTATAATAAGTGGCTCCATTGTACTAATTTGTTTGATTCCAATAGTTGTAATAATTTTTAGTGGTTTGAATAATAAAAGGAAACGATTTTGATGGGGAAAATGACTAAAATTACTATTTATATCATAGGCGCCTTATTAGTAGGTTTTTTACTTTCATTTTATTATCAAACCATAGTAGATTCAAATATAGACCCTTTTAGTATAAAGTATTCTTTTTTTTCCGTTGGAGGTAATAAGCAAGATAGTTTTTTGCTGCTTAAGGGCTGGCAATCAAGAAAAGTTGGCAATGATTATTACTCCTCAATGAAGGGTGAGCGAGCTTTACTTATAGTTGATGTTCCAAGCAAAAATGGTGTTTGCTTCGAGTTTAAATATAGGACAAGCGACCCGGATCAAGTAATACAAGTGTATTGTAAGCAGAAAATGGTGGGTATTTTAAAGGGAGGTAGAAATAAAAATTGGGAGTATGGATATATAACGGTAAATAGCTCTTTAATAGATATAGGGTTAAATAAAGTCCATCTTATAAAATCGAAAGCCTCTGAACCTGATTTTGCTGATTTGACTATTTCGAATTATAAAAACAAAAAGCTGATATTTATGCGAGCTTATGTAGTATGGGAATCAACCAAGTGGTTTAATAAAAGGGGGGATATCTCTGTTAATTGGAACAGGTGTTTTTATACTGCCTTAAGTTTTTTATGCGCCTGGTTAATTTATTCCGGCTTTTTCTGGTTATTTACTAAAAAGGGGTATCTTTTCATTGCTTACATGGATTTATATTCATACTTACCCGCGATAATTTATTTCTCCATCTTGTTTGTAATTTCAAAAATTATTTCTTCTTATACTTTCTTTTATTATAAAATTGATTTTATTTTAGCTTTTGTATTCCTTACGTCAATAGGTAAAATTTATCAGATTATTCATTATGGAAAAAAAGATATGCTTGTTTCGCGTTATCATCAGTTTCGCAGTTTCTTAAAAAATAAATATGACGCGATTGGTAATATTTTCATAGTAATCTACATTTTAACTATGATAACTTGCGCGATATTACTGATGTTTGATAATCGTGTAATCGCGGAAATGTTTTGTGATTATGGTTTTTTTGTACTGATAGCGGGTGTGGCGCTTAAGGTTATTAAATTTTTTAGGAGTAAAGAATATCTTGTGGAGGATAAGAATTGAAGAGATTAATAACAAGAATTATTCTAGCGTCGTTAATTTCGACAGCTATAATTGTTTTTTCTATTTTGATATGGATTAATTTACCGTTGGATAATTATGATGCCCGGATTGATTTTAGCAAACACTGGTTATTTATGGGCTGCGATATTGCCGCGAAGGATGCGAGTCTAATTGATGAGGTTGTTAATCTTAAATTTAAAAACGAATATATAGTGAATGCCTGGTGGCGCCGCCGGATTATTAAATTTGTTAGCGGAAGATTGTTGCCATTGAGAATTAATTTTTACCTTGACCCCGTGGATAATGGCAAGGATTTCGTATATACGATTGCTATACAATCTTCAAAAGTACAGCGTGCTTGCCAAATTTATATCCTTGGATGGAAAAAGACCCCATACTTTAAAAAGAATTATAGAATGCAATGCAAAAACGGGTGGCAGTTAATAAAACCCGCGAATTCATCCACAGAAAAAAGGTCTTTAGCGTCTTTCAAGGATTTATTAGTTTTTTCTAATGATATTGAAGGATTTGAAGCTGCTATAGATGACTTATCTTTAAAAGCCGCTAAAATAGAAGTTAGGCCTTGTTATACTATTCACGCTCAAGTGACAGATGATATAGGAATGCTGAATCATTATGTAGATAAAATTAAAGATGACGCTTCATATGATTTATTTCCTACTATATCAGATATTTCGCGAGTTAAATTATATTTGAATTATGATAACGAAAAGTCAGTACATAAAGGCTGTATTTCATTTAAAGTCGCGGATAATTGTAATGTGTCAAAGGTTAAGCGCGATATTAGATTTCTTATGCAATTTTTTAAAAGAGTAGCGGATGCTAATGGTTATAAAATAGAAAACCGGATGGAAGTTGATAAAAATGCTATATTGGCTAAATTCAATGTATCAAAAAATTAAGGAGGGTAAGCTGTGCCAAGATTGAGAATATTAAATTACATTTTTCTTATTTGTCTACAATTTTTAGGATTTTTGTACGTAACTTCAAATTGTGTTTTCGCGGCAACGGATGAGTTTAGTTTTATCGCGCGGGATGCCGATGTAATATTATCTGTTAGAAATGACGCTGATGATGAAGGTTTAAGTTATGTAACTAACTTATGGCGAGACAGGTTTGATATAAGAGAAACAACCGTTAAGAACGATGCCATTACTAAATTGTACAGTGAATTACCATCCACTACCATTGTTGGAGCGGTTTATTTACCTCAGGAAGCATTTGATAAAAAAGGTGATCCTGTATATCCTGATTTTGTAATTATAATTAAAATTGAAGAAAGTGATAAAGTTGTCGCTGAAGCCATTGAAACACTTATTAAAAAAAGAAAACCTCTCAAAGAAGTAAAGTATAAGGGTTTTAGTATTGTCTATCGTGATAAAAAGCTTGAACCATATCACGGTCAAAAAGATTTAGCGGCTTACGTAAAAATTGATAATTATTTCATAATCGCCATGAGTCCGGATAAGCTCTACAAATCTATAGATTGTTTCAAGGGCAGCATAAAGAAATTTGATACAAAAAAAATTCTTCCATTTGTAAAAACATTTAAAAGCGATGTCTATTTATACGCGAATAATAGATCAGGCCTTTTTTCTAAAAATTTAAAGAGATGGGAGGAAAATGAGGGCATAAGAGTACTACTGTCTTCCGCGTCTATTTCATCAATATTTTTCTCATTAAACATAGCTACCGGTGACGCGATTAATGGCGAAATAATTTTTACACCCAGATATGAAAAGAACATTATAGATATTGAAGACGATGCTTATTTCTTTCAAGAAGTAATTAGCCGCTCATTTATAAAACAAGATATTAATTGGATTAGTGATGTTAGAATTGAGGAGAAAAATGTTATCCTTGATTTTAAAGGAACCGGCTTTGAAAAAATATGGGAAGAAGCGCTTCTTAGCAAAAAAATAGCTTTTTTAGAAAAGGAATCTAAAGAGGAAGAAAAAGATCAGGAAAATGATACTGATTTTAGTACATCTTCCGGTAGAATGGTTAAGATAATATTTATGACTCTTGTAATGCTTATAGTTATTGGAGTCATTACGTTCATCAAAAGGAAGAAGTAAGCGTGAATTTATTTAATAAGTTTAAATTTGAAGCTGTTATATTTATATTATTTTTTATCCTTGCTTCTATATTTACATTCCCATTAATTCTAAATATGCATACTTCTATCTATGATTATCAGGGGGATTTAATGGAGACGCTGTGGTACGCCTGGTGGGTAAAATACGCCTGGCAGCATGATTTGGATTGTCAGTTTGTCTCTATTGTAGCCTGTCCTTACGGCATTGATTTATCAAGGGATATCGCAAAGAATATAGGCCTGCAATTTGCTAATTACCCGCTTTTACTTCTGACTCTCATGCAGAATGAAATCTTTGCTTACAATTTTATAATGCTGGTTACTTTTCCAATAGCCGGCTTGGCCATGTACTTATTGGCTGTTTATCTCACAAGAAACAAGTGGGCGTCGTTTGTAGCCGGCCTCGCCTATGCTTTTTGCCCTTATCACTTTGCCCACGCCAGCCATATAACTTTAGCTAATATTCAATGGATGCCGCTCTTTATATTATTTCTTTTTAAGCTTCACAAAGAAAGAACTTATTCTAATGCCGTATTATGCGGTTTATTTTTTGCTTTGACATTACTATCCGATACTTATTACGGATATTTTATGTTGGTAGCGGCGGCCACGTTTTTTATATTCATGTTGGCAAGGAAGTTTTTCAGGAAGATTAAAAAGCTCCATGAGATAAATTTTACGCCGCAGGTAGGCATAATAAAAAACATTAGTTTATTATGCGTTACAGTTTTTACCGCCTGTGTTGTTTGTTTCCCTTATATATTTCCCATACTTAATTCGTATTTATCCAATGATGGAAAACTGTCTATTTTAAAAAGTTACGAGAGAAATATAAAAGAGTTAAAAGAACCCTCAGCAACAGTTTTGAACTATCTTTTGCCTTCACCGAATCATCCCTTATTTGGAGCATTTACGTCTAGCTTTGAGGGCTCACTATTTTACGGAGAAAATTATCAGGAATATAATCTTTTTTTAGGTTTTTTTGTAATTATCATGTCTATCTATACGCATCGGCTTTGGAGAAATTCTAAAAAAGCTGAGATTGCCGACGCGAAGAAGTCTGAGGAAATGGATTTTTCGATCAAGTTCTTTATTGCTTTAGCTGTAGTTGCTTTTTCGTTTTCTTTGTATCCGGTCTATAATCTTTTTGGAATGGAAATACATTTGCCTTCAAGTTTTATTTATAACATCGTACCTTTTTTTAGATCAATAGGGCGCTTCGGAATAGTTTTAATGCTGGCTTTATCAGTTTTAACAGCTTTTGGTATTAGGTTTTTATTAGAAATTGACCGAATAGCTAAATTAAAAAAAGTTTTAGTCATTATGTTTTCGGTAATAATTTTATTTGAGTTTTTGTATATTCCGCCTAATAAAATAGCTAACACCGCGCCTACTGAAGAAGTATATTTTTGGCTTAAGGAGCAGCCGGCTGAAACCTTAATAGTTGAATACCCGATAGAGGAAGATGACACAGTAATTTACTTATTTAACCAAAGGGTGCATCAGAAGAAATTAGTTAATGGTGCCCCAAAGGGCACTGAAGCTTATTCAACTAATGAAAAGATAAGGGATATTTTAAATCCTCAAACTAAAAATATTCTTAATAAATTGGATGTTTCATATGTGGTGATTCACTTTTCCAAGTATTCTCAGCAATCGGAAAGGGAAAATGTAAAAGCCATGTTGTTAAAATCACCCGAATCTTATAGCTTAATTGAAGAAAAAGATTTCGGGGACACAAAAGTGTACAGGATTAAAAAATGAAAAAATTAATATCAAGGTTGTTCATAATTTTTTTAATTGTGTTTATTTCTGGTTATGCTTTTTATCAACTTTTCGGCTGGCAGCTTGCCGTTCGTCAGTATAAAAAACATGTCATCTCTGAATTAAAGGTTAACTCAACAACTGGAATACAAGCGCCCGAGAAACTTGTTTATACTCTTAGATATATGGGGCTTCCTTCGGGTAAGGCTATCTTAAGGGTTGATGATATTGGTGATTATGAAGGGAAAGAGGTTTGTTTTTTAAGCGGTAATGCCAGGACATCTGATTTTATATCGGTATTTTTTGAAATTGAAGGCTGGGTTAAATCAATACTTGATAAAAAAAAGCTGAATTCATTATATTTCCAGGAACATTCGCAGGCAACAGGCCATAGGCAGAACGATAAAGTCGTTGTCTATAATCAGGATAAGCACTATCTGAAGGTTGATGGTGAGCAATTTAGGATATTGCCTGATACAGTTGATCCCCTGGGCAGCTTTTATGTTATCAGATTAATTGATTTTGAGCTTCTTAAAGGCGGTTACAGCCTTAATGTTAAAAGCAGAAAAAGAGACAGGACACTCTATGTTAAGTATGAAGGTACTGAAATATTAGATTCTCCTTTTGGTAAAATAGAAACTTATAAGATATATATGCATTTAAAGAGAGTTAAGGCGACTTCAAAGCATGAAATTAGCGGCAATATGTGGGTTACGGCTGATGAGAAAAGAATACCTGTGAGTATTGATATTAACACCAAGGCCGGGCCGGTGAGCGTCAGACTACTTGACTTAGATTTGTAATATAAAGGGCGCCTGTATGAAGATTGCTTTAGTTTTTAACAAGGATCGGCCGGATACGACCGGTATATATTTTGAGAAGGCCTTAAAAGAATCTCAGGTAGATTTTGACCATTATCCGGTTGAAGGTTCCAAGAAACTAATTAACAAGAAATACGATTTATTTTTAAGGATAGACCACGGTGATTATAAGTTTGATTTGGATAAAAGCTTTAGGCCTTTAGCCTTTTTAGCAATCGATACCCACCTCAAGAAACCGTTTAAAAAGATTTGCCGCCAAATGAAGCATTGCGACTTTCTTTTTGCCGCTCAAAAAGAAGGCGCGAAAAGCCTCGCGAAGGTTTTAAGGCGTTCCGTCTATTGGATACCTCTGGCCTGTAATCCGGAAATTCATAAAAAACAGGATATTCCCAAAGTCTATGATGTTGGCTTTGTTGGTTCTTGCGGGGGAGAAGGCAGTTTAAGGCAGGAGACACTGCTTTATATTAAGAGTAAAATTAAGGATAGCTTTATAGGTAACGCGCCTTATAATGAAATGAGCCGCATATATTCAGCATCAAAAATTGGAATAAATTTTTCATTGAATAATGATATTAATATGCGTATTTTTGAAATTTTAAGCTGTGGGGCTATGTTAATAACCAGCCATGTTGAAAACAACGGTTTTAACGAACTCTTTATTGAGGGTAAGCATCTGGTGACTTATAAAGATAAAGAGGAATTAGCCTCAAAGATAGAGTATTTTTTATTGCACGCGGATGAGCGTAAGCGTATTGCCCAAGAGGGCTACGAGTTGGCTGTGAATAAGCACACATATAAAAACCGTTTAGAGAAGATGTTTTCAATCATAAAAGGAAGCGCAGAAGGGCGGCTTGCGGGCCTTAAACTATGAGTTGCGATATAATTATTGTCGTCTGGAATCAGGCTAAAATTACGCGCAGGTGCCTTGAAAGCGTTGTCAATAAGACAGAGGCGGGCTGCCACCTTATTTTAATTGATAATGCCAGCAATGATGAAACAAGCAAGTATCTGGAAGATTTTACGAATGCCGCCGGCGATAAAGTAGTTTTATTAAAAAATAAGACTAATCTGGGTTTTCTAAAGGCCGCTAATCAGGGCCTGACGAAATCTACAGCTAAATTTACCTGTTTATTAAATAATGATACGGTTGTAACCAGGGGTTGGCTGCGGGAGCTTATGAGTGTGGCTGAAAGCAATCCGAGATTAGGTATACTTAATCCGTCGAGTACAACCTTAGGCCAAAAGGTGCCCTTAAAGGACATAGATAAATATGCCGGTGAAGTGAAAAAATATCAGGGTGAATATGTTGAAATGGCTCAGGCCAGCGGTTTTTGTATGTTTATAAAAAGGGAGGTTATTGATAAAATAGGCTTACTTGATGAACGTTATGGACAGGGCTACTTTGAGGATACAGATTATTCACGCAGGGCCAAGGATGCCGGTTTTATCATTGCCAAGGCTTGCGGCAGTTACGTTTATCACCAGGAAAACGTTAGTTTTCTCAGGCTAAAGAAAAGAAACGATCTCTTTAATAGAAATAGAAAGATTTTCGAAGAGCGCTGGGGCAGGCCAAAAAGAGTCTTTGTTGAGTCTAAAGAAGGGTTGAACAAGAGAGAAAATGAGTTGTTTTTAATTGTTGCAAATAAGGCCAACTGGGTTATAATAGCAAGAAATAAGCATGCCGCGGGAGAGTTAAGGCATTCAAACATAAAATTTCTCTCCTATCCGGCATGGATGTTTTACGTGCTTGTTTTTTTTAAGATACTAAAGCGCGTCAAAAAAAAGTATGACATCTTAATAATCCGCTCCCGGCGGCTTAAGAATGTGCTTGAATTTTTTAAGTTTATACATAAAGCAAAGGTTGTTGCTTTTAGGCAGGCGGAAGAGGCGCTGAAATGAGTCAGGATAAAAAAATTCCTTTATCGGTTGTGATTGCGGCTAAGAACGAAGAAGATAATATCGGTGAATGCCTAAAATCAGTTAAAGAATGGGCGGATGAGCTTATAGTCATTGATGATGAAAGCACTGATAAAACGGCCATTATTGCCGCGGGAATAGCTGATAAGGTAGTTGTTAAAAAAATGGAAGTTGAAGGAACCCACCGTAATTACGCGTACAATCTTGCGCGGAACGAGTGGGTATTGAGCCTGGATGCCGATGAGACGGTTACAGAGGAGCTTAAACGAGAAATAAGCGGGGAACTTGCTAAAGATGATAAATATGCCGCTTACAGTGTTCCCTTAAGGAATTATATCGGTAATTACTGGGTTAAATACGGCGGCTGGTATCCGGCGGCCAAGGTGCGGCTTTTTATGAAAAGTAAGTTTAAATATGAAGATGCCGGCGTGCACCCGAAGATATTTTTAGATGGGGAATGCGGACATTTAAAACGTGATATTATTCACAAAGGTTACCCTGATATAGCGCACTTTTTAGGAAGCCTGAATTATCAGACAACAAAGGAAGCTGAAAAGTGGGCTGATGATAAAAGGAAAATGTCTCTATTCAGGGCCCTACGTAAAACCGTAGATAGATTTTTCAGGGCTTATGTTTTGAAGAAAGGTTTTCGTGATGGGTTTATCGGCTTAGTGACGGCCGTTTTCGCGGGGCTTTATCAGTTTTTAAGTTATGCTAAATACAGGCAATTAAAAATAGAAGCGGCCGCGGAAAAAGTGCCGGACGCCGGGGCCAATGAAGATAAAAAAAGAGGTTGACAGCGGCATATATCAACGCGGCTATTACGTAAAGGCCTTTGATGGTAAGGTGGAGAAGTATTTAGAGTCGCTCAGGGCCGGTGAAACGGGCAACCGCTTTGACGAGGTCTTTCGCAGGGCAGGGTTAAAGGAAGGCGAAAGGGTACTTGATGTCGGCTGCGGCAGAGGTGAGTTGATATATTTTTCCATACTCAGGGGAGCTTCGCGCGCCGTTGGAGTGGATTACAGCAAAGATGCTTTGGCTATTGCCGAAAAGGCTATCGGGCTTTTGCCGCCGGAGACGCGAAAAAGGGCGCTTCTTTTATGTAGTAATGTATCAAATTTAGGGCTTGATGAGCAGTTTGACTGCTGTTTTCTGACCGATATCGTTGAACATCTAACCGATGAACAGTTATCCGGGCTTTTTTTAGAACTCAAAAAGCGCCTGAGTGATAAAGGCAGGCTGATAATCCATACGGCGCCCAATGTTAACTGGATAAGGTTTGAGTATCCCATAAAGCGTTTTTTGACTATACCGTCAACGGTTATAAAAAGGCTGAGAGGTAAAAAGCCGTACAAAGCCCCCGAAGGCGCGGGTTTTTTCAGGAAAGTCCTTAATTTTCTGGATATGTATTACGCGCGTGATTATTACAGCTACAGCCTTGATATGCACATAAACGAGCAGTCGCCGGCTTCGCTAAAGAGGCATCTGCGCTGCGCCGGTTTTGATTATAAACTCTGGTGTGAGGATGGTTCCAGTAATATAATTTCGATAATATGTAAAAGATTCTGGGGGCCGGATATCTGGGCGGTCGCCCGGAAGAAAAATTAGCGATATATAACGGGGAGAAAAAATGAGCGTAAAAAAAATAGTTAATACCGCGGTTATAGGAGTAGGTAATTGGGGTAAGAATTTAGTTAGAAATTTCGCGGAGCTTTCGAACTCTAACTTAATAGCTTGCTGTGATTTAGATGAAAAGAAACTTGAGAAAATAAAAAAATCTTTTCCAAAAGTTTCAGTCACAAAAAACGTGAACGATGTTTTACGCGATCCGGAAATAGACGCGATTATTGTGGCAACTTCAGCGTCAACGCATTTTAAGATGGCGAAGAAATGTCTTTTAAGCGGTAAGCACGTGTTTGTAGAAAAACCTTTATGTTTACATGTAAAAGATGTAAATGAACTAAATAAAATTGCAAAAGAGAAAAACAAAAAAATTATGGTTGGGCACTTGTTAGAATATCATCCCGCGGTAAATTACCTCAAAGACTTCATTAAATCCGGCAAGCTCGGAGACATTTATTATATATATTCACAAAGAGTGAATTTGGGTAAAATTAGGGATGATGAAAACGCGCTTTGGAGTTTGGCGCCGCACGATATTTCTGTTATTTTGTATTTGCTTAATGAAGAACCGGTCTCGGTTGCCGCCCGCGGAGAGTATTATTTACAAAAAGATTTGGAAGATGTGGTTTTTTTAAATTTACAGTTTAAGGATAAAAAAATGGCTAACATTCATCTAAGTTGGCTTGACCCGCATAAAATTAGAAAGATAACGGTTGTCGGCAATAAAAAAATGGTGGTATTTGATGACATGGAAGCAACTGAAAAAATAAAAATTTATGATAAAGGCGCGGATCCAAAAGGCAAGTATGTATCGTACGAGGAGTCTATTACATTAAGAAATGGTGACATATTAATTCCCAGTTTTACGTTAAAAGAGCCTCTTAAGTTAGAATGTCAGCATTTTTTAGACTGCATTATAAAAAATAAGAAACCGCTTAGCGATGGATATGATGGATTAAGGGTAGTTCGTGTCTTAGAGGCTGCCAGGAAGTCTTTGAAGAAGAATGGTGTTCCCGTTAGATTGTAATGGAGATTGAAAAATGAAGAAAAAATATTATGCCCACCCATCAGCCTTTATAGACGCGGGAGTCAATATTGGGGTGGAAACGCAAATATGGCATTGCTCGCATATTTTTAAAGGAGCTCATATAGGAAAAAAGTGTAAAATTGGCCAAAATGTAGTTATTCATGGAAGCGTTGTAGTCGGAGACAATGTTAAAATACAAAATAATGTTTCCGTATATGATGGCGTAATTTTGGAAAATGATGTTTTTTGCGGGCCCTCAATGGTCTTTACGAATATTATCAATCCGCGTTCCGCGTATCCTAGAAATACATCCGACTCCTATATGAAAACTTTAGTTAAGGAGGGCGCGTCTATAGGAGCTAATGCTACCATTATTTGCGGTAATACCATAGGGAAATATGCTTTTGTCGGAGCCGGCAGCGTAGTTACTAAAGATGTGCCGGATTATGCTTTAGTCTTTGGATCTCCCGCCGGAATAAAAGGATGGATGTGCCGGTGCGGTGAAAAATTACATTTTAAAAAAAATATCGCGCACTGTAAAATATGCGAAAAGAGTTTTGTTCTTAAAAATAGAATTAAATGCGAGGAGACAAAGTGAAATCTATACCATTGCTTGATTTACAAAAACAATATTTGAGTATAAAAAAAGAAATTAAAGGCTCAATTGATGAAGTGTTTAATAAGGGTAGATTTATTTTAGGTGATAATGTATGTAAGTTGGAGGAAGAAATAGCGCGCTATTGCGGCGCGAAACACGCGGTTGGTGTCGCTTCCGGAACAGACGCTTTAGAACTGTCATTAGCAGCATTGAATATAGGCAGGGGAGATGAAGTTATAACGACACCCTATACTTTTGTGGCAACAACCGAATCAATTTGCAAAGTTGGCGCAAGACCCGTTTTTGTAGATATTGACGAAAAAACATACAATATTGACCCGCGTAAAGTTGAAAAAAAAATAAATAAAAAAACAAAAGCCATAATACCGGTTCATTTATATGGACAAACCTGCGATATGGCCCCAATAATGAAATTAGCAAGAAAATATAATTTAAGAGTTATAGAAGACACCGCTCAATCAATGGGAGCTGAATATAAAGGAAAAAAAGCCGGCTCTTTTGGGGACACCGGAACCTTTAGCTTTTTTCCAAGCAAAAATTTAGGCGGTTATGGAGATGGAGGCATGATAATAACTAACAATAGAAAGATTTATAATACACTTCGTAATCTCAGATCGCACGGATGCAAAAAGAAATACTACCATCTTATCAATGGATATAATAGCCGTTTGGACGAAATTCAGGCGGCTGTATTAAGGGTAAAGCTGCGATATTTAGGTGATTGGAACGATGCTCGAGAGAAAAATGCTCAGTATTATAACTTACTTTTTAAAGATTTGACTGATAAATGTATAATTCCTTTTAAACCTGAAGAAAATAAGCATGTTTATTGCCTATATACAATCCGAGCTTCCTTGAGAAATAAATTGAGCGTTTATCTTAAAACGAAAAGTATTTCAAGCGCGATATATTACCCCATTCCGCTGCATTTGCAAAAAGTTTATAAATATTTAGATTACAAAAAAGGCAGCATGCCTGTAAGTGAAAAGGTTTCAAGGGATATTTTATCTTTACCTATGTATCCTGAATTGACTAAAAGCGAACAAGAAAGAGTTGTAACAGAAATAGCTAATTTTTACAGAAAGGCAGCCAAATGACAGTAAAAAATAAAATAATATTTATTAGTGGAGGCGCCGGTTTTATAGGCACACACTTGACTCAACGACTGGCCAGTAATAACAAGATTATTATATATGATAATTTCCATAGAGATGCTCTATCCAAATCCAGCATTTTTTCACATAAAAATGTTGAAATTATCAACGGTGATATTTTAGATCTGGAATTATTGAAAAAATCATTGCCTAAAGCTGATTATATTATACACCTGGCCGCTATTGCCGGCATAGACTCTGTTGTAAAAGATCCGGTTAAAACAATTGAAATAAATGCTATCGGAACATATTATATGCTTGAAGCGGCAAAAAGATTGAAATGTTTAAAAAGATTTCTATATTTTTCAACGAGTGAAGTATTTGGATCAAAAGCGTATCAGGTCACAGAGGACGATGATGCCGTTTTGGGCAAAGTAGGTGAACCAAGATGGGTATATGCTACAGGAAAATTCTTTAGTGAACATATGATAGCGGCCTACGCCAAAAAGTATAAAATGCCCTATTCCATTATAAGGCCCTTTAATGTTTACGGCCCGCAGCAGGTTGGTGAGGGGGCTGTCCAGGTATTTATTAAAAAGGCTTTGCGCGATGAAAATATAAAAATTATCGGTGATGGCGGCCAAATACGGACATGGACATATATAGATGATTTATTAGAAGGTGTTTTTTTGTGCCTAACAAAAAAGACATCTAAAAACCAGGTATTTAATATAGCTAACGCTCAATCTCAAATTACTATTTTGAATTTAGCTAAAAAAATCATAAGCTTAGCGCGTTCAAAATCGAAAACTATACATCTTCCGCAAAAAGAAGTAGATGTTTATTTAAGAGTGCCTAAAATAGATAAGGCAATAAAGCTACTGGGCTTTAAACCTAAGGTTGACTTAGAGGATGGCCTGGCGCGGACAATTAAATGGTTTAGAAAAAACGCGAAACAATTTGTGTAAGGAGGATAATAATAAATATGAAGAAAATATCTGATTATTGGGACAAAAAAGCTAAGCAATTAAAGCAGGACCCCGCGGCTACAATGGGCGATGTTTGCTTGCGGGAATTAGAAATTAATTCGATTGTAAGACAATTAAAAAAGACCGATGAAGTGCTTGATGTTGGCTGCGGTAACGGATTTACGACTGCTATATGCGCGGAAAAAGTAAAGAGTATAATCGGTATTGATTTTTCAGAAGAGATGATTAATCAGTCAAATCAAGTAATGAATTCTCTAAAAAAGAAGTTAAAGAACATAAAATTTCGCCAAATGGATATATTAAATCTTGAATTTGAAAAAAATAGTTTTGATGCCGCGATAAGCGAAAGGTGTCTAATTAATGTCCAAAGTTGGCAAAACCAAAAAAAAGCTTTACTGCAGTTAAAGAAGGTCATTAAACCAAAAGGATTTCTTTTAATGATAGAAGGTACAACGCAGGGCTTAGCATGCTTGAATAAAGCCAGAAAAAAAATTGGTTTACACGAAATAAAAAAACATTGGCACAATGTTTTATTTGATAAAAAATTATTTAACAGATTCATTAAACGACACTTTAAAGTAATTGATATTCAATCTTTTGGATCTTATTATTTCATTTCCCGAATAGTTCATCCATTATTAGTCATGCCAAAAGAACCGCGATTTAAAGCGAAAATTAATCAAATAGCACGGAAGATAGCTTTGGAGATGCCCGCTTTTAATGATATTTCTATCAATAATCTTTACATACTACAACCAAAAAAATAATTTATTCCGGATAATATAGCTATGAAACTTATTTTTTTAGACAGGGACGGTGTAATAAATAAAGATACCCAGGGTTACGTGGCAAGCTGTGAAGAGTTTGAATTTATTCCCGGCTCTCTTGAAGCCATATTAAAGCTTAACACGAGCGGATATGAGATAAATATTATTTCTAATCAGGCAGGCATAGCCAAGGGCATCTATTCGGTAGAGGATCTCGAAAAAGTTAATAATAAAATGATGCGCGAGATCGAGAAGGTAGGTGGAAAAATAAATTCAGCTCAATATTGTATCCACGAGGACGAAGATAACTGCTTATGCCGTAAGCCGGCAACGGGTATGTTTAAAAAAGCGGTTAAAGGGCGCGATGTTGAATTTATGAAGTGTTACTTTATCGGGGATAAGATAAGCGATATTGCGGCCGGCAGGGCGATAGGCTGTAAGACGATTTTGGTTTTATCAGGTAAGACAAAAAAAGAGGACGTTGCCTGCTGGAAAATTAAACCGGACTACATAAAAGAAAACCTGAAAGAGTCGGTTGACTGGATACTGCGTAAGGAAAAGAAATGAAAATTTTAATTGTCTATGCTTCTGCCGGGGTTGGCCACAAGAAAGCGGCTGAGGCGGCCTATGAAGCCTTTAGCAAGGATAAAGCCGGTTGTGAAGTTAAATTAGCCGATATACTGGACTACACTAATTCGGTAGTAAAGCGCGCCTATCCGGCTCTTTATCTTTTTACCATAAAGTATATTCCCTCTGTCTGGGGGCTTATCTTTAAAATTACCAATAACAGAAAGTTTTACAAAATAATAATACCGCTAAAACTCCTGCTTGAGAGGCTGAACAGCCCGCGTTTTCAGGAGTATCTAAAAAAGGAAAAATTTGATGTTATTATATCTACCCATTTTTACTCATCGGCTATAGCAGGGATTTTAAAAAGAGTTAAAGCTATTAATAGTAAACTGATTACCGTTGTAACCGATTACCTGGTGCACTCATTCTGGCTGACGGCCGAAAATGACTATTTTGTTGTAGCTTCATCTAAAGCCCGGGAAGAGCTTTTAAGGGATGGGATAGCCGATGAAAAGATAAAGGTTCTGGGTATTCCTGTCGGAGGGAAGTTTCTGCTTAAGAAGGATAGCGCCCGGATAAAAGATAAGCTTAACCTGCGGCCGAAAAAAATAACCATGCTGATTATGGGAGGCGGTTTTGGTGTAGGGCCCTACGAATATCTTTTGAAAGAGCTTTCACCTTTTAGTGAAAAGGTGGAGTTAATCTTTGTCTGCGGCTATAACGAAGGGCTTTATAAGAAGCTTAAGCTTCTTTCGGCCGCGCTCAAGACTGATGCCAAAATATTTAAGTACGTTGACAATATAGATGAGCTGATGGAGGCAAGCGACATACTTGTTAGCAAAGCCGGCGGCATAACTGTGAGTGAAGCCTTGGTTAAAGGAGTTCCTATACTGGCTATCAGGCCTATACCGGGGCAGGAAGAGTCAAATGCCAGGCTTATGCAGGAGCTAAAGGTTTTAAAAAACACCTCCAATAAGGAGGAAGCTCTCAGCTTTTTAAAAAACGTAATTGAAGAGCCGGATATCCTGGAAAAGATGAAAGAAAACGCCGGCCGGGCAGCCCGGCCAAAAGCGGCAGAGGAGTTGGTTAATCTTGCGGGAAGAATTGAGCGGGACTATAAATAAGATAAAGCTATTGATTGAGACTGATGTTAATCTGGGTATAGATGAGTATTATCTTATGGATAATGATTCAAGAGCTCTTAAGGTACGGCGGCTTGAGGAGTTGAGGGGCGAGGTCTTGAAGTGCCGGAAGTGCGCCCTTTCTAAAACCAGGAATAACGTGGTTTTTGGTGAAGGTGATCCGGATGCTGACTTACTCTTTGTCGGAGAGGCTCCCGGTAGGGACGAGGATTTGGCGGGCCGGCCCTTTGTCGGCCGCGCGGGAAAGCTTCTCACTAAAATTATAAATGCTATGGGGCTTACCAGAGAAAAGGTTTTTATTGCCAACATCTTAAAGGACAGGCCTCCCGCTAACAGAAATCCCAAAGAGGAGGAGATTGACGCCTGCCGGGGATATCTGTTACGCCAAATTGAAATCATTGAACCAAAAGTAATCTGTGCTCTGGGAACTTTTGCCGCTCAGGTATTACTGAAGGTGGATACTCCAATCTCAAGGCTCAGAGGCAAATTCTACGATTACCATAATATCAAATTTATGCCCACCTATCATCCAGCTTATCTGCTTCGTAACTCTGAAGGTAAAAAGCCGGTCTGGGAAGATATGAAAAAGATAATGAACGAACTCGGCCTTAAAAACAATGATAGCTCAAGTTGTAGTTAACAGGCCATTAAGAAAAGTCTTTGATTATGAAGTTCCCGCGGAGTTTCTTAATCTCTTAAAAATAGGCCATAGAGTTGAGATTATTTTCGCCGGTGTCCGCTTGGCCGGTTATGTAGTGGGTTTAAAGAAAGAGAGCCGGATAAAAAATTTAAGAAAAATTGAAAAGATTATTGACGAGGATCATCCTTTTAACTCCAGACTGCTTACTGTCACCAGAGAAGTTGCCCGCTATTATCTTTGCGGCTGGGGAGAGGTGCTGGAGGCGGCTCGAGGCGTATGTTACAGCGGCAAAAAAATTAAATTAAAACCGGATGAACCGTTTCATAGGCAGGCCGGTCTTCATAAAAAACTTAAGACCACGGATTTAAAAGACACGCATAAAAAAGAACGCGAAGATATAATAGGCAAAATATCCGGGGGAGAATTTGAAGCCTTCCTTTACCAGCCGTCAAACCCGAAAGAAAAGATAGATTTTTATCTTCGGTTAATTCGCGAAATTTTAAGGTTGAAGAAAAGCATTATGCTTTTGGTGCCGGAGATTATGGCGGCAGACAGTATGCTTAAAAGACTGGAGCTAATTTGCCCCGAAGAGACGGTGATGCTCCATAGCCGGCTTACGCAAAGGGAAAAAGATTATAATCTGCGCTTATTAAAAGAGCAAAAGGCGCGCCTTGTTATCGGTACGCGCTCGGCCATATTTGCTCCGCTAAACAATTTAGGCCTGATAATCGTTGATGAAGAAGAGTCAGGGCTTTTTAAAAAGCCTGACGCGCCCAAATTCAACGCTCAAAAAGCCGCCTTAATAAGGGCGGAGGTTGAATGTTGCCCCATTGTTCTATCCAGCCTGACGCCTTCCGTAGAGTCGTATTACTACGCCGCGAAGAAAAAATATATTTTTATCGGAGAAAAAGAAAAAGCGCCTGTTTCTTCAAAGAGGGCGGTTATCGTAAACTTAAGAGATGAAGAGGATATCTACCGGAAAAAGAACCTTCTCTCATTTACTCTGAGAGAAAAGATTGAGAAGTCGTTAAAAAATAAAAAGAGTGTTGTTCTTTTATATAATCGCCGGGGTTTTTCAACCTTTGTCAGATGTAGTAAGTGCGGTTATAGCGCCGCTTGTCCCAAGTGCCGGATGAACTTGATTTATCATTACGACAAGAAAAAACTTCTCTGCCATTATTGCGGTTATAAGGCGGAGCCTCCAAAGCTATGTCCGGAGTGCAAAGGTTCTTACATTAAATATTCAGGCTTTGGCACGGAGAAGTTTGAGAGCGTTTTAAGACGTCTATATCCGGCGAGCAGAGTAGAGCGCCTTGATGTTGATACCGCCCGCCCAAAAGGCCGGAGGCAGAAAATTTTATCCAGCTACAATAAAGGGGATATTGATATTCTTATCGGAACCAGGATTTTATCAAGAGGGGTTGATTTCAAAAATACCGGCCTGATAGGAATAATATCGGCTGATACTTTTATGCAGACAACTGATTTCAGGGGGCAGGAAAAGCTATTCAGACTTCTTTTTATGATAATAAATCGGGCTGCTTCTATGAAAGAAATTGAGATAGTTGTTCAGACTTTTTTGCCGACTCATTTTGTTATAAGGGACGCCGTTAAAATGGACCGCGCGGGATTTTACGAGCGAGAGTTAAGAGAAAGAGAGGAGCTGGAACTTCCTCCTTTTTATCACTTTAATTGTATAAACCTACGCGGCAAAGATGAAGAGAAACTTATCAGGAAAATTAAAGAATTAAATAAGATTATCCTGCAGGAGGTGAAGAATTACAAAAACCTGAGTGTGATTGAAGCTGATCCGCTTAATATTATAAAGCAAAGAGGAAGTTACAGGCAGAATATAATTTTAAAAGGGAAAAAATTAACCGATATCTACGAAGTGATTAACAAAGGCCTTAAACTTTTTAAAAAGGGTTCTGATATTTTTGTAACTGTGGATATTGACAGCTTGGAGTACGCTTGATGAGGTCTGGCGGCAGAACAGCCGCGGGAGGCCATTTAGTGTTTCTCTTTATTGCGATAGGCCTGTTCGATTTTTTGAGATACGTCTTTATAGTTTATGTCGACTTCGTAGATTTTCTTAAACTCATTTATAGCTTCAGAAAATTGCTCCATCGTTTCATAGGCGCATCCCAGATTATAAATTATATCTTTGGTTTTATCCGAAATCTCAGGAGTCAGGGAAAGAGCCTTTTTAAACTGGGTAATGGCCAAATCAAGCATATTCTTTTCTTTGAAGCACAGCCCCAGCATATTTAGCGAAGCACTTCTGCGGCCGGGGTCTTTTACAGATTCCTGAAACTGGCCGATGGCTTCATCAAACACACCTTTTTCTTTAAGTAAAAGCCCGTATTTGTAGCGAAGAGACATATCATTGGGTAGCTTTGCAACGCTTTCTTTTATTCGTTCAAAGTGGATATCGTTTTTACATTTTTCCAGCTCGTCAATTTTTTCCTTAAATGCCCGGTTTTCAGGGTCATCGGCTTGATTTTGCTTAAGGCGTGAGAGCTCTTTTTCAATTTTTTTTATTTTAAGACTTTCAATATTCCTTAAGGCTACTTCATTATTAGGTTTAAAAGAGAGAATTTTTGTATATAGTTCATTAGCTTCATCAAAAAACTTTTTAACTTTATAGTAGTCCGCCAATCTGAATAACATAGAGGTATTTTCAGGGTCGCCTTTCAGTTTTTCTTTGAGGTTTTGAATAAGGTAATCAATGTCTTCATCGCTCTTAGCTATTCTTGCTTCTTTTTCGAGTTTACTTGCTTCATCTTTATCCTGAATTTTGCTTCTGAAGGTATCCTGATCCGCCCAGCCGTCTTTTTCTATCGTTTTTAAAGCTGCCAGGTCCTTTAAGCCTTTTTGAACATCCGCGTCATTAGAAGATAGTTGGTGTGCTCTTAAGTAGTAACTTTGTGATTTATTAAAATCTTCCTTATCTTTATACAGCATGCCTAACTTTTTGAGCGCTTCAAGGTTGTTTTCATCCAGGCTCAAGCCTTCCTGATAGGTTTTTAGGGCGCTTTCTTTCATTTCCAGATTTAAGAATACTGCCCCCAGCTTAATGAATATTTTGGCGTTTAGCGGGTCAAAACTTAGAGCTTTTTCGTACTCTTCGAGGGCTTCATTCATCTTGCCGCGCAGCTCTAACTTTTTCGCGTTTAGCATATAGGTTTGCGCTTTTACTTTGTTCGCGCCGGCGCTAAGAAAGGAGGGAGGATTTTCCTGGAATTTTTTCATCTTGGTCAGGTGGAGGAAGTGGCGAGTATCAGCCAGTTTTACGTCTAACAAGAGAGCATGGCTGAAGAGTTCAACGGCGTAATCGTAATTACGCCTTCTAAAAGCCTCCTCGCCCTTTTTTACGTATTGTTCTATCTCTTTTGGCAGTGCCTTTTCATTTTCACTCATTCCAAAACTCCCTTTTTCTTAGGCTGACCATATTATAAATTACCACCCGCCCTTTGTCAATAAAAGAAAAAAAGAGGCGGATTTATTTTTTGACTTTAGGGTTTATTCTTGATATACTCATCCTGAACGGGAAAAGCGTAAAGTGTAAAAATTCCCCCCTTGGAGAGTGGATATGAAAGTGGTTTTTTTTGGTACCTCGGTGTTTGCTCTTAAAACAGCTGATTATCTAAAAAACTCAGACTATGAGCTATTAGCTGTGGTAACACAGCCTGACCGGCACGGAGGTCGTAGTATGCGTGTTGTCCAGTCTCCGATTAAGGAGTGGGCGCTTGAAAACAAAGTGGTTTTGCATCAGTTTGAAGACTTAAATGAAGCCGGGCCGCTGTTAAGAAGCCTGGTGGCGGACGTGTTTGTGGTGGCGGCTTACGGGACATTTCTGCCGGTTAGTATTATAAATATTCCAAGTCTACTTTCGATAAACGTACATCCTTCTCTCTTGCCTGAATATAGAGGGGCGGCGCCGGTAAACAGGGCTATTATCGACGGCAGAACGGAAACGGGAGTGACAATTTTTAAGATAAGTGAACAAATGGATGCCGGTGATATAATATGCCGGCAAAAGGTAAAAATTGATGAGGGGGAGACCAGCTTAATGCTGGACAAAAGGCTTTCAGATATTGGCGGCCGGATGGTTATTGAAGCCCTGGACATGATTCGGGATAACAGGTTAAAGCTTATTTCTCAAGACAACTCTCTGGCTACTTTTGCTCCAAAGCTGAAGAAAGAGGACGGGCGCATAGACTGGATGAGAGACGCGGGGGACATTTACAATCATATAAGAGGAGTCTCCGGCTGGCCGGGCGCTTTTTGCGGGCATAAAGGCAGGCTTCTTAAAATATACGAGAGCAAACCGGTGACAGGTGAAGGAGTTGAGAAGGGCGGCAAGCCGGGTGAAGTTGTATCTTTAGAAAAAGGTAAGGCTATTACGGTTAAGGCCGCTAATGGCTATCTCAGAATTCTTAAGCTTCAGCTGGAAGGAAAAAAAGTCCTTAACTCAGAGCAGTTCATCATCGGCTATGATATGAAGGAAGGTGATGTGCTAACCTCTTGATTTAAAAGAGGTTATCTATTGTTGGGTATAAGCCCGAAGCTCGCGGAAGGCTTTTTTAGTAAATTTAGCTTGACAGAGAGTCTAAATTCTTATATAACTTAAAAGACAATAAAGATATATATAAACAGCATCAAATAATTAAGGAGAAAATGATGAGCATTAAAGTGGGTATTAACGGTTTTGGGCGCATTGGAAGAAACACCTTTAAGGCTGGATTTGATAACCCAAACATTGAGTTTGTGGCTGTCAATGACCTGCCGGTTCCGGTTGAAACATTAGCTCACCTTTTGAAGTATGATTCAACTATGGGTATATGGGATAAAAAGGTAGAAGCCAAGGGAGATGAGATTATCGTTGATGGTAAGGCCCTTAAAGTGGTCAGCCATAGAGATCCATCTGAAATTCCCTGGGGAGCTATGGGAGTGGATATCGTAATTGAGTCTACAGGTATTTTCCGTGATAAAGAAGGCGCTTCAAAACATATTCAGGCGGGTGCTAAGAAAGTAATTATTTCAGCTCCGGCTAAAAATGAAGATATCACCATCGTTATGGGTGTTAATGAGAAACAATACGATCCGGCAAGCCACAACATTATTTCAAACGCGTCTTGTACAACAAACTGTGTAGCTCCTTTAGTAAAAGTTTTAAATGATAACTTCGGTATTAAGAGCGGCCTTATGACTACTATTCATTCATATACAGCCGATCAGAGAATTCTGGATTTACCTCATTCAGATTTAAGAAGAGGACGCGCGGCCGCGGTTTCTATGATTCCGACAACAACCGGTGCCGCTAAAGCGACTGCTCTGGTTATTCCTGAAGTTAAGGGTAAATTAGATGGTATGGCGGTTAGAGTACCGACACCGAATGTTTCTTTAACTGATTTAGTTGTTTTACTTGATAAGGAAGCTACTGTTGAAGGAGTTAACGCCGTTTTCAAGAAAGCCTCTGAGGGTGAATTAAAGAATATTCTACAGTACAACGACCTGCCGTTAGTCTCAAGAGATTTCTACGGTAATCCATATTCAAGTATATTTGACGCTTCATTCACCAATGTAGTTGACAACACATTGGTCAAGGTGCTCAGCTGGTATGATAACGAATGGGGTTATTCCTGCAGAGTTATTGACTTAACTGTTTTTATAGGAGCGAAACTTGGATAAATTGAGCGTGAAAGATTACGATTTAAAAGGTAAAAAGGTTTTTATGAGGGCGGATTTTAATGTGCCCTTTGACGAAAACCGGAATATTACCGATGATACCCGTATAAAAGCGGCCTTGCCCACGATTAACTATATTCTGGGGCAGGGAGCCAAATTAATATTGGCTTCTCACTTAGGCAGGCCCAAGGGTGAAGCCACAGATTCATTAAGAATGGATCCGGTGGCCAAGCGGTTAGAAGAGCTTTTAGACGGCAAAAAAGTAGTAAAACTTAATGACTGTATCGGCGAGGAAGTTAAAGAGAGAGTAGGTAAGCAGGCGGATGATGAAGTTATTCTCTTAGAGAATCTTCGTTTTCACCCTGAAGAGAAGAAGAACGACGAGGCCTTTGCCAAAGAGTTAGCCGGCCTGGCTGAGGTCTTTGTTAATGACGCCTTTGGAACTTCACATAGAGCGCACGCTTCCGTAGTAGGTATAGCTAAGTATCTACCCGCTTTAGCCGGTTTTCTCTTAGAGAAAGAAATAGACTTCTTGGGTAAAGCTGTAACCAACCCTGAGAAACCGTATGTTTCTATCTTAGGAGGCGCAAAGGTAAGCGATAAGATAGGTGTTATTGAAAATCTGCTTGATAAAGTAGATAGTATTTTAATCGGCGGCGGCATGGCTTACACTTTCTTAAAGGCTCAGGGGATAGAGATAGGAAATTCTATTTTAGAAGTCGATAAGCTTGACTTAGCCAGGTCTATTTTAACTAAGGCCGAGGAAAAAGGAGTTGGAATTATACTGCCTCTGGACCATGTTATCGCTGATAAAATTGACAAAGACGCTAATATTAAAATTACAGATGGTGTAGTAATAGAAGCCGGCTGGATGGGTGTTGATATAGGGCCTAAAAGCATAGAAGCCTTTAAAGAATGTCTTTCTAAAGCCAAGTTGATTGTTTGGAACGGGCCTGTGGGTATATTTGAAATTGAACCTTTCGCCAAAGGCACTAATGAAATAGCCAATTATATCGCTACGTTAGATGCCGTTACGGTTATCGGCGGCGGAGATACGGCAAGCGCTATCAACCAGCTTAATTTAGCTGATAAGATGACTCATATTTCAACCGGCGGCGGAGCTTCACTGGAATTCCTGGAAGGCAAAGAACTTCCGGGTATAGCCGCCCTAACATTAAAATAAGGATATTAAATATGCCGAGACGCTTACTTATCGCGGGTAACTGGAAGATGAACAAGACGGCCACTGAGGCTATCCAGTTGGCAGCGGAAATAAAACGCGAACTTTTTGATGTAGACGGGCTTGATATTCTGGTTTGTCCGCCGTTTACAGCTTTAGTGGCGGTACAGGATGTATTAGGCAGTTCAATAATAGAGCTGGGCGGCCAGAACATGCACTTTGAAGAAAAAGGCGCTTATACCGGCGAGATATCAGGGCCTATGCTTAAAGATGCCGGCTGTAAGTATGTTATTCTGGGGCATTCGGAAAGAAGGCATGTCTTTGGTGAGTTGGATGAGGAGATAAATAAGAAGGTAAAAACGGCCATTTCCGACAGGCTGATACCGATACTGTGTGTCGGTGAAAAATTAGAAGAGCGGGAGGCCGATAGGACTTCTGATGTGGTCCGCGGCCAGCTTGAGGCCGGTTTGATTGACATTGATTTAACGGATAGCGCGAAGCTTGTGATTGCCTATGAACCTGTCTGGGCTATAGGAACCGGAAAGACGGCTACCAGCCAACAGGCTCAGGAGGTTCATCTGTTTATCAGAGGTTTATTGAATGATAGGTATGGTGTTGATATATCACAGGGTATCCGTATTCTCTACGGCGGCAGTATAAAGCCCGCCAATATCGAGGAGCTGATAAAGGAGCCCGATGTTGACGGCGGTTTGATAGGAGGAGCAAGTTTGGAGGCCGGCTCTTTTTGTGAGATAGTGAAAAAATCCAATACGGCCCCTAATATCTAAAGTTTACACATAAGGTTCAACCTTGTGTGTAGGGTTAGAGGAGGTAAGATGTTTACAGTTCTTATAATAGTACATGTTATTGTTAGCCTTATTTTAATTGCCTTGGTTTTATTACAGCCGGGTGAGGGGAAGGGGCTTTCTGAGACTTTTGGCGGGGGAGTTGCCGAGTCAATCCTGGGTTCAAAAGCAAATAGCTTTTTAATTAAGGCTACCGGAGTGATGGCCGCTGTTTTTTTCGTTATCTGTGTAACTCTAACGATTATGACTGCCGGTAGAAGCAGGTCACTGCTTGAAAATGAAAGTATTGTGACTGAAGAGTCTCAGAAAATACAGGCAGCTGAACCTGAACCTTCTCAAGATGAACCGACTCAAAAGTAAAGCGTCTGTTTATCTAAATAGATTAATTAAAAAAAAGGCACTGTTTATCACAACAGTGTCTTTTTTTATTTTTAGCGTTCCTCTAGCCGGCGCCCAGGAGATACTCAGCTACGGAGATGCCTATGTATCCGGCTCTATCGCCGATGCCATAACCCTTATCCCGTTTTTAGCTACTGACAGTACATCGGGCAATATTAACTCGATGATTTTTAACGGCCTCACCAAGGTAGACAAAGATTTAAATATAACCGGCGACCTGGCGGAAAGCTATGATGTCTCGGATGATAAGCTGACCATAACTTTTCATTTAAGAAAAAACGTCTTATGGCAGGATGGTGTTAAGTTTACCGCTGACGATGTTAAGTTTACCTTTGACATTATCCTTGACCCGCGAAACGCGGCTCCCTATGCCGCGAACTTTCAGGACATAGAGGAGATTAAGGTTGTTGATAAGTATACCGTCCAATTTAAGTACAGGAAGCCTTATGCCCCGGCTCTGTTAAAATTAGGTACCGCGATTATACCCAAACATCTTTTAAAAAATATAGATATTAAAAATTGTAATTTTGCCAGAGACCCCGTTGGTACAGGCCCTTATAAATTAGCCGAGTGGAAAACAGACCAGCATATAATATTAGACTCTTTTTACAATTATTTTGAAGGGCGGCCTTTCATTGACAAGTACGTTGAACGTGTTATTCCTAATCAGGCGGTTCAATTTTTAGAGCTGATTACAGGAGGCATAGACTCTATGGGCCTTACTCCATACCAATATAAATACCGCACAGACACAAAAAAGTTTAAAGAGCGATTTGTTAAGTATAAATATTTAAGCCGTTCCTATACCTACATCGGCTATAATCTTAAAGACCCCCTATTTGAGGACAAAAGGGTCAGGCAGGCCTTGTCATACGCGGTAGATAGGAAAGCTATAATAGATGGTGTTTTAATGGGGATGGGAGAGGAGTGCACCGGCCCTTTTATAAAAGGTACGTATGCCTACAATGAAGAGGTTAGGAAGTATCCTTATAATCCCCAAAAAGCAAAGGAACTATTGAAGGAAGCCGGCTGGATTGATAGGAATAACGACGGTATTTTGGAAAAGGATGGGCTGAAGTTTTCTTTTAAATTAATTACTAATCAGGGCAATAAACAAAGGGAGGACGTAGCTACCATTATCCAGCAGAACTGGCGGGAGATAGGGGTTGAAGTTGAGATACAGGCTATCGCCTGGGCGGCTTTTATAACCGAGTTTGTAGATAAAAGGAACTTTCAAGCCTTGATTTTAGGCTGGACTATGCCCATAGACCCGGATAACTATAACGTCTGGCATTCAGACTCAATGAAAGACGGCGGGCTTAATTTTATCAGCTACCGGAATAAAGAGGTTGACTCTCTAATTGAGAGGGGAAGAGAGACTTATAATCAAGACGAAAGGCAGAGGATATACCGCAAAATTCACGAGATAACGGCTGAAGAACAGCCCTACACCTTTTTATATTTTCCCTATGCCCTGCCCGCGGTTTCAAAAAGGTTTAAAGGTATAGAGCCGGCGCCGGCAGGTATCAGTTACAACTTTATTAAATGGTATGTTCCCGAAGTTGAACAAAAATATACCCGTTAAGGGGCAGATATGTTTAAATACATAGTTAAAAGATTATTTTTGATACCCCCCATGCTTATGGGCATCTCCCTGATTGCGCTTCTGGCTATGCACCTTACTCCGGGCGATCCGGCAAGTATGCGCTACGGGCTTAATCCTGAAGTCTCGGGTTCGGCGAGGGCGCATCTAAAGGAGCTTTACGGCCTGGATAAGCCGGTTATTGTTCAGTATGGAGGATGGCTTAAAAGAATAGTAACCCTGGACTTTGGAGATTCATTCATTGACGACCGGCCTGTGATAGAGAAAATAAAAGAGCGCCTGCCGGCTACACTTATCCTGCAAATTTCGGCGCTTATCCTTATTTTTTCAATTGCTCTGCCCATCGGTGTAATGTCGGCCGTCAAACAAAACTCGTTTTTTGATAAGGCGACCACCTTTTTAGTTTTTGTAGGTTTTGCCACACCGACCTTCTGGCTGGCACTGCTATTGATGAGGTTTTTTGGTTTTCAACTGGAGTGGCTGCCGATTTCAGGGATGAGCCCCTGGTATGCTCAGGATTACTCCTTGCCGCATAGAATTCTGGATTTATTATGGCATCTAATTTTACCGCTTTTCACCCTGGCCTTTACCGGCCTGGCCGGCATATCACGCTATACGCGTTACAGTATGCTGGAGGTTATCAGGCAGGATTATATCAGGACCGCCCGGGCTAAAGGGTTAAAAGAAAACAAAATTATATACCATCACGCCTTAAAAAACGCGCTCCTGCCGGTTATAACAATTCTGGGATTGACCTTGCCGGCTTTAATCGGCGGAAGTTTTATCTTTGAAACGATATTTGCCTGGCCCGGCATGGGAAGGCTGATGTATACGGCTATTTTGCAGTACGACTATCCGGTGGTTATGGGGGTAGGCATAATAAGTGTTTTTCTGACATTAACCGGAATTTTAATCTCCGATATTTTGTATGCCGTAGTAGATCCAAGGATTAGATATGAATAAGAAGAAAAGAGACTGGAGAAAAAGATACGCCTTTGTCGGATTGAGCGTCATTATCGTGATGTTTGCCGCGGCAATCTTTGCCGGTTTTATTACGGCCTATTCGCCGAATGAGACAAACCTTGCTCCTGAGGCAAAGTTACAGCCTCCCTCAAGAGAGCATCTTTTGGGTACAGATGACCTGGGGCGCGATGTCTTTTCGCGTATGGTTTACGGCGCCAGAATTTCTTTGAGTGTAGGTTTTGTGGCGGTTATCATTTCCGTCGTAATAGGGGTGGTTCTGGGAGCGATCTCCGGTTATTACGGCGGCTGGGTTGACATTCTCATTATGCGTGTAGTGGAAATCGTTATGTGTTTTCCGCGAATATTTTTAATATTAATGTTTCTGGCTTTTTTAGGGCCGAGCATTATTACGGTGATGGTGATTATTGGAGTAACCGGCTGGACAGGACTAGCGAGGCTGGTGAGGGCGGAATTTCTTTCCTTAAAAGAAAGGGACTATGTGCAGGCGGCCAGGGCGCTGGGGGCTTCGGACTTCAGGATAATTTTCAGGCATATACTGCCTAATGCTCTCTCGCCCGTCTATGTCAGCGCGATTTTAGGTGTTGGCGGGGCCATACTAATTGAGTCTGCGCTTAGCTTTTTAGGGCTGGGAGTTCAGATTCCAATGGCTAGCTGGGGCAATATTTTGACATCGGGTATGCACTACATTGAAAGCGCCTGGTGGCTGATGCTCTTTCCGGGACTGGCAATACTGATTACCGTTTTAAGCTATAACATTTTAGGAGAGGCCCTGAGAGATTTGCTTGACCCGAGGCTTAAAGGGTACGGACAAAAATAAGATGCTTAAAGTCAGAAACTTAAAAACCTATTTTTATACCCAGCGCGGTACGGTTAAGGCGTGTGACGATATCAGCTTTGACATTGACCACGGCAGAAACCTCGGGCTAGTGGGTGAGTCCGGCTGCGGCAAGAGTATGTGCTGTCTTTCTATATTAAAACTAATACCGCCTGAAGGAAATATTGTATCGGGTGAGGTTTTATATAAGGGTAGAGATATCCTTTCTATGGATAATAAAGAGCTGAGAAAGATAAGAGGCAATAAGATATCAATGATTTTTCAGGAGCCGATGACTTCTTTAAATCCGGTTCTAAGTATTGGGGAGCAGATGACAGAGGCTGTTCTTGCTCACAAAGATATAAATTATAAGGAAGCAAAGGCCTTATCAATTGAACTGTTAAGTAAGGTAAAAATAGACAGGCCCAAAAGCCGCTTCAGCGAATACCCGCATAATTTAAGCGGCGGGATGAGGCAGAGGGTGATGATTGCTATGGCAATATCCTGCCGGCCGGATATCCTGATTGCCGATGAGCCGACAACGGCGCTTGATGTGACTATACAGGCGGGAATTCTCGAACTGCTCGATGAACTGCAGAATGAATATAATATGTCGGTTTTGATAGTCAGCCATGACTTTGGAGTAATCGCACGCCTGGCAGACAGGGTGGCGGTAATGTATGCCGGAGAAATTGTTGAGTACGCCGGCGCGGAGGATCTCTTTAAAAATCCGCTTCATCTTTACACAAAGGGGTTGTTATCTTCCATTAAACAGATAGACAAGAGAGACAAAAGATTGTCCACCCTTAAAGGGGCTGTATGCGAATTGGATAATCTGCCGAAAGGATGCAGATTTTCACCCCGCTGTGATTTGGCCTCTTCAGAGTGCCGGGAGGCTTTGCCCGAACTAAAAGAGATTAGCGCGGGGCATTTTGTCAGATGTGTAAAAAGTTAGGAATTTAGATATGAAGGTTATTGTTGAGGTAAAAGGCTTAAAAAAACAGTACTTCGCGGGTAGAGGCCTGTTCAGGAAGGAAGCGGATATTATAAGGGCCGTTGACGGCCTGGACTTGACCTTATATAAAGGCAAAAACCTTGGGCTGGTGGGTGAGTCCGGCTGCGGCAAGACTACGGCGGGCAAACTTATTCTGGGGCTTATAAGGCCTGATAGCGGCAGTGTGAAGATAAACGGTACTGATGTCTTTGATAAGTGTAAAAAGAAGCGGCTTTTGTTAAAGAAGTCGGCCCAGATAATATTTCAGGATCCCTATGGTTCGCTTAACCCCCGAATGAAAATTGGAGATATTGTATTAGAGGGTGTTGATATATTCAGACTGGCAAAAAAAGAGGGTAGAGAGAAAAGGTTAAAAAAACTACTTGGGCTTGTCGGACTGCCTTATTTTGCTAAAGACAAATATCCCCATCAGTTTTCAGGCGGGGAACGCCAGAGAATAGCTATTGCCAGGGCGCTTTCAACCGAGCCGGAGTTTATCGTTTGCGATGAGGCGGTTTCCTCCCTTGATATGTCAATCAGGGCGCAGATTTTAAATCTTCTCAAAGACCTTCAGGACAACCTCGGCCTGAGCTATCTCTTTATCAGCCACGACTTAAATGTTGTTAAATATATCTCTGACCAAGTGGCGGTGATGTACAGGGGAAGGATAGTAGAGTACGCGGAAAGCAGCCTTCTCTACCAAAACCCCCGCCATCCATACACAAAACTTCTATTATCAGCCAACCTCTCTGCCAATCCGGATGAGAGAAAAAGAAAGTTTATCCTGCCCGAACTGGATGATAAATTAACAAAAGAGTACAAAGAAACACCCCCACCCTTAGAAGAGGTAGAACCCAACCACTTTGTCCAACCCTGTTAAAAATAGTAGTACGTATCGCGTCGCGCGTATCGCGCAGGAAAGAAAAAATGAGTGAAATTAGGTCAGGCGGATTGGGTTGATATATCGATTTTCCTTATAAAAAAAACATATATCAAGCTTAGAACATAAATAGCGGCTACCCACCAGTAGGGATATGAAGTGATTTTGAACGTTATTGCGGCGTTATCATTTTGCATCATAATCTGAGCTTCTTTTATTAATTTTATATATTGTTCTGTGTTGGGATCAATCTTCCATAACGCTACAGATAGGGTAATTCCCAAATATCCAGATAGCGCCCATTTTGCCTTAGGCGAGTTTCTAAAAAAGAAAATAGCAGCTATTATCCCCATTAAAAAAAGCAATATTATCCTAAGGGTAATCAGGAGGAAGGGGATTCCAGTATAATAGTTAAATGTAGTCTCGTAAATAACTGCGTCGAAAAAGAATAATAGAAGAAAGAGCAGCTCCATAGTTATTAAGTATGCTATAATT
Source organism: Candidatus Omnitrophota bacterium (assembly GCA_023140385.1). Classification (GTDB taxonomy): domain Bacteria; phylum Omnitrophota; class Gorgyraeia; order JAGLLT01; family JAGLLT01; genus JAGLLT01. The sequence goes on from JAGLLT010000002.1 coordinate 88,148, forward strand.
CTATCTACGATTTTATACTTCATTTATCGCTCCTAAATGTTGATGCAATTACTCTCCATAATGAGTTTTAGTCCTGTGAACATAAATTATCTTTTTCTTCTCATCTACGGAATAAATAATCCTATCTTTATATGTAAGCCTGATGGAGAAAAACCCGGTAAGGTCTCCGACAAGTTTTTTGCCGGAACGCGGTTCTTCACTCACTTGTTTTACCAGAATTTCTTTGAGTTTTCGCGCTGTCTTGGGAGGCAATTTATGTAGATCTTTGAGAGCAGTTTTTGTAAGTCGAATTTCGTATGGCATTATTTTGTATTTCCAAAAACTTCATCCAAAGAAACAGTTTCTCCCTTTTTCATCTGTTTTACAGATTCAGCAATGCTTTTTCTAAAACCGGGAATCGAAAGAAGCTCTAAAGTCTCTCGAAGGCCGTCAAATTCTTCTTCTGACATTAAAACAACATCTCCGTTTTTATGATGAATGTGATATATCCGATGCTTTTTAGTCGCTCCTTTGATCATATCAAAGAATCCTTTTCGGGCATCTGTTGCAGTTAAAGTAGTCATCAATTTGCTCCTTCTAAGTAATGTACCAGTTTATGTACATAGTATATATAATTTTGTTATTTGTCAAGGAAAAAAGGACAAATACCTTTTTCTCAAAAAATAAATATTTTTCAATAACATATTATGGTATAATAAGTTTATGGATAAAAAGGTATTTAAAGTAACTTCAATTTATAACAATGATTCAGTAGAATACTGGAAAAATAAAACTTATCTTGAGCGGCTGGAATCCTTAGAACAATTACGACAAATAATGTTTGGTTATGATCCGACTACCGCAAGACTTCAAAGAACTTTTAGAGTTACTAAACTCAAAAAAAATTGAGTATTTAGTAATTGGTGGATACGCTGTAGCTTTTCACGGTCATCCTCGCGCTACCGGCGATCTTGATATATGGATAGCTATATCTAAAGATAACGCGCGTAAGACCGTAGAAGCTTTAAAAGAATTTGGTTTTAATACTCCGCAGTTAAAAGATGATTTGTTTCTTGAGGAAGGCAAAAATATAAGAATGGGTAATGAGCCTTTACGCATAGAAATATTAACCTCAATAGATGGTGTTGAATTTAACGAATGTTACAAAAATAAAAGTACAGTCAATATTGATAACACAGAAATAAACTTCATATCTCTCGCAGACTTAAAGAAAAATAAAAAAGCTAGCGGAAGGCTTCAGGATCTAGCTGATATTGAAAATTTAGAATAGTCTCTACTATCGCCGCAGTGGTGCACGCCTAACTATTATTCAACCTTTTTCATGTAAATTGTAATCACAAGTGCGA
>JAGLLT010000020.1 GCA_023140385.1 Candidatus Omnitrophota bacterium
TAAGTAAGAACCGGAAGAGGAGTAAGATGGCAAAGCAACAACAAAAGATCAGAATAAAGCTAAAGGCATATGATCACAGAGTGTTAGACCAGTCCGCTGGTGAGATAATGAATACCGCCAGGCGCACAGGAGCAAAGATTTCAGGGCCCGTGCCTCTGCCGTCAAAAAGAGAAGATTACACGGTTTTAAGGTCGCCGCACGTTGATAAAAAGTCAAGAGAGCAGTTTCAGATTAAAACCCACATGAGACTGCTGGATATAATTAATCCCAGCGCTAAAACGATTGATGCTCTTAAAAAGCTTGATTTACCGACCGGTGTGGATATTGAGATAAAGTAAAGGATATATAAATGCCAATAGGATTGTTGGGTAAAAAAATAGGAATGACGCAGATTTTTAAAGAAGACGGGAAAATTGTGCCGGCTACGGTTATTGAGGCGGGGCCGTGTTACGTTTTGCAGGTAAAGGCCGGGGAGAAAGATGGTTACCGCGCCCTTCAGTGCGGATTTGACGGCCAAAAGGAATCCCGCGTTAAAAAACCGTTGTTGGGAAGGTTTAAAAAAGCTCACATCAAACCGCTTAAATTTATTAAAGAGATGCGTGTAGATGAGGCTGATGAGAATAAATATAAAGCGGGGGATGAGTTGAGGGTGGATTTGTTTCATGAGGGTGATTTTGTGGATATTACCGGAACCTCTATAGGTAAGGGTTTTCAGGGAGTTATGAAAAGGTGGCACTTTAAGGGCCATCCGGCCAGTCATGGCGCGAAGGTTCACCGGACTCCCGGTTCAATCGGCGCCAGCGCCAGCCCTTCAAGGGTTTTCAAAGGAAAGCATTTGCCGGGCAGGATGGGCGGCAAGCGGATTACCACGCAAAACATAAAGGTTCTTAAGGTGGATAAAGATAATAATTTACTGGTAGTAAAAGGAGCTGTTTCGGGGTCGAAAAACAGTTACCTGGTAATTAAGCCGGCCCTGAAAAAGAAGAGGCAAGGCAAGCCAATAAATATCGAATCTGGCACAGAGAGTAAAGTATAATGAAAGAGTTGCAAGTTTATAATGTAAAAGGACAAAAAGTTAGTTCTCTGAAATTAGACGAAAAGCTTTTTGATGGGAAGGTAAATGAAGCCGTTTTGCATGAGGCTATTGTAATGTACCGGGCAAATAAAAGAGTTGGCGCGGCATCTACAAAAAGAAGGTCTGAGGTAAGCGGCGGAGGCATAAAGCCCTGGCGCCAAAAAGGTACGGGGCGGGCGAGGACCGGTTCCATCAGATCGCCAATTTTTAGAGGGGGCGGATCCATATTCGGCCCCAAGCCCAGAGATTATTCATACAGTATTCCTAAAAAAGTAAAAAAGAAAGCACTGCTATCTTCTATCAATTCAAAGCTAAATGACGGGAATATTATTATTGTGGAAGAGATAAAACTTGATAAAATTAAAACCAGGGAGTTTGTTGATATTTTTAAAGCCCTAAAGATGGCGGAGGATAAAGTTCTTCTGGTGGTAGAAAAAGTCGAAAATAAGTTGAGGAAGTCCGCAGGTAATGTTAAGAATATTACCGTAAAAAGCGCGGATAACTTTAATACCTATGACGTCCTGGCCAACAAGAAGATAGTAGTAACAGAGAAATCAATAGAACTTATAAATAAGCGGGTTTCATTATGAAAGATGCGTACATAATTCTTAAAAGTTTACTAAGAACAGAAAAAGGAGCGGTTTTAAACCGTGAAAATAAGTACCTTTTTGAAGCGGACAAGAAAGCGAATAAGATTGAAATAAAAAAGGCGGTAGAAACTATCTATAAGGTGAAGGTTGATAGCGTCAATGTAGTGTCCATGCGGGGCAAGCAAAAAAGAGTGAGATATAAAAAAGGCAAAACTCCGGATTGGAAGAAAGCAATTGTAACTTTAAAAGAAGGCCAGACAATCGACATTATGTAGGGTAGTATGGAAGGAAATTATGGGAATTAAAGCAAGAAAGCCAAGCACACCATCACAGCGTTGGACCAAACTTCTGGACTTTAAGGAGCTGGAACCCCGCAATAAAAAGCCGGAGAAGTCTCTGACCTTTCCTTTAAAAAAGAGCGGAGGGCGCAACTCTCACGGGCATGTTACCTCACGCCACAGAGGCGGCGGACACAAACGCAAGTATAGATTAATAGATTTTAAAAGAGATAAAGACGACGTGATGGCAAAGGTAGTTTCCGTTGAGTATGATCCAAACAGATCGGCGAACATTGCTCTTTTGCTTTATCCTGATAGTGAGAAAAGGTATATTATAAGTCCTTTGGGCTTAAAGGTTGGTGAAGAGGTTGCTTCAGGTGAAAACGCTGAAATAAAAATGGGCAATTCGTTGCCGCTTTTTAAAATACCTCCCGGTATGCCGGTGCATAATATTGAACTTGCTCCCGGTAAAGGCGGGAGACTTGTTCGCGGCGCCGGAGGCACGGCCTCAATTATGGCCCTAGAAGGGAAGTTTGCCCACGTAAAATTGCCTTCAGGTGAAATTCGACTGATTAAGAAGGAGTGCCGGGCCACTATTGGCCAGGTTGGAAATATTGGGCACGAGAGAAAGTCCATAGGTAAGGCAGGGCGCTCCCGCTGGATGGGCAAGCGTTCATCTGTCAGGGGCGTAGCCATGAATCCCCACGATCACCCGATGGGCGGCGGCGAAGGTAAGTCTTCCGGAGGCAGGCATCCAACAACCCCATGGGGCAAGGCTACCAAGGGATTAATAACCAGAAAAAAGAAAAAATATTCTAATAAGTATATTATTAAAAAGCGGCCGTCAAAGCATAAACGGAGGAAGTAAGGATGTCAAGGTCATCTAAAAAAGGCCCATACGTACACCCCAAACTGTTAAAAAAAGTTGAGAAAATGAAAAAGACCGGCCAGAAACAGCCTATTAAGACTTGGTCAAGGAGCTCTATGATTTTACCGGAATTCGTAGGGTATACCTTCACCGTTCATAACGGCAAAAAGTTTATTCCGGTATTTATTTCCGAAAAAATGGTGGGACATAAATTAGGGGAGTTTTCTCCCACGAGGACGTTCAGAAAGCATGGTTCTCACACTGAGCGCACAGCCGCTCGTAAATAGGAATTAATATGATAGCCAAAGCGAAAATAAAATTTGCCAGAGTATCCGAAAAAAAAGCCAGAGATGTTGTTAATTTAATCAGGGGCCGGAAAGCCCAAGACGCCGTGGATATTGTGGATAATCTGAATAAGGGATCTTCTAAAATAGTAGCAAAGTTATTAAAGTCTGTTATAAGTAACGCTAAGCCGGTTGAGGCGGACGTAAGTAATCTTTATGTAAGTAAAATAACGGTGGATCAGGCAACTCCCCTAAAGCGTTTTAGGGCCCAGGCTTTTGGGCGGGCGGCGGTAATACTCAAAAGAACGTCTCATATAGTGATAGAGCTTGATAGAGTAAAAAAGGTTGTCTCCTCTAACAAGCCGAAAAAGGTAGCTGCTAAAAAGAAGGCGGTAAAAAGGGTTGAAAGGAGAAGTGAATAAGTGGGGCAGAAAGTACATCCTTATAGTTTTAGATTAGGCTACATAAAAACGTGGAAGTCGCGATGGTTTTCCAATAAGAAAAACTTTGGAGCAAAGCTGGCTGAAGATTTAAAGGTTCGTAGTTATATTAAGAAGAACTTCAATCAAGCCGGTATTTCGAGTATAGAGATTGACAAAGCTTCGGATAAAATAAAGGTGACAATTTTCGCGGCCCGGCCGGGAATTATTATTGGCAGGCGGGGGTCTGAGATTGACCGGCTTAAAGAGGACCTGCAGGAGGTAACCGGCAAGGATGTCTACGTTGATATTAAGGAGGTAAAGATGCCAAGGACTGATGCTCAGCTGGTTGCGGAAAACATCGCTTTTCAGATAATTAAAAGAGTATCATTTAGAAGGGCGATGAAAAAAGCGGTTTATGATGCTATGAGCTCAGGCGTCGGAGGTGTCAGGATAACCTGTTCGGGAAGATTGGGGGGGGCCGAGATGTCCCGCAGGGAAACCTATAAAGACGGAAAGGTTCCGCTGCATACGTTGAGAGCCGATATACATTACGGCTTTACGGAAGCTAGAACAACTTACGGGGCTATCGGTATAAAAGTTTGGATTTATAAGGGTGAAATAATTCCTGAAAAAGGTACCGCTGAAGGAAACAATAAGAGGGAGAAGTAAAAATGCCTTTAATGCCGAAAAGAGTTAAGTTCAGAAAGACCCATAGAGGAAAACGCCGCGGCATGGCGCATACCGGCTCAAAGGTTAATTTTGGTGAATTTGGTTTGCAGGCATTGGAGAGCGGGTGGATTACCAATAGGCAAATAGAAGCTGCCCGTGTTGCTTTAACAAGGCACGTAAGGCGTGGCGGAAAGGTTTGGATAAGAATTTTTCCGGACAAACCGGTAACTAAAAAGCCGGCTGAGACCAGAATGGGCAAGGGAAAGGGAGCTCCGGAATTTTGGGTGGCCGTAGTTAAGCGGGGAAGAGTTCTGTTTGAAATGGATGGTATTCCCAGAGATTTAGCCAGAGACGCGTTAAGGCTGGCATCACATAAGCTGCCGGTGAAGACTAAATTTATAACAAGGCAAGGTTTGATATGAAACCTGAAAAAGCAAAGAGTCTGAGAGATTTAACCAAGGATGAGCTAAATCAAAATCTCCAGGATTATAGACAGGAACTGCATAAGTTGCGATACGACGTAAAAAGCGGCAGAGTTGAAAAGCCGGACAAAATAAGGATCATCAGGAGAAATATTGCACGAGTTTTAACGATTTTAAGGGAGAAGGAGAATGCCCAGAGTTAATCAGGATAGAGGCACGCGCAAGCAGCAAATTGGCGTGGTTGTCAGTGATAAATCAGATAAGACTATTATTGTAAGAGTTAAAAGGGTTGGTAAGCATCCGGTTTACGGCAAGGTTATCAAGCGGTATTCTAAATTTAAAGCGCATGATCCGGAAAACAAAGCAAAGCTTAACGACCAGGTAAGGATTGTTGAGACCAGGCCTCTTTCGAAAGAAAAGAGATGGAGATTAGCGGAGATAGTTAAATGATTCAGTTAAGGACAATTCTGGAAATAGCCGACAATTCCGGCGCCAGGAAGGCCAGTTGTATTAAGGTGGTCGGCCGTTCAGCTAAAAAATATGCTGAAATAGGAGACATTGTTACCGTAAACATTAAAGAAGTTATACCGGAATCCGAGGTGAAGAAAGGGGAGGTGGCTAAGGCCGTAGTTGTCAGGACGCACTCTCCTATCAGGCGTAAAGACGGGTCTTATTTAAAATTTGACAATAACGCCGTCGTTTTGATAGACGGCCAGAAGAATCCCAGGGGAACGAGAATATTCGGCCCGGTGGCGCGGGAATTAAGAGAAAAAAACTTTATGAAAATTGTATCTTTAGCTCCGGAGGTTATATAAAGTGCTGCGCATAAAAAAGAATGATACTGTGGTTGTCAGGCGGGGTAAGGAAAGAGGGAAAAAGGCCAAAGTGCTTAAAGTCATCCCCGTGACCGGTAAGGTTATACTGGAAGGCCTGAATATAATAACGAAACACGCAAAAAAAAGGCGCCAGGAGGATCAGGGAGGCATTATCAAAAGAGAGTCTCCGGTTAATATATCAAATGTTATGCTTTATTGCGCCAAATGCAAGAAAGCCGTTAGAACCGGCTTTGTCAGGAAAAAAAACGGCGTTAACAGAGTTTGTAAAAAATGTAATCAGGAGCTGTAAGGATTGTGATGAAAAAGTCAAGATTATTAGAGAAGTACAATAAAGATATTATTCCCGCAATGATGAAAAAGTTCGGGTATAAAAATAGATTTCAAACTCCTAAAATTAAGAAGATTGTCATTAACGCCGGGTTGGGGGAAGGGTCTAAAGAGTTTAAAATAATTGAACAGGCAATGAAAGAGCTGGCCCAGATTACCGGCCAAAAACCCGCTATTACCAGGGCAAAAAAGGCAATTTCTAACTTTAAGATTAGAGCCGGTGATGCCGTCGGGTGCAAGGTTACTTTGAGGGGTAGCCGTATGTACGACTTCTTAGATAGGTTTATTAACATAGCCATACCCAGAATCAAAGACTTTAGAGGTATAAACCCTAAATCATTTGATAGCAGTCATAACTTTACCGTAGGCATAAAAGAACAGTCTATGTTTCCCGAGATTGATTATGACAGGATAGACAGGACCATCGGTATGAATATCACCTTCGATATGTCCTCTCGAAGCAAAGAAGAATCTCATGAGTTGCTAAGGTTGTTTGGAATGCCGTATAAAAAGTGAGTAATCGTTTAAAGGAAAATCAATGGCTAGAAAATCATTAATTGAAAAAGCAAAGAAGGAACCTAAATACACCACCCGCAAACAGCACAGATGTTTGCGTTGCGGACGTTCAAGAGGCTACATTCGTAAATTTCAAATTTGCCGAATATGCTTTAGAGAGTTAGCCTCCTGCGGGGAAATACCGGGTGTAACTAAAGCAAGCTGGTAAAACGGCTTAGCGGCAGGTTAAATTTTATTAGGAGATTTATATGATAACTGATTTAGTCGCCAACGCGCTAACCATGATAAGAAACGCTTCTTTAAGAGGAAAAGAGACGGTAAATATTCCCGCTTCTTCAATGCTTAAAGAGATAATAAGAATCTTTAAGGAAGAAAATTTCATAAAAGATTTTAGAGTATTGGAAGATGACCGGCAGGGCTCTATAAGGGTTTATCTGAAATATACTAAGAATGATGAATCCGCGATATCTCATATAAAAAGGATTTCTAAGCCGGGTTTGAGAATTTATAAAGGTAAGGAAGAAATACCTAACGCCTTGGGAGGCCTCGGGGTAACGATTTTGACCACTTCCCGCGGCATATTAACTGACAAAGAAGCAAAAGCAAAAGGTGTTGGCGGAGAAATTATCTGCCAGATATGGTAAGTTAAAGGGGAAAATTAATGTCGAGAGTCGGGAAAAAACCTGTTTCAATTTTAGATAAAGTAAAGGTGTCCGTTGATAGAAACGTAGTTTCCGTTGAGGGGCCTAAGGGTAAGCTGGAATTGACGGCGCATCATCGAATGAAGGTTGAAGTAATTGATAAAGAAGTTGTGATTAAGAGGCCTTCAAATCTGAAGCTTGATAAATCACTGCATGGTCTAACTAGGAGCCTGATACAAAATATGGTAATCGGCGTAACCTCCGGTTACAAAAAGGAGCTTGAAATACAGGGGGTAGGCCTAAGAGCTCAAGTGCAAGGTAAGAAGTTAAATCTCCAACTTGGTTTTTCTCATCCTATAAATTACGAAATACCACAGGGGATCAGCATAGAAACTCCTAAGCCGACCGAGATTATTGTAACGGGTATAGATAAGCAACTGGTAGGAGAAGTGGCGGCCGAGATAAGGCACTATTATAAACCGGAGCCGTATAAAGGAAAAGGCATCAGGTATAAAGGTGAATATGTCAGAAGAAAGGCCGGTAAAACGGTTGTATAAACGCTAAAAAAAAGGTTATTGTTATAAAATGATAAAGAAAAAAATGACGGATAAGAGAAAGAAAAGGCATCAAAGAGTAAGAAAGCAGGTGTTTGGCACAGCCCAGAAACCAAGGCTGAATGTTTACAGGAGCCTGGCGCATTTTTACGCTCAGCTTATTAATGATACAAGTGGAAAGGTGCTATTAAGCATGTCTACTTTAGCTGAGGGCTTTAGAGAGAAAAATAAATACGGAGGCAATAAAGAAGCCGCCGAAGCATTAGGTAAGATATTCGCCGAGAAGGCTCTTAAAGCAAGCATAAAAGAGTGTGTTTTTGACAGAGGCGGCTATATGTATCATGGGAGAGTTAAAGTATTCGCGGAAGCCGCGCGTAAAGCCGGCTTGAAATTCTAACGAGGGTGTAATTTATGGCACGAGAACGAAGAGAAATAAAAAGTGAGTTTTTTGAGAAGGTCGTCTTTGTTAACAGGGTATCTAAGGTGGTAAAAGGCGGCAGAAAATTTTCCTTTACAGCAAGTGTTGTTGTAGGGGACGAAAAGGGTTCTTTTGGCTGCGGCTACGGTAAAGCTAAAGAGGTTCCCGAGGCTATTCGTAAGGCATCCAGTAGCGCTAAAAAAGCAATGTTTAAAGTAGCAATAGACGGCAGTACCATCACTCACCAGATTATTGGCAAGCACGGGGCTGCCCGGGTTTTACTTAAGCCCGCTAAAGGAGGTACCGGTATTATTGCCGGCGGAGCTGTTAGGTCGGTCTGTGAGGCGGTGGGTATTAAGGATATACTTACTAAGTGCCTGAAATCCAATAACACTTTAAATATTCTCAAGGCCTGCGAACAAGGCCTCAAGAGCCTTAAGGCAAAAGATTATAGAAGTAGAAATATTAAAGGAAAGACTGATGAGACTAACTGAATTAAAACCCGCAAAGGGAAGTACTAAGAGAAAGAAAAAGCTTGGGCGGGGTTGCGGCTCCGGCAGAGGAAAAACTTCCGGAAAGGGGCACAAGGGGCAGACGTCACGCTCCGGGTCTAAATCTATGCTGGGATTTGAAGGCGGCCAGATGCCGTTAATAAGGAAGCTGCCCAAGAGAGGATTTAACAATAAATTTAAGGTAATCTATCAGATAGTGAATGTTGAACGCCTGAACGCCTTTAAGGATGGCGAGGTGGTGGATATAAAGAAGCTAAAAGAAGTTAATTTGATAAGCACTTTAGCTCACAGAGTAAAAATTTTAGGCAATGGTGAATTATTAAAACCGTTGACCGTTTGCGCTCATAAGTTTACCCAGAGCGCGAGAGATAAAATCGAAAAAGCAAAAGGAACTGTAAAGGTTATAGCATAATATGCTCAAAGCGTTAGGCAGTGCGTTTAAGATACCGGAGCTTAAGAAAAAGATACTGTTTACTTTAGCGATGATTGCCGTTTTCAGGTTAGGAGCCTATGTTCCGACACCGGGGATTAATGCCCAGGCCCTGGCTCTTTTTTTTGAGCAGCAGTCGGGCACGCTTTTTTCCCTAATGGATATGTTTTCAGGGGGCGCTATGAGCAAGGCGACCGTTTTTGCCCTGGGCATTATGCCCTACATTTCCGCGTCTATTATTATGCAGCTTTTAACGGCGGTTGTACCTTTCTTTATGAAGATTGCCAAAGAGCCCGACGGGAGAAAAAAGATTACCCAGTATACAAGATACGGGACGATTGTTCTATGTATTATCCAGTCGCTTTTTATTGCTTCCTATCTGGAGGGATTCAGCGGGATGGGCAGTATGGCAATGACGCTTTTTACCGGTTGGAAGCTTAGGCTGTTGGTAATAATCACCTTAACCGCCGGCTCCGCTTTTTTGATGTGGCTGGGGGAGCAGATGTCCACCTTTGGTATAGGAAACGGCATATCCATAATTATTACCGCCGGTATCGTATCCCGTATGCCACCGGCCTTTAAGCAGTTTATTGAATATATTACGCCTTTTGGCCATGACGCAAGGATAAAACCACCGACAATACTGCTCTTGGTTATCATGCTCATCGGCGTAATAGTAGGCGTTATTTTGATTACCCAGGGGCAGAGGAAGATACCTGTCCAGTATGCTAAGCGGGTAATCGGCAGAAAAATTTATGGCGGCCACAGCAGCTATATTCCTTTAAGAGTAAATCAGGCGGGTGTAATTCCTATTATATTCGCTCAGTCCGCGCTTATGTTTCCGCAGACAATCTCAAGCTTCGCCAAAGAGAATGTGTTTATAGAGAATGTAACCAGATGGCTGGGCATGGGACATCCGGTTTATATTGTTTGTTTCACCTTGCTTATCGTGTTCTTTACGTATTTTTATACGGCTATAATATTTAATCCCCAGGATGTAGCCCAGAATATGAAGAAGCACGGCGGGTTTATTCCCGGCGTAAGGCCCGGAAAGCCGACCGAGCAGTACTTTGATTACATTTTGGGCAGGATAACACTGCCCGGGGCAATATTTTTAGCCGGCATTGCTGTTATGCCGACCATTATCAATGGCTGGCTAAAGGTTCCATATCTGATCGCGAGCTTCCTGGGCGGGACGGGTATTTTGATTATCGTTGGTGTAATGCTTGACACAATGGGACAGATTGAATCGCACCTGCTGATGAGGCACTACGAAGGTTTTATGAAAAAAGGTAAAATAAGAACGAGGAGATAATTCTTTGAGGATAATATTACTTGGTCCGCCGGGAGCGGGCAAAGGAACCCAGGCAGACATCCTTTCAGATCATTATAATATCGCTCATATTGCTACCGGCGACCTATTGCGTGAAGAGGTGGACAATGATACGGCGCTTGGGCAAAAAGCAAAAGAGTATATGCGAAAAGGAGAGTTGGTTCCTGATAGCCTGGTTATCAAGATGGTTTTGAAGAGGCTTGAGAATCCTGATACCAAGAACGGATTTATCCTTGACGGATTTCCAAGAAATATTAATCAGGCGCGGGAGTTAAGCGCGGGCCTAAAAGATAAGAAGATAGAGATTGATTTAACCGTCTATCTGGAGACTTCAGAAGAGGTTATTATAAAGAGGCTGTCCGGCAGAAGAATATGCAGGAGCTGCAGGGCGGTTTATCACATAGTCAACGTGCCGCCTAAAGTTGAGGGTGTTTGTGACAGATGCGGCGGAGAATTATATCAGAGAGTTGACGATAATTCCCAGACCATAAAAAAAAGGCTGATGGTTTATGAGCAGGAGACGGCCAGCCTTATAGATTTTTATAAGGGTTTGGATAAATTGTACGTAGCTTCAGGTGACATAGACGCTCAGCAACTTTTTCATAATTTAACTGAAGTTTTTGGAAAAAAAATCGCCGCATGATATTGCTAAAATCACCGGCTGAAATTGATAAGATAAGGGCTTCGTGCAAGATAGTCCGTCGAACACTTGATCTTTTAAAAAGTAAAATAAAACCGGGAATAAAAACAAAGGAACTAAATATCGCGGGAGAAGAGTTCATTTATTCCCAAAAAGCCCAGCCATCATTTAAGGGTTATATGGGGTATCCCGCCGGCATCTGCGTTTCTGTAAATGAAGAGTTGGTGCATGGGATTGGTTCAGAGAGGAGACTGAAGGAGACGGATGTCGTCAGTCTGGACGTAGGAGTTGAGCTGGACGGTTTTTTTGGAGATGCGGCCGAAACCTTCGCGGTTTCCGGCAAGATAAGCGGGGAGGCCAAAAGGCTGATAGAGACAACCCGCGTTTCACTTGAGCGCGGAATAGAGCAGGCTGTTTGCGGGAAAAGATTGTTTGACATATCAGCCGCCATACAGGCATGCGTGGAAAAAGCCGGTTTTTCGGTTGTGAGGCAATTTGTCGGCCACGGTGTAGGCTTAAAGGTGCACGAAGATCCGCAAATACCAAATTACGGCAAGCCTCATACGGGGATTAAGTTGAAGGCGGGCATGGTGCTAGCCATTGAGCCCATGGTAAACGCCGGCAGTTGGGAAGTAGATATATTAGATGACGGCTGGACAGCGGTAACTAGAGACAGAAGATTGTGCGCTCACTTTGAACATACAGTGTACATAGGCGATAAAGAAGTAGAGATTTTAACTTAAAAGGAATTTGTGATATGGCAAAAGAAGAAGCTATAGAGGTTGAGGGGAAGATACTTGAAGCCTTGCCTAATACCATGTTTCGTGTTGAGCTTGAAAATGGCCACAAAGTTTTAGCTCATATATCCGGCAAGATGCGAATGCATTTTATCAGAATTCTTCCGGGTGACAGGGTTAAAATGGAACTTTCGCCGTATGATTTAAATAAAGGTAGAATTACCTATCGGATAAAGTAAGCCGGAACCGGTTTGCCGGACTTAACGTACTGGAGCGGATAATTATGAAGGTAAGAGCAAGTGTTAAAAAGATATGCCCTAAGTGTAAAATAATTAAAAGAAAAGGTGTAGTCAAAGTTATTTGTTCTACGCCTAAGCATAAGCAAAAACAGGGATAAAATAAAATTCAAAACGTAAAACGACTATTTATCCGGTTTAGAAGGATTGAATTTTCGAAAAACAGTAGCGAGGAGGGAAAATGCCGAGGATTTTAGGAATTGATTTACCAAAAAATAAAAAGATCAAGATAGCACTTACTTATATTTATGGTATTGGCCTTGTAAGGGCGGCCCGGGTTTTGCAAACAGCGGCTATTGAACCTGAAAAAAAGGCCGGTACTCTTACAGAAGAAGAGGTTTCTAAAATAACTTCTGTGATTCAGAAAGACCTGGTGGTTGAAGGCGAGCTCAAAAGATACGTTTCGAGTAACATCAAGAGGCTGATGGATATTGGTTCTTACAGGGGTTTAAGGCATAAGCGGGGTTTGCCTGCGCGGGGACAGCGAACGTCCAGTAATGCCCGCACACGCAAGGGCCCCAAGAGAACAGTGGGTATAAAAAGGAAAAAAAGTTAAGTAAGGGAAAAGAGGTTTAATATGGCGAAGAAGAAAAAGGGTAAAAAGAAGATTACGAGAGTGGTTACCGAAGGTATAGCTCATATACAAGCGACTTTCAATAATACCCATGTTACGATTACTGACAGAAACGGCAATGTTTTATGTTGGTCGACAACGGGATGCGCCGGCTTTAAGGGTTCGAGAAAATCTACTCCCTTTGCCGCTCAGATGGCGGCTAAGGATGTAGCTAAAAGAGCCATGGAGTTCGGAATGAAACAGGTTGAAGTGCGTGTGAAAGGGCCCGGCTCCGGAAGAGAATCAGCTATAAGGTCATTACAGGCGGCGGGGCTAAACGTTAAAGCCATAAGGGATGTTACACCAATACCGCATAATGGCTGTCGGCCCCCCAAAAGAAGGAGAGTTTAAAGGTTATGGCAAGAAACTTAACACCCCGGGGAAAGATTGTCCGCCGGTTAGGAATTAATATTTTTGGAAGCCCCAAGTATGACCGAATACTTGAAAAAAAGCCTTATGCCCCCGGAGAACACGGCAAAGGAAGGCGGACAAAGGTTTCTAACTACGGGATACAGCTTCAGGAGAAACAAAAGGTAAAAAAGATGTACGGTATTTTAGAAAAACAGTTTAGAAGATATTTTAGAGAGGCCGAGAGAGCAAAGGGAATAACCGGTACTATTCTTCTTCAGAAGCTGGAGCGCAGGCTGGACAACGTGGTTTTTAGAAGCTGTTTGGCTGAAACAAGAAATGCCGCCAGGCAGTTGGTGAGGCACGGCCATATAATAGTTAACGGAAGAAAAACAGATATGCCTTCTTTTTCGGTTAGCCAGAATGATACCATAGAAGTCAGGAACAAAGAGAATATAGTTAAAAAGGTAAAGGAAACTGTAAAAAAACTCGAAGGCAGGCAAATTCCTGCCTGGCTGGAAGTAAAAAGAGACAAATTGGAAGTTCAGGTAAAGACACTGCCTGAGAGGTCAGATATTCAGATTCCGATTAAGGAACAGCTGATTATTGAGTTGTATTCTAAATAAAGCCGGTTAGTTTTAATTAAGATATACCAGGAGGTAAATGGAATGGGAGTAAGGTGGCGAGGTTTTGAGTTACCCAAGAGGTTGAAGATAGATGAAGCAACCCAAACTGATACGTATGCTAAATTTATTGCTGAACCCTTTGAACGCGGTTATGGGGTCACCATCGGCAACGCCCTGAGGCGGGTTTTGATTTCTTCCATTGAGGGCAGCGCTGTTACCTCTTTAAGGATTGAAGGCGCGCCGCATGAATATTCGAGCTTGGAAGGCGTGGTAGAGGATACAGCCGAGATTATCTTAAATATTAAAAAGATTGTTTTGAGATTGCACACCAAGAAACCTAAAATTATTCAGCTCGCGGTCTCAAAAAAAGGAGAGGTAAAGGCGGGGGATATACAAACAGATGAGACGGTGGAAATCTTAAATCCTGAGTTGGTTATTGCCACTTTAACCAAAGACAGGAAGTTTAAAATAGACCTGGAGGTGGGAAGAGGCCGGGGGTATGTCCCTTCGGAAAGAAATAAAAAAGAAAACCAACCGATAGGTTTTATCGCGGTGGACTCTGTTTTTTCACCGGTAAAAAAGATCATGTTCCATGTTGAAAATACGCGTGTCGGCCAAAGAACAGACTATGATAAGTTAATTACGGAAGTCTGGACTAACGGTAGTATCAGCCCCAAGGATGCTATGGTATATTCGGCTAATATTCTGCACCGCCATCTTGATTTGTTTGCCGCTTTCGGTGAGTTTCCGGAAGAGGATGAAGAGATGGAGGAAGAGAAGTCTCAGCAGGAGAAAGAACTTTTAGAGAAGTTTGATAAGTCTGTTTCAGAACTTGAGTTGTCTGTTAGAAGCGCTAATTGCCTGCGGGAGGCAAAAATTCAAAGTATCGGGGATATGGTTAAAAAAACCGAAAATGATATGTTGAAGTATCGCAATTTCGGCAAGAAGTCACTAACCGAAATCAAGGAAATGCTCCAGCAGATGGGTTTACATTTTGGCATGAAGATAGAGCGGGTTGACAAAAAAGATAAAAAGGATTAAGGTAATTTACTATGAGGCACGGAAATGACAGACGAAAATTAGGGAGAACATCATCTCACCGCAAGGCTTTTTTAAAAAATATGGTGAGAAATTTAATAATTTATGAAAGCATCAAGACAACTTTGCCCAAAGCGAAAGAAGCCCAGAGAGCGGCGGAGAAGCTAATTACCTTAGCCGGGGAAGATACCCTCAAAAATAAAAGGGCGGTATATGATATCGTTCAGGATCACGCGTTAACCTCGAAAATCTTCAGTGAAGTCGGCCCCCGATTTAAAGAGAGGCCGGGGGGCTATACAGCCATTAAGCATCTTGGAATAAGACCGGGGGATGGGGCTCAGATGGCGATATTAAGTTTGGTAGAGTTGAAGGCCAAGGCTGTCTCTAAAGATAAAAAAAGTCTTGATAAGGAAGAGCTGAAGACAAAAGGCAAAGTTCCTCAGGAGGCTGATAAGAAGAGTAAAGAGGCCGAGCAGACGGATAAGAAAAAAGAGCAGGGATTTTTTAAGGGCTTGAGAAAGTATTTGGGTAAGGATAACCGACCCGAAGGGAATTAAGTTAGCGGAGTAGAACTGACCAAGAGGGCTTGGGTATTATGAAGTTGTCTTTAACAAAAAAACGAAATGAGATGTTTTATGCCTATCTATTTCTTGTTCCCAATCTCATCGGTTTTTTAGTCTTTACCTTTTTTCCGGTTGTAGCGTCATTGCTTTTGAGTTTTATTAAATATAGGGTCATAACTTTAAGCTGGCCGCTTGACATAGAGTTTATCGGCCTTACTCATTTCATAAAGCTGTTGGGTTTTCATAGGGAAACAGCGGGAATAGTTGCCAACGACCCTCTTTTTTGGAAGTTTCTCTGGAATACGGCTTATCTGATGTGCGGCATTCCTGCCGGTATGGCCGGTTCATTGATGCTGGCTATAGTCTTAAACAGAAAACAAAAGGGAATTGTTTTTTTCAGGACACTGTTTTTTCTGCCCTCTATGTGTCTGACAGTCGCGGTAGCTTTATTGTGGGTCTGGATATACAATTTTGATTATGGTATATTAAACACCTTCATTAGAGGCATCGGCGACCTTTTTAACTTTAATCTTGAAGGTGTCCATTGGCTAAGCGCTGAGTGGATTAAGCTTTCTATGATTATCGCCTGCTTTTGGACATTTTTAGGCGGCCACAACATGATACTTTATCTGGCTGCTCTACAAAATATACCCAAGGCGCTTTATGAGGCGGCAGACATTGACGGAGCTACTAAAGCGCAGAAGTTCTGGGCGGTAACCTGGCCTATGATATCGCCTACCACCTTTTTCATCAGTATTATGAGTATAATCGGCGGCTTTCAGGGTGGATTTATGTTTGCCTACATCTTTGCCAGAGGCGGGCCGCATCAGGCCAGTACGACTCTCATGTACTATATTTTTAATAATTTTTTTGAATGGAATAACTTCGGTTATGCCTGCTGCATTGCCTGGTTTATGTTTGTCTTGATATTCGCAGTGACTATCTTCAACTGGCGCTTTGGCGGTAAGCTGGTGCATTATAGTTGATAATATTAGAAGTGAGAAAAAGATGGCCCCAGAGATAGAAAAGAGACGTAAAAAAGATAAGTTCAGACAGGATTTGATTTTCTATATCCTTCTTTCAATAACGGCCGCGTTTATGGCTGTGCCTTTTATCTGGATGATATCTACCTCACTTAAGCATCCCGATGCCGTCTTTATCTATCCCCCCAAGTGGATACCCGACTATAACTATATTATTGAAAACGGCAAAAAGGTAACGGTTAATGTGATCGGGGAAAAGTATGAGATTGAATATTTAGAGGGCAGGCTCAAGGGGCAAAGGGGTGAAACCTTCAAAAAAATTATGGAGGTAGATTCAAAGCATTGGTGGCAGCCGTGGAAGAAAAAATATAGTGTTAATACCTCAGAGGAGAAAAACTTTTACCAGTGGGATGAAATTAAGCTCTTAAAGGGTGAGGCCGTAGTTGAAATTGTTAAGGAGGTCGATGAGGTTTATGCGGTTGAAAAAAGAACTTTACCCATTAAGGATGTTTATACGGGGATAAAGCCCGTCTGGTCGAATTATAGAACAGTCATTGAAAAGATACCCTTTGCCAGATTTTATTGGAATAGTATAATTGTCGCTTTCTGTGTAACTATAGGGCAGGTTTTTACCAGCGCTATGGCGGGCTATGCCTTCTCCAGGTTGAGCTTTCCCGGCCGGGACAAACTCTTCTTTGGCTATCTGGCAACAATGATGATTCCTCAAGCGGTTATCCTTGTTCCTGTTTTTATCCTGATGACCTGGCTGAACTGGATAGACTCTTATAAAGCGTTGATAGTACCGGCTATGTTTAGCGCTTACGGCACCTTTATGCTGAGGCAGTTTTTTATGACCATCCCCGTGGACCTGGAGGATGCCGCTAAGATAGACGGCTGTAACTATATCAGAATATTCTGGAGCATTATTCTTCCCTTGAGTAAGCCGGCCCTGGCTACTTTGACTGTTTTTACCTTTATGGGCTCGTGGATGAACTTTATGTGGCCCTTAATTGTGACTAACAGGGTTGAGATGAAAACTCTTCCCGTCGGCCTGGCCTACTTTCAGGAAACAGGCTTTGGCACGCAGTACGAACTTTTGATGGCCGGCGCCTTTATGGCCGTTATACCTTTGGTTCTCATCTTTATCTTTACTCAGAGGTTTTTCGTTGAAGGTATTAAGATGCAGGGTATCAAAGGTTAGCCTTCCTCCAAAGCACCTTACATTCCCTTCGCGCGTAGATCGGGTTAATTTTGCTTGAATTAGCCGCCCCCATCTGATAAAATCAAAAGATATGGAAAATAGAAAAGGAAAATTTATAACTTTTGAAGGGCCGGAAGGAAGCGGAAAAAGCACGCAAATCAGGCTTCTCGCCGAGTACCTAAGCTCCAAGGATTATAAAATTGAGCTTTTAAGAGAGCCGGGCGGTACAGAAATAGGTGAAAAGGTAAGGGCGATACTGCTTGATGTAAAATTTGACAGGATGTCTTCTTTTTGTGAGCTTTATCTCTATCTGGCAGCTCGCGCCCAATTAATTGAAGAGAAAATCATACCTTTTTTAAATGAGGGTAAGGTTGTTTTTTGCGACAGGTTTATTGACGCTACAATAGCCTATCAGGTGTGCGGTTCGGGAGTAGCGCCTGATTTTGTAGACGGCTTTCAAAAGTTTGTGGCGGCGGGCCTTACTCCGCGTTTAACTATTCTACTGGACATAGATGTGGAGACCGGGCTTAAAAGGGCCGCTTCCTCTCATCCGCAAGACCGCCTGGAAAAAAAGGATGTTATTTATCACCAAAGGGTAAGAGAGGGTTACCTGGAGCTTGCAAAAAAGAACCCTAAAAGAATAAAGGTTGTATCCTCGCTGGCTTCTATAGAGGACGTTCAGAAAAAGATTCGGGGGCTTATTGCCGATGTGTTTAAATGAATTTTTTGATAGAGAAAAAATACTTGGGCTTTTTAAAGATTTGACAGATAATAGAAGACTGCCGCCCACCCTGCTCTTTACCGGAAATAGCGGGCACGGAAAGCGGGAGGCGCTTATAGATATAGCCGCGTTAATAATTTGTGAAAACGGCCGGGGGCCCGCCTGCGACTGCTCTGACTGCCGGAGAGTAAGGGGGGGGAATCACCCGGACGCAGTCTGGTTTGAACCCTGCGGCAGCCCGCCCTCCATTAAGATTGAGCAGATAAGGGAATTAAGGAGAAAGATAATCTTAAAGCCTTATGAAGCAAAGAAGAAGGTCTTTATTATCTTTCAGGCGGAAAAGATGACCGAGGGGGCTCAAAACGCGCTATTAAAAACTCTGGAGGAGCCGCCCGCGGAGTCTATGCTGCTCTTAGCCGCTCCGAATGCCGGCGGCCTGTTGGATACGATAGCTTCCAGATGCCGAATAATTAAATTTAGAGTCCGCGAAGATCCGGCGAGTGAGCCTGAACGCCGTGAAATTATTGATGATTTTTTATCTTTGAGAGAAGAGAAGGTTGAGGAGCTTTTTGATTGTCAAAACAGGGAGCGGTTTTTGTCCGTTTTAAAGGCACTCCAGGGTTTTTATAGAGACGTCCTTTTTTTTAAGTCAGGCGCGGATAAAAAACTTATATTAAATAAAGAGAGGCAAAGCGAAATATTTAATTTATCGGGTTTTTACACCAGCGATAGTTTGCGCGGGGCAATCGGCTTTTTGAATGAGATGGCGAAAATGGCCAATTTTAACGTGAGTTTAAGAGTTTGTATATTGAATACAGCCGCAGGGCTTAAAAGTGTTAGAGGAGCAGAGGTTTAAAATGCGTGAAGTTGTTCAGGTAAAAATCAGAGAAGCTGGCAAGGTTTCATATTATGATGTTAATAATCTGACACCGGTGATAGGCGGTTACGTGATTGTGGAAGCTGACAGGGGACTGGAGTATGGCCAGGTTATCTCAGAACGTGAAAAGATTGTGGATGAAGACATAGATGGTGTCTTGCGAAAGATTGCGCGGGCAGCAACCGCTCATGATTTAAGGCAGATAAAAGAGAATGAAAAGAAGGCCTTCAGCGCCTTAAAGACAGCCTCAAAAAAGATTGAAGAACATAAGTTGGGGATGAAGCTTATAGAGGTTGAATACTCCTTTGACAGATCGAAGATCATCTTTTACTTTACGGCTGAGGGGAGAGTAGACTTTAGGCAGTTGGTTAAAGATTTAGCCGGAGTTTTTAAGGCAAGGATTGAGTTGAAGCAGATTGGAGTGAGAGATGAAGCTAAGTTCCTGGGAGGAATAGGCCCCTGCGGAAGGCCGTTATGCTGCGCCAAATTTTTAAAGAATTTTGAGCCGGTAACCATCAGGATGGCTAAAGATCAAAAGCTTCCTCTTGCTTCTTCCAAGATTTCCGGCTTGTGCGGCAGGCTGATGTGTTGTTTGAGCTTTGAATATCAGACCTACAAGGAGTTTTTAAAAGGACTGCCGAAAGCGGGACAAACTATAAGTACGCGGGCAGGTAAATGTAAGGTTGTTGATGTAGACGTGCTTAATAGATCGGTTTCTGTTGAGACTGAGGACAAGAGGATATTAAAGGTGGAGTTTAATGAAGAAGGAAAGCAAATCCAGACGAAGTAAATTTTACATAACGACGGCCATAGATTACGCGAACGCGTCCCCTCATATGGGCCATGCCTATGAAAAAATATGCGCGGACGCTATAGCCCGCTGGCACAGGTTCAAGGGGGAAGATGTTTTTTTTCTGACAGGGACAGATGAAAACGCCCAGAAGAACGTCCAGGCGGCCGGGGAGGCCGGGGTAGAAGTTGAAAAGTTCGTAGACGACAACTCCCGGAAGTTTATTAATCTATGCGGTGCCCTGAATTTATCCCACGATGATTTTATAAGAACAACCGAGAGCCGGCACAAAGAGGTGTCCCAGGCAATATTCGCGAAACTGTACGAAAAAGGAGATATATATAAAGGCTTTTACGAAGGACATTACTGTGAAGGCTGTGAGGCCTTTATTACGGAAAAAGAACTTATTAAGGGTGAGTGCCCGGAGCATAATCTCAAGCCAAAGCTTATAAAGGAGGAGAGCTATTTCTTTAAGCTCGCTAAATATCAGAAAGACATTTTAAAGCTCCTGGAGGAGGGTTTGGTTGAACCTGAAACGAGAAAGAATGAAATTGTTAACAGAGTTAGAGACGGCTTAAAGGATTTAAGCGTCAGCAGAAAAAATTTAGATTGGGGCATAGCTGTTCCTTTTGATAGTGATCATAAAATTTATGTTTGGATAGATGCCTTGATAAATTATATTTCCGCCCTGGGCTGGCCCGACGGCGAGAAGTTCAAGAAGTACTGGCCGACGGACCTTCATCTAATCGGAAAAGGAATTAACTGGTTTCATTCTGTAATCTGGCCGGCTATATTAATGTCAGCCGGCATAGAGCTTCCTAAAAAAATATTTGTCCATGGTTATTTGACCATTGAGGGCCGGAAGATTAGCAAATCTTTAGGTAACGCGGTAGATCCTACTCCCTTTATTGAGGAATATGGAGTCGACCCTATAAGGTATTTTTTAATGAGAGATGTTTCTTTTGGGCAGGACGGAGATTTCTCCCGGGAGGCCTTTATACAGAGATACAATGGTGACCTGGCCAATGACCTGGGTAATCTTTTAAACAGGACCCTGACAATGATAGAGAAATATTTTAAAGGCCTTATACCGCCAGGCGGTGAAGAGTTAGGCGCGGATGAGGATTTATTGAACTTCGCCAGGGGGCTTCACAAAAAACTGGATACCAGTATGGCCGGCCTTGATATCAACAGAAGCCTGGAAACAATTTGGGAGCTTATTAATAAGGCCAATAAATACATAGAGGACTCTAAGCCCTGGGAGTTATTTAAAGGTGATAAGCGAAGATTGGAGGTTGTTATCTACAATCTGGCGGAGGTCCTAAGGCTGGTTTTGTTATCTATCCGCTCTTTTATTCCCAAAACCGCGGAAAATATGCTTAAACAGTTAGATCCATCCAGCGCTATAGAACAGGCAGGTTTTGATGATTTGGCCGCCTGGGGCAAGCTTAAAGCCGGGACGAAAATCTCAAAAGGCAGTCCCTTGTTTCCCAGAATACAAAAGGAACAATGAAGATAAAAAAGTTAACTCGCGGGTTTTTTAGAGAAAACGTTATTTATCTCCTGCTTTTGTTATTTATAAGCCTTTTTTATATGGCGTCTGCCTCCCTGAATTTATTGGAAGAAGTAAAACCGGCAATAGAGAGCGGAAGCCTGATTAAGGCTCAGACAGACCTTCCTTCGGAAGAGGGGCTGCGAAAGCTGTTTGCCGAAGGCAACATTTACGCGATCGGCCTTTACGGAATAGGCACACTGTTGATTTTGGGTTTTCTTGCCGGTATTGGCCTGGATTTGGTTTTTGTCGTTTTAAAGTTTAAGGGAAAAGAGGTTATTCCCAGAAGTTTTATAATGCCTGAGGCCGGATGGCAGGCAATGGATATTGTCAGAATTATCATTTTGTATCTGTTTTTCTCCTGCCTGATAAACTGCGCCTTTGCCGCGAGCAGGTATATTTTTTTTATTGAAAGTTTGATTGTAGCCGTGGGCAAACTCGATGAACTCAGCCGCCTGGCTCTAAGTCTGAGCGTATCTTATATTTTAATTATTAGCCTGCTTGTTTACTTTATAGTCGTTAAGTACAAGTACAAAATAGAGGTTCTTGGATTAAGCGTAAAAGGTTTCTTTAAAAATGTTTTTTTAGGAGCGGCCGGATACATAGCCCTCATACCCCTGCTAACTCTATCCGCCTACGTGTCACTTCTTCTTGCTTCTTTTTTTAATATCGGCCCCGAGGAAAACCCCCTGTTAAACGTTTTTCAAACGGAAGGCAGGCCGGCGCTTGTTGCCTATTTCGTTATTTGCATATGTTTTTTAGGGCCGGTGGTGGAGGAGATATTTTTTAGAGGCTTCCTCTATAAAGCTCTCAGGAAGAGCTTTGGGGTATTACCGGCGGTTGCCGTAAGCTCTGTCTTTTTTGCCTGGCTTCATATGACCTTTATCGGCTTTCTGCCAATTATGGTTTTAGGTTTACTGCTTGCCTATTTGTATGAAAAAAACGGCACCTTAATTCCCAGTATAACAGTTCACATAATTCATAACAGCGCCATCATAATTTTTGTAATGATTTTTAAAGGCTTGGGGTCGTAAATGAGATTAAAAGATATCAATGAATTTGATTTAATTAGAAAACTTACGGCAGGAGCAAAAGGGAATAAGGCGCTAATTAAAGGTATTGGAGACGATACAGCCGTTATAGCTTATAAAAAAAACAACTATCTTCTTTTCACCACTGATATTATTATAGAAGGTGTTCACTTTGATCTCAAAAAGGCGAAGGCCGGGCAGATAGGGCATAAGGCGTTAGCTTCTAATATAAGCGATATAGCCGCGATGGGTGGTTCTCCGGCATACGCGGTGGTATCTCTGGGCCTGCCCGGGAAACTGCGGCTTGATTTCGCGAAATCACTTTATAACGGGATAAAAAAGACTGCCAATTGTTTTAGTGTTAAGATTGTCGGCGGTGACGTCTCGGCTTCAGAAAAGTTGATTATTAACATTGCCCTTTTAGGATTTGCTAAAAAGAAAAATTTGACATTAAGGAGCGGAGCCAGGGCCGGCGACCGGATATTTGTTACCGGGCGGCTGGGAGGGTCAGGGAGAAAAAAGCATCTGACTTTTAAGCCGCGTGTTAAAGAAGCCTTGCTTCTGACTTCAGGATATAAAATAAACGCCATGATAGATTTATCCGACGGCCTGATTAGCGACCTAAGACACATTGTAAATGAAAGCGCGGCGGGTGCCTGCCTATACCGGAAAAAGATTCCTTTATCAAAAGAGGCTTCCGGGGAAGAGTCTGCCTTATACGAAGGAGAAGACTTTGAACTGCTGTTTACCTTAAATGAAAAGGAAGCAGGAAGGTTAAAAGAGCGCGGGCTAAAAGGTTCAAGGTTAAAGTTAACCGAGATTGGAAGAGTGACAGAAAAAGATCGGGGACTTACAATAGTTGATGAAGACGGCAAAGAGAAAAAGTTGTCCTTCGGGAAGGGGTTTAGACACTTTAAGTGAAGAGGGTTATAGCGCGAGGCGAAGAAGAGACGAAGAAGGTTGCCGGGCGCCTGGCAGATTTTTTGCGGCCGGGGGACGTTCTGGCGCTGGTAGGTGACTTAGGATCAGGCAAGACGACCTTTGTAAAAGGGCTGGCCCGGGGGCTGGGAGTTAAGGGCCGGGTTGTCAGCCCTTCTTATGTTTTATTGAGAGAGTATAAGGCAAAATCGCCGCTTTATCACTTTGATTTATACAGATTAGGTTATTATGAAGAGGTGGAACTTTTAGGCTATGAAGAGTATTTTTACGGAAACGGTATAACCTGTATTGAGTGGGCTGATAAGATAGAAAAACTTTTGCCCAAAAGCTATCTGAGGATACAGTTTGAATTTCTGGGAGAAAAAAAGAGAACTATTAGATTTTTAGCTGTAGGCCCGCCCGCCCGCCGGACAGGCGGACAGGCGGACAGGCATTATCAGGAACTTATTGATAGGATATAAAGGGCAGGTGTTTCTATGAAAATTTTAGCGGTTGATACTTCAACATTATGTTTGTCGCTGGCTGTGGCGGACGAAAATAAAATAGTATGTGAATATAATAAAAGGCTAAAGAAGCCTGACCACTGCCGCTACCTTATCCCCGGCATAAAAGATATGCTGGAGAAAGAGGGATTAAAGTTAAGGGATATGAATGCTTTTTGCGCGGGGCTGGGCCCCGGCTCTTTTACAGGCTTGCGTGTGGGGCTGGCCGCCTTAAAAGGATTAAGTATGGTTTTGGGCAAGAGGTTAATCGGTATTTCCAGCCTGGATGCCATTGTCCATAATATAAAGCGCAAGGAGAGGCTTGTTGTCTGTATTCAGGATGCCAGAAAGGGAAAGGTTTATAGCTGTCTTTATCATAAGAATGGTTCATTAGAAAGATTAACGGACTATCTTCTCTTGGAATTTAAAGAGTTGGTGGAACTGGTAAAAAAAGTTAATAAAAAGCGAGGCAAAAAAGTTCTCTTTACCGCGAGCGGCGTCGAAATTTTTAAAGATGATATTTTGAAAGTATTTCCTGAAGCAGAATTTAGCGTGAAGAGAAGCTGGTATCCCAGGGCCTCAAATCTGGTAAAAGAGGCGGCGGTCATTCTAAAGAATAGCAAATGCCCTAAAATATCCGCTGACATTGAACCTCTTTATCTCCACTCTCAGTATGCCAATATAACCAGGCCGAAAAAATTATGAAAACGACAGGTGATACTTATTACCATAGCTCCGCCAGAATAGACTTAGAGGCCCTGGATTATAATCTAAAGCAGATAAAAAAAATTGTCTCAAACAAAGTGAAGGTACTGGCTACCGTTAAAGCCAACGCTTACGGCCACGGGATAACCGGCATATCTAAGTTTTTAGAGGATAAGGTAGATTACCTCGGGGTGGCCTTTGTGGAAGAGGGGGTTAAGATAAGAAAAGGGGGAGTCAAGACCCCGGTTTTAATTTTAGGCAATACCCTGGCGGCAGGCCTGCCAGAGGCGGTCGATTTTGATTTAACCGTTACCCTTACCGAAAAGAAAACAGCCTATATTTTGGAAGATTTAGCCGCGAGCAAAGGCAGGAAGGTTAAAGTCCAGATAAAGATTGATACGGGCATGGGGCGGATTGGTTTTTGGTATAAGGATGCCCTTAAAGATATTATGGAGATTCATGGCCTTAAGCGCCTTGAAATTGAAGGTATATATACTCATCTTTCAAGCGCCGGGGGAGACGAGGACTTTACAAGGGAACAGCTTAAAAGGTTTAACGGTTTTATTGAGGAGGCGGGCCGAAAGGGTATAGAAGCTCCCCTTTATCACGCGGCCAACAGTCTGGCCACTCTGCGCTATAAAGAGTCACATTTTAACCTTGTCAGGCCGGGCCTGATTTTATACGGGGTATATCCATCTGCTAACTTAGAAGGGGCAATAAAAGTAAGGCCGGTTCTGTCCTTTACGGCCAAGGTAGTTTATGTGAAAGAGGTTGAGGCCGGACGTTCCGTCAGTTATGACAGAAGTTACATTGCCGAAAAGAGGATGAAGGTGGCAACCGTGTCAGCCGGTTACGCCGACGGCTACAGCCATCTTTTAACCCACAAGGCCAAAATTTTAATAAACGGCCGCTTCGCCCCCGTTATCGGGAAGATATGTATGGATCATATCATGGCGGATGTCAGCCATATCAAAGAAGTCAAAATAGGCGATGAGGCAGTCCTAATCGGCCGGGACAATAACAAGGAGATAACAGCCGAAGAATTAGCCCGCATGACAGGAACCATCCCCTACGAAACCCTATGCCGGATAGGGGAAAGAGTAAAAAGGATATATCTTAACGGAAAAACTGATTAAACTTGACTATTCCCTGTAGCCTGTAAGTCGGGTGATTTATTGCCTTAACAAATTCGTTCTTAACTTTGGTCTTGACAAAGGGAAGTGTTTCATAGTACAGTAATTTATGTAGGTGTAAAGTTGTCTTTATTAACCTACCCCGCCGCCATAAGTTGACAAAAAGAGCGCCATTATAAAAAAGGAGTTACCGATGAAACAAGCCCTTTTGTTTATAAGCCGCCGACTATCCAAACCTCTTTTTATACTAACTCTTCTGCTATTTTTTCTCTCATCCCATAGCTTGCCGGCTATAGCCGACGGCTCTATTTCAGGCAAAGTTACTATCCAGAACAGAACCGACCACTCCGCCCCTATCACCTTTAAGCTAAAAATTCCCGGGCAGACCGCACCCATTCAAGCCTCTGAGGCAACTACCGCCTCTGACGGCAGCTACCAGCTAAATAATATCCCTGCCGGTATCTATAACCTCTCCGCCAAGGCTTTAAACTCCTTAAGTCAAAACTATGTGTTGATAGAAGTAACCGAGGGACAAAATACCTCCAATATAGACTTCTCACTCCTCGGAGGAGACGCCAACAATGATAACTCTGTTGCCTTAAGTGATAGATTTATCCTAAGGAAGGCCTGGAATACTAACATAGGGGACGTCAATTGGGATGAAAGAGCTGATTTTAATGGTGACAACTCAATTGGCCTAAGTGATAAATTTATCTTAAGCGCCAATTGGTATAAAAACGGCTCTGAGCCCCAGATATCCATTGATTTACCGGAGGATAACAGCATAAGCGCCGTTTCTCCTATTTCCGTTTCAGGTACTACAGATAACGATGTCTCTACAGTTACAGTTAACGGCCTCAGCGCTACCATAGACAGCGGTACTTTTTATGCCGACAACGTACCTTTATCATCAGGCTTAAATGTTATTTCAGCTATAGCTGTTAATGCTATGGGTAATAAAAACGCGGATCTGATTAGGCTTAGCTATGATCCCAACTTCACTCCTACAGAAGTATTTGAAGACTTTGACGGAAATAATCCGAGAGTAGACTACTGGTGGAATGGATATGACGGAGAGAATGTATATACACGCTCGTTAGACCATACCCTATTTCGCGGCGGTTCTACCTCTATGAAGGTAGAATACAACAAGTCAGGCTATCCCTTATCTCTTTTTGCTGTTCAGCTTAAGTGCAATGGAATAGATAATGACTTTAGTAAGTATGATAAGCTTTCATTCTGGGTTTATACCGATAACCCTCAACTTACAATAAGAGTGAAGTTTGAAGATGGCGACGGCCATAGCTGGGAAGGAGACTGTTCCTCAAGCGTCCAAGGGGAATGGCAGAGGTTTGTTTATGATTTCAGCGGCGCCCATGGATATATGGATTTATCCAATATTTCATGGAACCTTCTTTTCTTCGCCGACCCGGGCCAGGCTAATACTCAGGGCATATTTTACATGGATGATATAGCCCTTCACTCATCAAAACCGTACTTCCATCCGCCTCTTACTACACCCACACTAAGCGGCCCTACAGAGCCGGTTTACGGTGAATATCAGCTTAACTGGACAGATATACCGGGAGCGGGAATCTATGAACTCCAGGAAATTAAAAGTCATGACTTTAGCAGCACATATGTCTACTGGACAAACGATACCTATAGAAACTTTAATAATCGCGTAATTCCAACTGCCTATTATTACAGACTCAGGGCCTGGTCAAATGTTCCTGAAGAAGGCGGAACCTCGAGCGGCTGGAGCAATATTATTTCTCTAAAGATAATAGACGGCCCGCCTATAATAAGCGAGGTTTACTCTCTCTACCCTATAGAATCTCATGGAACCTATGTCCATAGTGTCGGCGACTATGTCAAGATATGCTTAAAAGAAAAATACAACGCTCCCGATATAACCTCAGGCACATTCAGGATTATATCAGCTTCTCAATCTTATGATTCAGGATTAGTTGAAGCCACTAAATCTGAAGACGGGTTATATTATTTCTATCACTGGGATACCAACGGCCTAAACCCGGCCGACGACTACATAGTAGCCGCCATCTTAACTGATGCCATAGGCCAGACAGATACAGACGGCTCAGATGAAGACCCTGATTTAACCATCTCTCTAATCCTCGCGGCGCCTTCGCGTTACGGCGTTAACTTGGAGGCAGACTTCTCCATTTCTTCCATAGGCATACCTCTGAAGTTTGAAAGGTTCTATCACAGCGATATGCTCTACGACGGCCCCATGGGAGACAGATGGACTCATAGTTATAATATGCAGGTTGAAGAACAGGAAGACGGCAATGTTGCCTTATTGTGGAAGATAGAGGATTATTGGAACTTTTTCATCAAAAACCCCGACGGAACATATAAAAGTCCCCTGGGCGGCCAGATGGAGTTAATCAAGAACCCCGATAGCACCTTTACCTTAAAAAGAAATAACATTAACTACAACTTTAACCCGGATAACAAGCTTGCCAACATAGAAGACCTGAATGGCAATCAGGTTACCCTCACTTATTTTGAAGGACTACTTTATACCATTACCGATACCTCAGGCAGGCAGATTACCTTTGGCTATTATACCGGCTATACCAACCCCAAGATTAAATCTATCACCGACTTTGCCGGAAGAACCTTTAATTATGAGTATGACTCATCCGGTAATCTTGTAAAATATATCAATCCCGCTGGCTATGAGACTACTTATAACTATGACGGCCACAACCTAACTATTATCACCAACCCGAGAGGTTATCATACTTATTTTAGCTACATTGATGATAAACTATATTCTAAATCCAATGATGATGGCATAAACCATACTACCTATACTTTTCTCACCGAACCAAATAGAACAATAATTACCAACGCCAGGGGTTACGAAACTACTTATATAATGGAAGATACGACTCACTCCTCCACAGTCGATGCCTTAGGCAACATTACCACTACTATTAGTAGTGATCAGGGCTATCCTCTTTCTGTTACTGATGCTAATGAGAACACCTGGTTCTATGCCTGGGATGAAAATGGCAATCGTACAACAGTAACATGTCCTTATGAAAATACCACCACTTATGTTTACAATCAACTAAACCTTATTGCCTCAAGAACTGATGCTAAAGGGAATGCTACAAGCTATACTTATGGTGAGAGGGGTAATCTTGTCGAAGAAAGAGATGCTTATGACAATGTCGCAACAATGAGTTATGATCAATATGGTCAGATAGCTCAGATGGTTGACAAAAATGGTAATATTACGAAGTTTGAATACAACGACATCGGCTCAGTAGTTAAGATTACCAAGAAGATGAAAGATGCACCTGATCCCGATGTTGATCTTATAGTAACCATGGAATATGATTCTATAGGAAACCGCGCAAGTTTTACTGATCCAGAAGGAAATACTACTACATTTGATTATGATATTCTAAATAGATTAATCTGTACCACTGACCCAATAGGTAATAAGACTGGCTATACTTATGACGAAAATAATAATATTACACAAATTACCTATAAGGATTCAAATGACGCCGTCTTAAAGACAACATCAAAGACCTATGATGTTGCTGACAGGTTAAAAACTGTTACTGACCATCTTGGGAATACTACAATTTATGATTATGATGTGAACGGCAACACAATTAAAATAACCGATGCCTTAGGCAATGCAAATACCTTTACCTATGATGAGAGAGACCTACTTTCATCAAAGACAGATGCCAATGGCAGCCTAACTACCTATTCTTATAATGTTGTTAAAAAACTAACCTCGATAGAAGACGCGAACAACAATATAACAAGTTATAACTATAATGATGTAAACAAACCAATAACTATAACCTACCCTGATTTTTCTCAAGAAACCTATACCTATAATGAAGTAGGCAATCTACTTAGCAAAACTAACCGGGCAGGTGAACAAATTGCATACGCATATGATAGCTTAAATAGACTAATTACCCAAACGTATCCTGATTTAAGTACAGTTCAATATGTCTATGATAATAATTCAAGACTTATTACTGCAACAGATTCAAATGGAACTACAACTTACTCATATGATAAAGCGGATAGATTAGTAAGCGTAGTTGATATTTACGGCAAGGTTGTAAGCTATGAATACAGTAAAGCGGGCGGCAGGACTAAGATGACATATCCGGATAATGAATATATCACTTACGCGCGAGACGAACTAAACAGACTTACAAGCATAAAGGATATATCAGACAACAACATTGCGGCCTATGACTACAATGCTCTCTTAAGGGTAACTAATCTTACACTTGAAAATGGAACCGAGACTGCCTATGAATATGATAATATCGGCCGTTTATTAGACCTTGTCAATAAAAAAACCACAACTGCGCCGGAGACAATCTTGTCATCATTCGGCTATACTTATGATAATATAGGTAATAGACTTACCAAGACAACCATGAATGGAACATACGACTATACTTATAACAACATCTATGAGCTCACTCAGGTAGAAGATCCAGAGAATAATATCACAGTTTACAATTATAACGGTGTTCACAGCAGAACTAATGTCAATGGTGAAAGTTACATTATTAATAATCTCAATCAATATACAAATGTTGGTTCTACTAACTATATCTATGATACAAAAGGAAATCTTACAGGAGATGAGAGCTGGAGCTACACCTATGACTATGAAAACAGACTAATCTCTGCGGCAGATGGTATAACAACCGCAACCTATACCTATGACTATTCAGGAAGAAGGATAGCTAAGGATGTTGATGGTGTAACTACAAGATATGTCTACGACGGCATTCATATAATAGCTGAGTATGATGCCTCTGACAGTCTCCTTCAAAGAAATATCTTTGGAATTGGAACTGATGAAATATTAAAGCGTACGGATTACACAGGTGAATATCCTGTTGATTATTACTATCATAAGGACGGACTGGGTTCGGTAGTTACTATATCAGATTCAGCCGGTGATATAATAGAAAAGTACTTCTATGACGTTTATGGTGATGTTATAATAAAAGACAGTAATGACAATATTTTTTCTCAAAGCGCCATAAATAATAGATATATGTTTACAGCAAGGGAATATGATAGAGAGACAGGACTTTATTATTATAGAGCCAGGATGTATTCAAGCGCACTTGGCAGGTTCCTCCAGCCTGATCCTGTTGGTTATTATGAAAGTATGAATCTGTATCAGTATGTAAAAAATAATCCGGTTAATTGGATTGATCCTATGGGGTTGTATAAATGTGATCCATCGCTTTGTGAGAGAAACAAAAGAAGTTGCCTACAAAGCGCAAAACAGGAGCTTAGACGATGTCTTCAGAAACAAACAGGAGAAGCAGGGATGTCTGGGTACGTTGGTGTACCTGGAGCTATTATTACTGGTGCCTATGTAGGTGCGCGAATAGGTGGTCCATATGGTGCTATTGTAGGTGCGGCCACCGGCTCTCTTTATGGAGTAGGAGGACTCTTTATCTCCAACTGGAATCTAAACTTATGCCAGGAAAACTACGAGGATGCGGAAAAAACTTGCCTTAAAATTTATGGAATCTGTATGAGTGCCTGCAAATAGCCTGATAGGAGAGGTAGGATGTTGAGTCAAAAATATAAAAATGATACAAAACTATTAAGAAAACTTATTCTCTTAATTGGAGGTCTTCTTCTTTTTGAAGAAGGATTAAATTGGCTAACTTTATCCTTAAACTTAGATGTGAGATTTTATCTCTGGTTTACGTTTATAGCAGTTAGTATAGTAGTAATAATAGTGATTTCAGTGCTTTACAGAGCATACCGAAGGTGCTCAAGCATAGTTAAGGGACTAGAAAACTTAAACCAAAAACAGAAAAGATACTTAAAGCGAGCCAGAAAACACCGAATTCTTCTTTTAATTATAGGTATCCTTATTTTTGTAGGTGTTCATTATTATACCTTAATATGCATAAGTTCACTTTCATTTTTAGATGTGAAATTTCACACTTGGTTTTTACCTATAATATTGGGTACAATACTCGGTTTAATATCTTGCTGGGAAGACCCTGAATGGTTAAATATAGTTGATAATTTAGGAAAACTAAGCCAAAAACAGAAAAGGTACATCCAGCGATACAGAAAATTCCTGATACTTCCTTTAATTGTTGGCATTATTAGTATAGTTAGTGGTGTACAATTTGCTTTACAAACGCATAAAATCAGTTCGATTTTAGATATAAAAATTTATCAGGTTCCTACATTTTTTCTCATTCCTCGTTCTGTAGCATTTGCCATATTTGCTTTAGTAGGATGGTATTATTTCTATTCTGCGTTAAAAATAGTACAAAGGGTCAAGTCTCGACTTGACTACACAAACAACGGGGTCACACACAAACACATAAATCGGGGGACACTGTAGTAACGGGGTCAGACTGTAGTACGGGGTCAGACCTCGAAATGCGAAAAGGATTGACAGAGGTAAATAGAAGCAGTAGAATACCAGTATGGCGAGGCCCTATCGATTACAATTAGAAGATTGTTTATATCATATAATTAGCCGCGGGGATGACCGAAAGAAGATATTCATAAATAGATATGATTATGAGAAGTTTCTAGAATATCTTCAGTTAGCTAAAGACAAATATAAATTTTATCTTTACGCCTATTGTTTGATGCCCAACCATTACCATCTTCTTATAGAAACCACACAACCTAATCTTTCCCGTATAATGCAATATATAAACGCCTCCTATACTATCTATTATAATACCAAACGCCGCAGATGCGGACATGTATTTCAGGGGCGCTATAAGTCTATAGTGGTAGAAGGAGATAGCTATTTTCTTGAATTAAGCCGCTATATTCATCTAAATCCTGTACGGGCGAAGATGATAACGGATCCTTCAGGATATAAATGGTCAAGTTATCGCGGATATATAAAAAAGAAAAGTGATGAACATATAGATAAAGAGTACGCGCGAAGATACTTTGATATGAGTGTTAAGCAATATCAGAATTTTGTATTAGAAGGGATTAATAACCAGAAAAACCCCTTTAAGGATATATATGTGGGGTTTATATTAGGCAAGACGAAGTTTATCAAAGATAAATTGAAGAGGTTAAAAGGACAGATTGAAGGAAGAGAAGTCTCCTACAAGAAGAGAATTAGCGGCAGCTCAGATATAGATAGTATAGTTAGAGCGGCAGCTCAGAAGTATGGACAGAAGGTTGACGATATTTACAAAGCAAAAAGAAAGCCGTTGTTATCGAAAAAAATAGCGCTATACTTATCAAAGAGGCTTACCGGATTAACCAATAGGGAGATAGGTGAATTTTTCGGAATAGGTCATTCAGCAGTGAGTAAGGCAGCTATGGATATTTTAAAGTTAGCGGAAAAAGATAAAGTGATTAAGAAGGAGATAGAGGAGCTCATTTCGCATTTCGAGGTCTGACCCTAGAGTACTAGAGGTCTACGGTATTTTGCAAAATATTTTAAGGATAAAAAAAGAAAAAATCAGGCTGGTCGAGTATAAAAGTATCAAATCAGGGATAGCTCATTGTGTCCCCTGATTATGAGTTTGAGCAAGAACCCCCTATGGATGAAAACTAACCGACCTTTACTTAATCTTAAAGGTTGTCCAAAACGCTTATCTCATTTTTCCCTTATTTAAAATTCTTCTTGATTTTTATATCAATAGGTGACCCCGTAACTATGTGGATGCCGAGAAACTCGTTGAATTCTTATAATTCAAGCCGCCCTTTTTTATTAACCCCGCCAAACGTTACAAAAACTAAATAATTTTTAAGTAAAATAATACTATAAAAAGACAAAAAGTTTCTATTGACAGTTCACTGTTTGTTTAGTATATTTAAGACACACGAGTGCATTAATTAAAACAAAACGATAAGAGGAAAAGAATGATGAAAAAAACATATTTTGGAAGCTCCCTACTTATAGCAGTGATATTTATTACTTCAATATTCCTGACTGCGCAGGCCATTGCTCAGACGAATGTTCTACAGAATTATAGTTTTGAAGATAATACTGGTTGGTGGTCTTCTCCTGATTGGTGGGCAATAGAAGGAAATGCCAGTTGGAAAGGGGCTATCCAAGGGACTACTCACCAAGGGGATTGGGCACTCGGCATAGGCAATGACCGGGGTCCTCGCGGGGCTAATGGTTATACCTTTCAAGATATTTGTTCTAATTTCAATTCGGGTGATGTTGTTAGTTTTAATATGTGGGTTAAGTCAGAAGTAAACTATTCCGGTAATGCCAGTTTAATACTCGAGTTTCTTGATGTTAATAATAATGTAATTACTTTTTTTCAGAGTTCAATTTATAGCGGCACTTTTGATTGGGTTCTGGCTGGTGTAAATGGCGCCGTGCCGGCGGAAACAGCAAAGGTGAGAGTTTACTGCCTGAGTGAAAATATGTCCCGAGGCTCAAGAAGCTCGCTTGTTATTTTTGATGATGGCAATGTAGCTATTGAACATTCTATACTATCCAGAGAAGTAATTAATCTTAATGGCACGTGGGAAATTGAACCTTCAGATACACAGCCAACCAATTTTAATCATACCATTTCGGTACCTGGTTTAGTAGATTTAGCTGTTCCTTCTATTGATTGGAATTCCTGCAATTATTTCTGGTATAAAAAAACCTTTACCTTAATTCCTTCCCAAGCCCGTAACCATGCGTTTATAAAGATAGACCAGTCCAAATATGGCACAGAGGTTTGGCTTAATGGAACCTACTTAGGTAGTTATATCGGCTGTTACACTTCTCATAAATATGATGTTACAGATATTATAAATTATAATGGCGAAAACGTACTTTTGGTGAAAATAGGTCAAAAGGGAAATTTACCTGTTGAGAGTGCCGTGGGCTATGAGTATGAAAAAGAATCTTTTATCCCGGGCATCTGGGGTGATGCTTCTTTAATTCTTACCGGCAATCCGATTATAGAAAGGGTTCAGATAATTCCTTATATTGATACCAATACGGCTGAGGCAAGGATAACGTTAAAGAACTTAGAGAATACAAGTCAAGAGATTACTTTTTCTTCAGCAATATTTGAAAAAGTTTCAGGCCTATCCGCTTCAGATGAGATTAACACCAATTTCACCTTAGCCGCTTTAGAGGAGAAGACAGTTACTGTAACCCTGCCCGTATCAAATATGCAATTATGGTCACCGGACAGTCCTTTTCTTTATAGTTTAGTTTCAAGGGTTAAAACAGGAGAGACAGAAGCGGATACTTTAACCACTACCTTCGGCATGAGGGAGTTTAAGATCGTCGGCTCCGATTTTTATCTGAATAATGACCGTATTTTCTTAAAAGGCGGTAATATCGCCTTTCACCGATTTTTGTCTGACTCGGATAGAGCTGACCTACCTTGGAATGAGGCTTGGATAAAGAAGATCTTGATAGATATTCCAAAAAAACACAATTTTAACTTTTTCCGCAATCACTTAGGCCAAATGTATAACAAATGGTATGATATTGCCGATGAATATGGGATGCTGCTCCAGAATGAGTGGGCATTTTGGGTTATTACGGGTACAGAGGAACAGATACGGGCGGAGTTTACCCAGTGGCTCTATGACAATTGCAACCACCCCAGCATCATTATCTGGGACGCGATGAATGAGCCGCATGATAATGGTGAGATGAGCCGTGATGTCATCCGAGGTATAATTATCCCGGAGATGAAACAAATTGACCCAACCCGACCATGGGAAGGTGGTATAAACGCGAATATTGATTTTGAACCCGACGCTTGGCATCCTGTAGATTTTGCCGAGGATCACCCCTACATATATTCCATGGGATCTGTATTAAACAAAGACAACTTTGGTTATTCCCGCTCCATAGAGGGGATAAAAAATAGTAATGAACCTACCATATTAAATGAATTTGTCTGGTTCTGGTTAGATAAAAATGGTGGGCCCACTTCTCTTATGGGTTATGTTCTCCCGCGCTGGCTCGGCGAAAACAGTACTCCTCAGCAGCAGCTAAAATATCAGGCACAACTTGCCTCAGACTTAGTAGAGTTATTCAGAAGGATAGATGTAGACGGCATTGCCCCTTTTGTCTATTTAAGTAATGAAGGCGCGTTGACCTCCAACTGGTTTACCGGAGATATCGCCGACCCGGGAGTAAAGCCCATTATGGCGGCTTTAAAGAATGCCTATGCCCCCTTTGGCGTAAGCATTGAGCTCTGGGACAGGCACTTTCT
This sequence comes from Candidatus Omnitrophota bacterium, assembly GCA_023140385.1. GTDB lineage: Bacteria > Omnitrophota > Gorgyraeia > JAGLLT01 > JAGLLT01 > JAGLLT01. The sequence goes on from JAGLLT010000020.1 coordinate 35,686, forward strand.
TATTAATGAAGCAAGAAATATAGATGTCTATATCTTTAATGATTCTGCTGTAGCTAAATCAGGCACCTTGCGCTGCCGCATAGTTGATGAGGACGATACAGAAGTAGTTAATATAGGGGATTATACCGTCAATGTTCCAGCTAGCCAAACCATAACTCAGCCTATTTTTTGGACGATGCCATCCGCTACAGGCACTTACTATCTAAATGCCCAGATTATTCCCGATGGAGAGGCAAGCCCAGTTGCCGCAAGCAAGAAAATCATCCATATCTTAGAGCAACCTGATATTCCTTCTAATCTTTTAAATGCCAAAATTATGGTCTATGACCCCGACAATGAAGTCTTAGATTATCTTGTCTCCTTAGACTTAAATGCTGTCACTTATGACAGTGCTCAACTCTCCCAGCAGGATATCTTAATTTTAGGCGAAGGAGCCCTAGTAGATACTAATTATGGCTCCCGCGTAGGAGATATTACCGATTTTATAAAGCAGGGCCACAGCTTAATAATTGTTGAACCCAGCTATAACATTACCAATTACCAAGAGCAAGAATATTCCATTTTATCCGATCTATCTATAGCTATGAACAAGCGCGAGGATAAATTTGATGGCGGCTATGATTCTTACTGCTTTGCGGAGGAATTGAAACTTAATGTCAAAGAAGTCACCTCTT
>JAGLLT010000021.1 GCA_023140385.1 Candidatus Omnitrophota bacterium
CCTTATGCCCTAAGAAGAAGCGCTCTGGGGCTGGTCAGGATTATTTTGGAAAAAAAGATTTCGGTGTCGTTTGACGAACTGCTTAGTAAGAGTATGTCTTTATTGAAAAGCGGGAGCAAGATTGACACCGAGGCCCTTAATGAACAAATTTTAGCTTTTCTTAAACAGCGCCTGAAACAGATTATTTCCCAAAATAAAGTTGACGCTGACCTAATAGAATCTGTGTTGTCCGCTGACTGCGATGACTTTCTTAACGCGCTTGACAGAATAACCCAGCTTGATAAAATATCAAAATCCAAAGATTTTTTTGAATGCTCTAAGGTAATGGAGAGAACGAGCAACATCCTGAAAAAGGCGCCTGAGCTTCCCAGAGTAAACCCCAAATTATTTAAAGAAGGGCTGGAGGAAAAACTCTGGATTATATACAGCCAGACTAAAGGCGATCTCGAAGAGTTGATTGAAAAAGGTAATTACAAGGCGGCAACGCGGCTTTATGCCGACGCTTTTTCTCAGCCGGTCCATGTTTTCTTTGATAAGGTTTTGATTAATGTTGACAATTTAAAAATAAGAAATAACCGGCTGGCATTGATGAGCGCCATTAACGGGTTATACGGTGAAAAAGTCGCCGACTTGTCCAGGATAAAATTTTAAATTTTTTTATTTTTAACCGAAAAGGAGTAAGTGGATGAAAAAGTATGTGTACAGCTTTGGAGGTGGAAGGGCGGAAGGAAAAACAAAAATGAAGGAGCTTTTGGGGGGCAAGGGGGCTAATTTGGCCGAGATGACCAATATTGGTTTGCCGGTACCTCCCGGTTTTACTATTACGACAGAAACCTGCGCGGTTTTCTATGAGTTAGGCAGGAAGTGGCCTAAGGAGCTTAGGGAGCAGATAAATAAAGGAGTTAAAAAACTTGAAAAGGATATGGGGTTGAAGTTTGGTGACCCCGGTAATCCGCTTTTGGTTTCTGTTCGTTCAGGTGCCGCGGTATCTATGCCCGGAATGATGGATACGGTGTTGAACCTGGGAATGAATCCGGATGTTATAGAAAGCCTGATTAAAAAAACGGGAAACGAACGCTTTGCTATGGACGCGTATAGAAGATTTATCCAGATGTTCGGCGACGTGGTTATGGGCGTTAAGCACGAATTATTTGAAAATCAACTGCAGGTCGTTAAGACTAAGTATGAAATTAAAGAGGATACCGCACTGGATGCCGAAATGCTCAGGGAGGTAGTTGAGCGATATCTGAAAGTATATAAAAAAGAAACCCGTCAGAATTTTCCAAATGATCCTTATCTACAATTGAAGCATTCTATAAACGCGGTTTTTAATTCATGGAATAACGAGCGGGCCATAAAGTACCGCCGGATTAATGATATTAAGGGCCTCCTGGGAACGGCCGTTAATGTGCAGGCGATGGTTTTTGGCAATATGGGTGAGACGTCGGGTACCGGAGTTGCTTTTACAAGGGATCCCTCTACCGGAAAGAATGAGTTTTACGGTGAGTATTTGATGAATGCTCAGGGGGAAGACGTGGTGGCCGGCATCAGGACGCCGCGGCATATTGCCAGCCTTAAGAGAGTGAATAAAAAGGTATACATGCAGTTGATGAGTATCAGGAAGAAGCTGGAAGCGCACTATAAAGATATGCAGGATCTTGAGTTCACAATTCAGGAAGGCAAGCTCTTTATGCTTCAGACCAGAAACGGCAAGCGGACAGCCGCCGCCGCGGTTAAAACAGCCGTTGATATGGTGAAAGAAAAATTGATAAGTGAAAAGACGGCGCTTTGCAGGATAGATCCAATGCAGCTTGATCAGCTGCTTCATCCAACCTTTGACCCGAAGATAGAAAAGAGTCAGAGTATAATAGCGAAAGGCTTGCCGGCATCTCCGGGCGCGGCCTGCGGCCGTGTAATTTTTAGTTCTGAAAAAGCCGAAGAGTGGGCGGGCCGCAAAGAGGACGTTATTTTATGCAGGATTGAAACCTCGCCTGAGGATATTGGTGGTATGGATGTGGCTAAGGGCATTCTTACTTCACGCGGCGGAATGACTTCTCACGCGGCGGTAGTAGCCCGCGGAATGGGTGTCTGCTGTGTAGCCGGCGCCGGTGAAATAGAGATTGATTATAAGGCTAAAAGGTTTAAAGCGGGTTCGGTAACTATCAAAGAAGGCGATTGGATTTCGCTTAACGGTTCAATGGGGAATGTGTATGAGGGAAAGATACGTACGGTGGAGTCTTCGCTTTCGAGTGACTTTTCAACAATAATGAAATGGACTGACAAGTATAGAAAGCTTGGGGTCAGGGCAAACGCTGATACGCCTTTTGACGCGAAGATTGCCGTTAATTTTGGCGCTGAGGGTATCGGCCTTTGCAGGACAGAACATATGTTCTTTGAGGGCGATCGCATCATTGCCTTTAGGGAGATGATATTGGCCGATGATGAGGCCGGAAGAAAAAAGGCGCTTAAAAAACTTCTCCCTATACAGAGAAAGGATTTTGTCGGCATCTTTAAGGCTTTAAAAGGCAGGCCTTGCACTATCAGGCTGCTTGATCCTCCGCTTCATGAATTTTTGCCGCATGATGCCGCCGGACAAAAAGAAATGTCAAAGGTGATGGGCATATCCGTAATGAAAATAAAGCAAAAGATTGAGTCTTTAAAGGAATTTAATCCTATGCTGGGACATAGAGGCTGCCGACTTGGCCTTATTTACCCTGAGATATCAGAAATGCAGGTAAGGGCAATTATTGAAGCCGCTATAGTTCTTAAGAAGGCGGGGATGAAGGTACAGCCTGAAATAATGATTCCTCTGGTAGGTCATTATATGGAGCTTAAAATAGCCAGAGAGAGAGCTGAGAAGGTAATTGATGAGGTTTTTAAAGAGAAGAAGATCAAGGTTAATTATTTAATTGGTACGATGATAGAGGTTCCCCGGGCCGCGGTTACCGCCGATGAAGTGGCTGAATACGCTGACTTCTTTTCCTTTGGAACAAACGATCTCACGCAGATGGGCTGTGGTTTTTCAAGGGATGACGCCGGTAAATTTTTGCCTGATTATGTCTCAATGGGTATCTACGATTACGATCCCTTTCAGGTGCTTGACGCCGCGGGTGTAGGCAAGCTGATTGAAATTGCCGTCAATTTGGGCAGAAGAACAAACAAAAAAATTAAAATCGGTATTTGCGGTGAACATGGGGGAGAGCCCAGGAGCATTGATTTCTGTAATGCCGCGGGATTAAATTACGTGAGTTGTTCTCCTTACAGGGTACCTATTGCCAGGCTGGCCGCGGCCCAGGCTTCACTAAAGAGATAGCCGGATAAAGTTATGGATATTATTAAACTTTATTTAAAAGACATAAAAGACATTCCCCTTTTAACACCCGAAAGAGAACAAAAACTTGCCAGGCGTATAAAGAGAGGCAATAGAGAGGCGCGCGCCGAGATGATACGCTCAAACCTTCGCCTGGTTATCAATATTGCCAAGAGGTACAAATATTTTGGAGTCGGCATCTCTGACCTGATAGAAGAGGGGAATCTTGGGTTGATGAAGGCGGTGCTTAAGTTTGAACCGAAGAAGGGGTACAGATTTAGCACTTACGCGTCCTGGTGGATAAAGCAATACATAACCAGGGCCATCGCCAATCAGGGCAAGACAATCAGAATTCCCGTTTATATGGCCGAGATTATAACCCGCTGGCGAAAAGTTACGGAGCAGTTAGCTCATAAATTAGGCCGGGCTCCCAACCTCAGGGAGGTGACCAAGGTTATGAAGATGAGCATGGAGAAGGTTAAGCAGATAAATGAAATCGCGTCTAAGGCCAGTTCTCTGGATGCTCCCATCGGTGAAGATGGTTCCGGACAGTTTATGGACTTAATTGAGGATGAAAATATTTTATCTCCTACTGATGAGTTGGCTAAAATATTACAGAAGGAAAGAGTGAGCGCTTTGCTTAATCTTATATCAGAGAGAGAGAAGGAGATATTAAATCTGCGCTTTGGCCTGAAGGACGGGCAAAGTTACACGCTGGGTGAGACGGCAAAAAGGTTTGGTATTACGAGAGAGAGGGTAAGGCAGATAGAGGGCGCCGCTATGAAAAAGCTGAAGCTTTATCTGGCCGCTCAGGAGGGAATTGATTTAGATAAACACGAAAAATTACAAAAGAAGAAAAAAATAAAAGCCAACCTAAAAATGTCCAAAAAAAAACTTAAGGATGCGTTGCAAAAGAAGTCCGCGAAGCAAGTAAGCAAAAAAAGGCGGCCTTCTTTGATAAAAAAGATATCAGGCAAAAAAAAGAAGAGTTAGAAAGTGCCCCAATAGCTCAGATGGATAGAGCACAGGTTTCCTAAACCTGGTGTCGGAGGTTCGAATCCCCCTTGGGGCGCCAACATTGACCCTTGACAAGCAGTAGATTGTATGATATAGTTTAGCCAACGTGCAGGGGGAGCACAAAATCCTGTTGGCTTTACCATCATAGGTAGCTTTAATCTTTAGCAAGAAAGGGGGGATAAGGAGAATTAACCAAGCCGCTAGAGGTTACTTAATATATGATGATAAGCATATAAATTAGTAATTATGTATCTAAGGCTTTTGCCTTAGTCAAAAAATAAATCAAGAACTATAATTAAGACTCTTTAAAGGAGGAAATTAATGAAGAAGTTAACCCTTATATGTGCCTTAGTACTGCTGATAGTTTTTAGCGCAGTAGCTAATGCCGAAGTACAGAGAATAAGGGTCAGCGGAGATATTAGCACTTACGGTGTGTGGCAGCAGTATGATACGTTTTATTATGACGCGACAGGTGTTAACACTTCACCTGATACCACATTCTGGGCGACAACCGTAGGTCTAAATTTTGATGCTGACTTAACCGATAACGTCTCCGGACGTTTGAGGCTTGTTAATCAGAGAATCTGGGACTATACTGATGGTGACGCGACAGCGATGGATATTGGTGTAGCTGAAGCATATGTTGTTCTGCAGGAGATGCTTTATGAGCCTTTAACATTGACCATTGGTCGTCAGCCGCTCTACTACGGTAGAGGTTTTGTGCTTGGCTCTAACGTCATTGATCCTGAAGGCGACGTCTACAACAATGCTAGCCTTTCTCAGTATGACGCTTTTGATGCCATTAAGGCGGTATTGGATTATGAGAGCTTTAAGGTTGATTTAGTTTACTCTAAAATCGACGAAGGTACAGACAACAACGTCCGCAATATGATTTCATCAAGAGACGACTTTGATCTATGGTTAGTCAATGTCGGCATACCTTTTGATGACTATGAAGCGGAAGCAGAGCTTTATTATCTTGGTATCAATAACCAGGATACAGGCAACGTGACTACTTATTGGACAGGTCCTCGCGGGCGTGCCCTGGACGGAAACGTTGTAGTAAGAGTACCCCATCAGGAAGTTCATACAATTGGCGCGAGAGGAAGTATGGTGCCGGTTGAGAATTTAAGTATCTTTGGTGAGTTAGCCTATCAGTTTGGTGATTGGGGCACGACTGACTACAATGCGGTTCACAACGTAATCGGTTCCAAAACACTTGACATCAGCGCTTTGGGCGGTGAAGTCGGCGGCGATTATCTATTTGCTGACGTAACCGGTACTCCGAAGCTCGGTTTGTGCTATAGCTTTAGAGAAGGTGAAGATTATAACAGCTATCCTCATGAAGAAGGTGATTATGATAACTTTTATACACCGTTTATGAAGAAGTCCGACACAGTTATTTATGGCTGGAACGGACGTTACTTTGGTAACTTTGCAAACAGTGTAGATGCTAATGACACTTCATGGGATCAGAATATGCACCAGATATTGGTTTCAGGTAATATTGATCCTTTAGCTTACTGGGACATTGATGACGTTCATATGGGACTAAGATATGCCTGGTTCCACTTTGAAAATCCGCCGGTTAGCGGACGTGATAAGCATGCCGGTGACGAACTGGATGTAACCTTAACTTATGATTACACCGAAGACGTTCAGTTTGGCCTGGTAGCCGCTTGGTTCTGGCCGGGTGATTACTACAAAGATGATAATCCTAACAACGCAGCCGGTTCTGATGGTGACATCGTGACCAGCGTATGCGGTTCTTGTAAACTTACTTTCTAATTTTAAGAAATGTAAGTTAGTTAAAGCAGAAAAGCCCCGCGAGAGTTACTCTCGCGGGGCTTTTTGTTTGACAAAAGAAAATAATTATGCTATAGTTTAAGCGGAATTAATTCCTGCCTACGCTGAAGCTACGGCAGGCAGGCGTCCCGAAACTTCGGGACTCATTAAGGAGGTAAGAAATGGCTGATGAAGTAAGGAAAGAAGATGTAGTGAAGAAAGAAGATGTAGGCCTCAAAGAAGATAAGGAGACGCAAGAGGGTAAGGTCTGGGCGATTTTAGCTTATCTTGGAATATTGTGCCTTCTACCTTTATTACTTAAGAAAGAAAACAAGTTTGCTCTTCATCACGGCAAGCAAGGCTTGATACTTTTTATTGCTGAAATGACAGCCTTATTTGTTAATATAATTCCTGTGATTGGCCAGATAGTCTTTGGAGTTGTTTATTTGGCAGCCGGTATTTTTTCAATTGTAGGAATAGTTAAAGTTCTGATGGGTGAGTACTGGAAGGCCCCTTTAATATCTGATATAGCCGATAAGATTAAAATCTAAAAATGAAATTGGCAGCACATTCGAAGATAGTTAAAAAAACCGCTAAGTATTGCTCTTAGCGGTTTTTTTATAAAGTTAAAGGGGAGGGGGAGGCAGATGCTATTTGGTCTTTTAGGAAAAAAGAAAAAAAATGATCGGGGAAGCGTAAAGAAAGCAGTTAAGCCTAAAGCAAAAACCCGACCCGTTAGTAAGATTAAAAAGCAGATTGTGGGTGAGGTTACGCATTATTTTTCTAAGGTTAAGGCGGCGGTTATAAAGATTAAAAAAGGCCCCGTTAACGCGGGCGATATTATATATATAAAAGGCCATACTACCGACTTTAAGCAGAAAATTTCATCAATGCAAATAGACCGCAAGCTGGTTGATAAAGCGGCGAAAGGCAAGGAAGTTGGCGTACGGGTAAAGAGAAGAGTCAGGGTAGGCGATGTTGTATATAAAAACATAACGGGAAAGGCAGTAAAAAGATGAAGAAAGCAAAAGATAGTCATAAATATACCTTTGAGGCAGATGACCCATGGAGAGTTTTTCGTATTATGTCCGAGTTTGTTGACGGCTTTGATGACTTATCGAAGATAGGTAAAGCCGTAACATTTTTTGGGGGAACCAAAATAAAAAAGGATAGTAAGTACTATAAACTTGCCCAAAAGGCGGCCCATAAGCTGTCTAAATGCGGCTATGCTATTGTAACCGGCGCCGGCCCGGGAATTATGGAGGCGGCCAATCGCGGGGCAAGAGAGGCGGGAGGCATTTCAGTGGGCCTAAATATTGAAATTCCGCTTCAGCAAAAGCCTAATCCCTATATCACTAAATCGCTATATTTTAGGTACTTTTTTGTGAGAAAGGTTATGTTTGCTAAGTATTCAAAAGCCGTTATTGTTTTTCCGGGCGGCTACGGCACTCTGGATGAGTTTGCTGAGTTTATAACTCTACTTCAAACGGAAAAAATTGAACCATTTCCGGTAATTGTTTTTGGCAAGAAGTACTGGTCAGGCCTTTTAGAATGGCTTAAAGGCCCAATGCTAAAACACGGTTTAATAAGCAAGGAAAACCTCAATGTTTTCAAAGTAACGGATAGTGTTAATGAGGTAGCAAGTATTATTAACGGTTTTTACAATAAGTAAGAAGTAAATCGCTGAGTAAAAAGACAGAAAACCCGGCATTATTGCCGGGTTTTTTTGTTGAGCAGGTGTTATCAATCCGCCTCCGAAGCCTTGGCGAAGGAGGATAAATGTTGTATCTTAGTGATACAAAAGGAGTTATAAGATATGTTGTGTAACCTATTGATATAAAAGAAGATATGATAGTTAGTAAGATAGAGCCGGTAATGCTTGAGGGAGGCTGTTTCCGGCTTTTTTTGTTATTAGCGAATACTTGCAGAGTATAGCGAAGTGAGTGAAGTGAGATGAAGGTAGAAAGAGAGATTAAAAGAAAAATTATATAAACAATAAAGGAATTTGAAAAGCTCGTTTTGTGTGATGCCTATGTCCTATAATGTATATTATGTTAACTACAGCATAACAAAATAGTATCTCTAACCTGTTTAAATATAGTAAGTTATAGATGATATATGGTATCTTGTGGATAAAGTTTTGTTGATTGTTAAAGTGTTTGAAACAAACTTGTCAGATTGCAGTGTGGGTGTATATAGGCGGCTTTAGGCGGGGTGTTGCTTTGGACGGTGCAAGGAAAATAGTTGGTTTTTTGTGGTATTTATAACTTTTAGTTGCTCTTTATATATGGGCAGAATCTTATTTTTTAATTTGCAAGGGATTTCCTCCGCTTTATAGATTTTGAGATACTTATTTTTTAAAGGTACTATCCGTAGCGTTTTTAGGTGTTTTTCAAGAAAAAAATCTATCAGCCTTCCCTTCTCTCCTCTTTTATAGGCCATATAAAAAGCCAGTTGCTGCTGTTCCTTTGATTGCTGCGACACCTCATACTGATCAGTTTTAAGGCCTCCAAGGCAAGAGTACAGCCTTTTATGCTTTATGTCGAGCATATCACTTTTGTAACCTATTTTTTTTGTATCCATACCAAAGGCCTTCATAAAGATAGATAGCCGGGCGCACTTTGAGCAATTACAGCACCACCTGGGTTCATTGCCGGCATCCAGGGAGTCACAGGAAACTTCGTATTGACCTAAATAAGGGTATCTTTGATGAAGAAGCCCCATTAGGAACAAGTTGGTTAATGGCGTAATCACGCTTGTTACAGCGGTATTATTTGAGGTAAACTGTCCTATTATCTGATTTATATACCTTTGCCATTTTAAACTTTGATCCGGCGCCGGATAAGTAAGAAAACCGTTTTTGCTTATAAAGGGGAAGTTCATATCCTGTTGATTTCCCATGATGATATATTTTGCTTTGTAATAGTGAACAAAAGGCAGGGCCATTAGGCAGAACCCCAAAATCATATGTATATAGCCCAGACAGCTTTCTTTTGTATTCCAGAACTCAAAATCACAAAGTTTTTCTATTTGATTAGTTATTATATTAACCCCTATTCCCTGCTCAGCGGAGATTTTTTGAGCCATTTTGAGCTTTAGCCTGTTTTCGGAAGGAGATTCAGTATCGTTTATATAGAGGCAAATTGGATCCACCCCGGCTTCTCTCAAGATTCCCAGTGTCGCGAGACTGTCTTTGCCGAAGGACAATGGTACAATCGCTTTATTGCTTCTTGTGTTTAAACGCCATTCAGGGGGATACTTTACTTTTTCATCTTTAAACAGATATGAAACATTGTTATGACGCTTTAGCGTTTGCAGTAAACCATCATCATAACTGTTAATCGCGGAAGGAATTCCTTCTATGGTTAGCAGGTCTACGTAGGGCTTAATAAGGGGTGTAGATATATTTTTATATATAATGCTGTTAGTGGGCGCTACAAGAGGAATATTCGCGGTTAGCGTGTAAACTAAATTGTCCACCAGGAAATTTTTACATTCTTGCGGGTATTCGGCCCAGATATTTCCCGGATAGCTTAAGTCAAAATTGCGCCCATTTACCTTTAAGCGCAGGCCGTCTTTACGTAATTCGCATTCAATTACAAGAAGCTTATGTTTTGTTTTTCTCATTTGCCGCGCTTTTGGCATAGGCACATTTTTTTCTTAACTCTTCCCTGCCTCTTAAAGCCTCTTCTATCGGTACACAGTTTATTATTGTGCCGTTTACAGTTTTGTGTAAGCCGAACCTTTTCTGATAAATATCGCAGTAATATTTATTATCTTTATCTTTTTTTAAATGCTGGCAGGGGTCGCCGTCTTCACTTCCACAGCAGATGCCGCATCTTTGACATATGGCCTCAAAGTCTAAATTAACTATGGTATTTTTTATCATCAGCTCTTAACTGACAACGCTTCCCGTCTTTACGCTTTTTTCAGGTATTAAAATTGCCAGGTTTTCATCATCTTTAGCTGCCAGAAGCATTCCTTCGGAGATTTCTCCTCTTATGGTTGCCGGCTCTATATTGACCAAGACAACTATCTGTTTGTCTTTTAGCTCCTCAGGCGTGTAATATTTTTTGATACCGGATATTATTTGCCTTGATTCGTTTTCAATTTCAACTCTGAGAATATATAGCATGTCCGCGTTCGGATGTTCTTTTACTTCGATAATTTTAGCAATTTTTAACTCCAATTTTTTGAAATCTTCAAAAGTAATCATTTTCTCTCCCTATTCTGCCCCGAAAGTTAATTCTGTGTAATTTTGACCAAAACGTCATTTCTGATATCATCTATTATTTTACTTAAAGCCTCGTCCAGTAATTTTAATTTGTAGTTGAATCCTCTTGAGTATCTGGCCGAGCTAAAGAGGCCCGTAGGAAGTTTTTTGTCCTCGCTAAAGATATAGCTTTTATCAATAAGCATCTTATTTGCGGAGTCCGTCAATTTAATTTTAATTTCAATGGCTATAATAAATTCATCTTTGGACCAAATACTGGCTACTTGCTTCAAATACGGAACTACCGTTGTTTTTGGCAGTTGAAGTGCTGCCTGAAAATGCTCTACAGAACCTGATAATGTATAGTCAGAGGCATTTCTTTTGTCTTCCTGAAAGGCGCTTGCAATCAACAGGCCGCTTTTTTTGAGTTCTTGCTTAAGAATTCTGTTTAAAGAAACAGTTATATTTTCCTCAAAGTGCGAGTCCCTGGAAGCAAACTTTAAAAACCTTCCGTTTTTACCTGTTCGTTCTTGTTCGGGACGATTATCACTAAAAGTTTCTATGTTTATGCTGTGCTCCCGGCGGCACCGGATATCGCTTTCTGAAATTGAATACTTAATTATGTGCCTGGAGCAGCCGCTGATGATAACAGTTAATAAAACGATAATAAAAATTTTTTTCATAAATTTAGCCTTTTGTAAAATAGTTTATTTTGTTTCCTTGTCCTCTTCCCATCTAATTAAAATATTTCCTTCAAAATAAAGCCTTTTTGTCCTGGAGAGATAATCGGCATCCAGCGGAATCGCCGGATAGCGCGCGTCGTAGACCCACTCTTCCTTCTCATCTGTCCACGCGTCCGGGGCTGTGGTAATTGTTTTGGCCGGCTTGCCCCACAACTCTAGTACCTCTTCTTTCGGCATTCCCCTGCGGAGAGAGTCTGTTCCCAGAGGGTGCTGTAATATCTGAGCCGGCGAAGGGGGCGTTATTTCGGCGCAAGATAGCCCTACCACACCTAAAAATAACAATATGGCAATAATTATTCCCTGCTTCATGTCTACCTCCAAAGGTTATGTTATGGTTTTTTGTAAACTAACTACCGCTTGTCATCCTCATCTTTAGAATCAAAGCACAGAAAAACCCACTTCTTAATGTATCTATTTTTCATAAAGTATTTCCAAACCATTTTACTGCGGTAATTTTCTATCATTAGCATCGTAACTCCAAGACTAATACCCAGGCATTCCTCGGTATGCCATTTTTTATCGACGTTGAAGGCGTCGATAAAGCCATATTTTTTATATACTTTATTTCCGTATCTATTATACATATGTCTTAAGGCTGATATTGAGAGCTTTGGTGTAAAAGCGATGGATCCACCCGCTCCATAAGGGCATATAGTTCCGTCGTGAATTGAGTGGCCGGGTTTTGCCCCATAGCCTCTATAGCCGCTTGGCCCCAAGGATGCTGTTAGCCCCCAGATATTCGGGCCGTAAGTGCGATAATGGTTCTGTTGGTCAATACAGAATTTTCTATTAGCTTTTGTGGCCTCGATAGAGTTTTTAAACCAATTTATACCTTGATCGTCAAGTTTCCTGAAGTCTATCCATGCGTGTGAATATTGATAGGTAAAAAGGCTGCCCGTAGAACAGTAGATAAGCTCGTAATCACCATATTTTGCTACCGATCTCTTCCAGGTAGACCAGCTTTTGGCTTTAATGGGGTATGTGGGTGAGCCGATAGCCAACGCGTAAAGTATCATAGCCTCACTGTAAGAGTCCCAGTAAGATGGAAAAATGCCTGTTTCCGGTTTCCAACCCATGCTGATGAGGTTGTTTTTCATCAGCCAGGGCCAATCTACCCGGCGATAAAGCGCAGTAGCAACCTTTTCGACTTCAGTTCCCTTAAAGTATTCACCCGCAAAAAGAGCGCCTGCCAGAAATAGGGCGGTGTCTATTGAAGATATTTCACATTCCCATACCCTTTTACCGGTCCGCATATCAAGAAAATGATAGAAAAAGCCGTGTTCATTGGGAACTTTATCTCTGAAGGTAATAAGCGTTTTGAGAACTCTATTATAGGCTCTATCATGGTCTACCCATCCCCTCTCTGCCCCGATACATATTGCCGTAAGGCCGAAGCCGCAAGCTGCTATACTCGAAGGGGCGCCTACGCGGGAACTATCCTTAATCAGGCCGTTTCTTGGATTTGCTTCTTTCCAGAAGTAGTCAAATATATCTTTTTCAAGCTTTATCAGGAACTTTTTGTCGCTCTCTGACAGGCGTTCTTGCGGCAGCGCGTTCGCGGAAAAAAGAGGAAGCGGTAGAATGCTTAAAAGAAAAATTAAAGCTGCTTTTTTAAAAAAACAAACCATAATAACTGTAAAAGCTTCCTTATTTTGTATTTTTATAAAAATCCAACAGTTTGGCCATTTCCGCTATATATTGTTCGTTTTGTGTGATGGGGCCTTTAATTTTTTCTGTTGCCGAAGATAGCTGGGCAGCGTTCTTTTTTAAGTTTTGATTAACGTCAGCTATTTTCTTTAGGAGGTCTTTCGCCATTTTTTCTCTTTGGCTAAAGGATGAGATAGCTTCATTTATCAGTTTAGCCAGCCTTTGGAATTCGTCGGCCCACCTTAAATGAATGCGAACGTCCATGTCTCCTTTTATAAATCTTTTCATCGTTTCTTCAAAGCGGTAAACCGGTCCGGCGATTCGGTGAGTCAAAAATATGCTAAACGATATAATTAAGCCAAGTAGAACAAAAATCCAGGGGACAAGCTTTTGATTGACTTCGTATAGGATTTCCATGACTACTCCCCGCTCGTAATCAGACAGCATTTTCGCTGTCTCAGGGAAAAACATATCAAACTCTCTTTCTTCTCTAATGCCGGCGGAATAACGAGCCACCTGCCGCTGTCTTATATCGGCAGCAGTATTAATTCTCATCTTTAATTTATCAGTTGAAAATTCAGGCAGGACGGAATTAAGAATGTTGAAGTAGAGGGTAGCCGCTGTAATAAAGGTTGCTATCAGCAGTGTAATGCCGATAATCGAAGAAATTTTTAACTGAAAAACAGGTTTTATTAAATATTGCCTTCTGCGGAAAGATGGTTTATCCATGTTACCCGTTTTCTCCTTATTTTAATAGGGTTTAAAGAAGGCATCAGGACTTTATCTTATAAATAAGTTCAACAATTTCCCGTTCACCCATATTTTGCCGCTCCTTCTCCATGAAGCCGTTCTTTAAGAAAAGATTAATGACGGCCTTCATGCGGCCGGTTGAACGGAATAGAATACGCTTGTAGCTCTTTATTCTGCAAAAGTCAATTACTCTATGGAGTAGAGTATCTTCAATATTCCTTCCTCGATAGCCACGATGAATAAAAAATCTCCTTATCAGCGCCACGTCGTTACTTTCATTTAAGACGCCTATAACAGCAATAATTTTTTCTTCTTCTTCGACAATTAAAAAAATATTTTTATCCGCCTCATAAATTTGCCGCAAGTTATTCAGGTTATTATCGGGCAGTTTTTGCTGCCCGCCTGAGAGTTCTTCTTTAAGGCTTCTGTCGATGAAGTTTTTTACCTCTTTTAAATCTGTTTCTTTAAACTCTCTAATTTCCATTTTAGAACTTTATGAAATTATTGAAGCTTTTTGTGATACCCAAGGTTACCGACCAGTCCCGGCTTTCATCTGTTAAGCCTATGCCGCCGCCTATGTCCCAGGCCCAATTCTCCCTTTTGCCCTGGGCGCCTATCAGTAAGCATAAAAAGTCATTATTGTCATTTGAAAAGGCCTGGCCGCTGATCCCAAGAGCTAAATTCAAGGTATCATCGGCAGGAATTAGAACGCCTAAGTTGTAGTAAAGTACGTCGTCCTGATTGCTGTTATGATGTGGATTGCCCAGTATTCCCATACCGAGATTGAGATGGCAGGCTGTATTGCCGAGATGCTTGCTGAGCAGTAAGGAATTAAAGAAGTCAAATTCATCAGTACCCAGCCTGTCTTCATTACTCGCGTTTGGCAGCTTAGTGCTAAAATTAAGGCCGATTGCCGGATAATTATCCTCTTGCCTAAGTTGTACCTTTGTAGAGAGGCGTATGTCACCTGCCCCGTACGCGCTATCAGTTTCGTCAACATACAGGCAGTCAAAGAGTGTTTGAATTTCAACGATTTTACCCGCGCCCAGCATCATGCCCAAAGAAGGCAAGCGGGCCTCGTCCCGGTTTTTTTGACCGCTGTCAAAGGCTAATTTTTTGTTCTCGAGATATTCAACCCCTATCCGCACCTCCAGTGTGCCCGCCTCAATGACGTTCGCGTCTTGTGTGTCGAGCGGCATAAGGTTGGCGGCTTTGAGCGAACCATGACTTATAATAAGCAAAAAACAAATTACGGCAATCAGTAATTGAAGCCGTTTTTTTATCATTTAGAGCCTCCTGCCTTTTTAAGATATATTGTCAAAACTAGTTACTCTTTATACGTTTAAAAAACTCTAAACCCTAAACTCTAATATCTAAATCCTAAATAATTTCAAAATTCTAATGCTCAAATGTTATAAACCTTAAGTGTCTTTGTTTTGGTCATTTGCCTGCCTGTCGGTAGGCAGGTATTTTGGACATTTGGATTTGTTTAGTATTTAGTGCTTAGTATTTAGGATTTTTACAATAAATATAACTCTTTTAAATCACGTGGTTCTTTTGCAATTTTTTAAACAACTTTGACAGTATGCAACCAGCGCTATTTTTTTATTCTTTGACTGATGACGTTTTTTATGAGGCGCTCAGAAATTCCTTCACGTATTATGACCTTTCCGATGTTTACCGGCAGGACAAATCTGTTTTTCCCGGAGATAAATTTTTTGTCATGCAAGTAAGCCGGCATTATTTTTTCTAATGGAGCGTTTTTTATGTGGATAGGCAGGCCGATCATTGAGATGATACTTTCGATGCGGCAGAGAGTTTTTTGATTACAGATTTTTAACCTGCAGGCTATTTCACTGGCGCATATCATGCCTATGGCGATAGCCTCTCCGTGAGTATAACTTTTGCCGTAGTCTGACGCCGTTTCAATGGCGTGCCCAATGGTGTGGCCGAAGTTAAGAATGGTGCGTATGCCTTTGGTTTCTCTTTCATCTTGTGATACGACCCTGGCCTTTATTCGCGACGATTGGATGATGATGTGGCTGAGAGCTTCCTTATCCAATTCAAGTATTTTATGGTAGTTAAGTTCAATAAACCTAAAAAGCTGGCTATCGGTTATAACGCCGTATTTGATTACTTCAGCCAGCCCCGTTTTGAGTTGTCTTAAGTTCAGGGATGACACGGTGGATACATCGCTAAAAACCAAACGCGGCTGGTAAAACGCGCCCAATAAGTTTTTCCCATATTGTAAATCAACCGCTACTTTGCCGCCAATGCTTGAATCAACCTGAGCCAAAAGGCTGGTTGGTACCTGCACGTAAGGAATTCCTCTTTTGTAAACGGCAGCCGCAAAGCCGCTTAAATCTCCGATTACTCCTCCACCCAGCGCGATTACGAAGATTCTCTTTCGTACGTCAATACGCGCTATTTTAGAAATGACTTTACTCAGACAACTTACCGATTTCGCTTTTTCTGAGTCAGGCACTTCGATAAAATCATTTTTTATGGAAGATTTTGAGAGAGTTTTTACTATTTTTTCGTTATATAATTTTTTTATTTTGGAGTTGCTGATAATTACGGCGTGATTGCCGATATTTGACTCTTTTAACAGCCTGCCCAGGCAATTGAACTGGTTGTTCGCTATGTAGATACCGTAGCTTCTTTCTTTTAGATTTACTGTGATCTTTTTTAAGTTTTTCATGTGGTTTAGTATAACAATAATAAGGAGTTAAGTCAAGTTAGTTATTGAGGTTATGAGTGCCTGAAATAACTTAATGGATGCTGTATAGATTAATGATAAAACCGACAATAGCAAGAATAAAATCAGCGAGTGCTGTGAAATAAAACAGCATAAAAATAATTATAATTCCGTAGGGAGCGATTTTCTTATACCGCCAGGCCGTCTCCCGCGGCAGGAATGCCTCTAATATTCGAGAGCCGTCCAAGGGATGTACGGGAATTAGATTAAATACGCCTAAAAATAAATTAATCAAAATAAGGTAGATCAAAAAGAGTATAAAAGGATTGGTGATTACTATATTATTACTTAAACTAAGAATTTCAGAAGGCAAAATACCGCCCAAGCGCAGCAGTCCGGCGGCGCAGGTAGCTGTAAAAAGGTTAGCCGCCGGCCCGGCCAGCGATACGTAGACCATATCCTTTTTAGGATTATTTAGGTTGTAGGAATTAATCGGCACGGGTTTTGCCCAGCCGAAAAGTATAGGAAAGTTTATGATAAGAAGAAAAGCGGGCGCGGCAATTGTGCCTATGGGATCAATGTGCGCTATAGGATTAAAGGTAACTCTTCCCGCTTCCCGCGCTGTCGGGTCGCCTAATTTTTCAGCCGTCCATCCATGAGCGAACTCGTGAATAATTATCGCGACCGTAAAGGCTAAAATTAAAAAAAGTTTATCAATAATAAAAAACATTTCATTCTTTTTTTAATTTAACAGTTCTATTTTGACAACATAAATCAGGGGGTATCTGGAGGCGGCATTGCTCTTTTCACCGTAGAGCTTAACTTTGCAGTTTACGTAAGTATCTAAATCAAGAGCCGCGCTCTTTAAATAATATTTTGTTTTTCTGCCGGTTTTGAGTTTATGCGTGGCATCTACTCCGAAAACCCTTCCTAAATCTCTTATTGTTCCTTCCGCGCTATAGATTTCCTTTGAAGCAGGCCGCAGTTTGCTCTTTTCTTTATCTTTTTCTTTCGGATAGACGATTACCTTTATTTTATTTTCAACTTTTTTAGCATAGGTTTTTTCTTTTAGCCCGGCTTGTTCAATTTTTTTACAGTCGCTATAGTAGTCGACAAACGGTTTTTTTATCCATCCGCTGCAGTTAGCCGGAGCTTTTATTTTATACCAGCCGGCGACAGTACCGACAACCTTAACTTTAAAGCCCCTCTCTAATTTACCCAGGACGTTGTAGCTGGAACCGGGGCCGGCTCTTACGTTTAAAATAGTAACCTGAACCAGGCCGCTATTCGATATGTACTCTTTGGCGACATAACAATATACGTCATTGGGAAGTTCTATCTTGTACCAGCCGTAGTATATGCCCCGGACTACAATTTTATCTCCCTTAGACAGCTGTTTTAACGAAGTAAAATTTTTGTTATAACCGGCCCTTAAATTTACTCTCCCGGCTTTTACTTTTCCTACAAATGGATAATCCCGGGCGTTAAGCGGAGCGGCGGCTAATATGGAAGCGGTTATAGCGGCCAGAATAACTGCTCTTTTAACTGAATAAAAGCCGGTTATCCGCATTACTTTTCTTTGCCTTTTTGAGACTGAGCTTCTTCTTTGGTAGACTTCTCCGCTTCCTCGGCAGCCTTCTCTTCCGCTTCCTTAGGCTTTTGTTTCTTCAGCTTTAACTTCATTACTTTAACTTTAGGCAGGCCGAACACCGAATCATTCTCATTCCACTTGCCCCGCTCTTTGAGCTTACTGATCTTCTCAAAACGGTTAAGGACGCTTCTTATCTTTTTGTCCTTGGAAGCTGATTTTAAGCTTTTATGTTGTGACATCCCTTCCTCCTCTTTTTTAATTCTGAATTAAACGGCTTTTAACATAACACCCTTTGTATTCCTCACTAAGTTTTTTTCTGAGTTTTCGCGCTTTCACTTTGTCTTTATAGTTTCCTACAAAAACAATGTGGTACTTGTTATTTGAATCGATAAAAGCTGTATATCCGCGTTTTTTTAGTTTTTCAGCCTCTTTTTCCGCCCGGGATAACTGAGCGTAAGCGGCAAGCTGCAAACTGTAGGTTTTATAAGCGGGCGGCTTTTTGTCTTCTATCGCGCCAGCCGCCATCTGCTCCCCCTGTTTTTCTTCTACGGCCTTACTTTCGATTTGCCGCTCTTCCTCCAACCCTATAGTTGCTTTCCGGCTGTTTTCTTTTTTAACGGCCTCAGTTTCTGCCGTTACGGCAAGCTTGTCTGTCTTACCCGCGGCGGGTAAACTCATTCTTTTGCCTTTTTCTACTCCAAGGGAAAATATTACAACATAGAGCAGAATGACGGCTATTATTAAAGAAACCAGTTTTTCGCGTGAGATACTGATTAGTATATTTTTTAGCTTGGGCACGCTTTTAAACGCTTTTGCCTTTTTAACGCGGCCCTTTGGAAATTCACTGAATAATTCTGACTGATATTCACGGTTTTCGTTCATTTATATACCGATTCCCATTAAGCAACTTTTTTGATTTTTTTAGTTTTTTTAATAACTTTCAGAAAGGCCTTAACGATTTTTGGGTCAAATTGCGTGCCGCTATTTTTGTTTATTTCTTTTATTGCCTGGTCGATAGATTTAGCTCTGCGATACGGCCTCTTGGTTATCATGGCGTCAAAGGCGTCAACAATCGACAATATTCTGGCGCCGATTGGTATTTCTTTACCCTTTAATCCTTCCGGATAACCGGAGCCGTCATATTTTTCACGGTGATAAAGAATGATCGGTATGGCCGGCTCTAAAACTTTAAGATGCTTGAGAATCGACGCGCTTTTTGTAGGATGCTGTTTTATCATTTTAAATTCTTTGCTTGTTAGTCTTGAGTTTTTTTGAAGAATTTTTTCAGGTATGCCTATTTTGCCGACGTCATGCAGTTTAACGGCGTAATTCAGGGCATTAATATTATCTTTGGATAAATTCAGTTCGTGGGCAATGTCGGTTATTAGTTTTTTAAATTTTGCCTCCGGTATATGAGCCTGTCTGTAGATACCTGAAAGCGTTGTGAGCGATTTAATGCTTCCTACGGCTACCTTTTCCCGCTGTTTGTTTAGCCTCGCGTTTTTAATGGCAACGACGGCTTGCTCAGACAAGGTACTTAGGATTTCCTGGTCAAAGTAATTAAAAGGTTTTTTATCTACTTTGTCAGCGACTACAATGACACCAAGAACATCTTCTTCTATAAGCGGCATTGCGAGACAATGTTCTGTTAACATGGGGATTGCTTTTTTAGCTGATTGGCCGGCCATGCCGTCACCGAATTTAATCTTATGGGTGTCTGATAACTGCCCTCTTGGAGTTACGCAGGCCATTGGTTTTAAACATCGCCCGTTTTTTTCCGTCAGATAAATGGAGCATTTTTTAACCTTCATTACTTGAAGAGATAATCTTGCCAAGCGCGGCAAAAGATCCTTCAGATCAAGAGTAGTGCTTATGAGCCTGTGTATGGTGTGAATGGTCGAAAGGGCCGCTGTTCTGGGCTGAATGGTTTCATAGAGCCTTGTGAGCTCCATATCGTTCTGCATTTTTAAAACAGCGGTATTTAAATAAGACTGAAAAATTAGGCTGTACTCTTTCGCGTTTAAACATTGAATATCGGCGGTTATTACATAGCCAAACAGGTAGTTTTCGCTTAAAAATGGAAAAATGTACGCTGTTGAGTTAGCATCGTATTTAACTCCTACCGGATTATGACTTTTTTTAACTTTATGAAGCGAGGCATAGATAGTAATAAAAACTTTTTTATCTTTTTCCGACTTTTTATGCTTATTTAGAAAAGAGGCTGGGAATTTATCTTTAAACTCAGGAATCAACTGCGGGACTGTTTCTATTTCCAGCCAAACTGTTTTTTTTCCCCAGGCCTTGAGGAATACCTTTTTCATTTTTTGATATTCTTCAGAAGTGATTAAGTTATGAAATAATTCCCCTTTGTTTTTTTTCATTTAACGCTATCCTTTTTTTCCGCGGGATTAGACTCTTTCATAAGGATCGAATAATTTTTTGTATTCATCGAGGGCGTACCTGTCGGTCATACCGGCCATATAATCGCAGATAACCCGGTACTTACCGTCCCTTTTTAAATACTTCAGCCTGGCTTGAGGCATTAAGGCCGGTTGTTTTATGTATATTTTAAATAAATCATGTAAAAACCTGGTCGACTTATCAGACATTCTGATTACATGAGGATGCATATAAAGATTGTCGTATAAAAATTTAGCGGCTTCCGCTTTTTGTTTATTGAAAACCGGACTAAAGGTTACTATCGCTTTCTTTTGATTGATTGCTTTTTGGCTGGATGTTATTTTAGCCATCTTTAATTTTTTATTAGTTTCTTCAATTAAATCAGAAACGTAATAATTAATCATTTCTCTTATCGTAAGATGTCTTATTGCTTCTTCATCAGCCCTTCGATATTTTTGGTTGACTTTTCTTTGAGCTAATTTCCAGATTTTAATTTTATCAAGATTTTCCATAGAAATCAAGCCGGAAGTTATACCGTCATCTAAATCATGATTATTATAAGCTATTTCATCGGCAACGTTTACGACTTGAGCTTCCAATGATGGGTTTTTTTTAGGGTTGAAACTAGAAGTCCTGGGTGTATCGTATATGCTTTTGTGTTTTATTATTCCTTCTCTTACCTCCCAGCTTAAGTTTAGTCCTTTAAAGTCGGGGTGTTTCTCTTCCAGATAGTCAACGATTCTGAGAGCCTGCAAATTATGCTCAAAGCCGCCATTTTTTTTCATCATTTCATTCAGCGCTTTTTCACCGGAGTGGCCAAAAGGCGTATGCCCTATGTCATGAGCCAGAGCGATGGCCTCGACCAGGTCTTCATTTAGCCCAAGAGCGCGAGCTATGGTTCGCGCGATCTGAGTTACTTCCAGGGTATGAGTTAGGCGGGTCCGGTAATGGTCGCCTTCATAGTTTACAAAAACCTGTGTTTTATACTGGAGCCGCCTGAAGGCCGTAGAATAAGTAATTCTGTCTTTATCGCGCTGATAGGCTGTGCGGTAAGGATGTTCACTTTCCTTGTGAACCCTACCCCTGCTTTGGCTGCTTTTTGCGGCGTAATTAGCCAGATATTGTTCTTCTTTTTTTTCAGTATCTTTACGAGTTATCATTGTTTCGCGACTAACTTAAGAAGCTCCTTTTTATCTACACTGGTTTGTGTGTGTTTGGCCATATCTTTTACTGTAAATGTTTTGCTTTTAAGTTCATTTTCACCTATTATTATTACATATCCGGCTTCGAGCCGGTTAGCTTGGCGCATCTGCGCTTTAAGAGATTTAATTTCATAAGCCATATGAGCCTGAATGCCGGTTTGTCTGATGTGATGGAGTATTTCAAAACTCATTTCATATGAAGGCTCATCTAAAGCGGCGATATAAACCGTTTTAGCTTTGTTTATTTTAAATTCGATATTTTCAGATTCGCAGGCAAGCAGCAGTCTTTCAATGCCGAAAGCGAAACCGCAGGCACCCATCTCAGGCCCTCCAAAAGAACTGATAAGGTTATCGTAGCGACCGCCGCCGCATATGGCGTTTTGAGCTCCTAAGCCTGTATGGGTGAGTTCAAAAGTTGTGCCGGTATAATAATCCAAGCCTCTTACCAGAAACCGGTTTTCTTTAAACGGTATTTTTAATTGTTTAAGAATTTTTTTTAATTTTTCATAGTGATTAAGGCATTTTTCACAGATGCAATCAAATGGTGTCGGAAAATCATCCATCAATTCGCGGCAAGTTGGATTTTTGCAGTCCAATATTCTTAAAGGATTGTTTTTGATTCTGCGTTGGCAATTAACGCATAATTTAGATATTAGACGCGGTTTATTTTCGGCGATTTTCGCGAGCCGCTTTTTATATTTATGCCTGTCATTTCCGCAACCGAGGGAGTTGATTTGAATCTCATAGTTTTTGAGTTTAAGAGTTTTGACGATCTCATCCATTAAAGCGATAATCTCCGCGTCAAGATAAGGGCTGTAAGATCCTATAGCTTCAGCTCCGAACTGATGAAATTGCCTATAACGGCCCGCTTGAGGGCGCTCACTTCTGAACATGGGCCCTATGTAGAAAAATTTTGCCAAACCGGTTTGCTTATCAATGTTATGTTCTATATATGCTCTAGCTACGGAGGGGGTTTCTTCCGGCCTAAGCGATATACTGCGATTGGCGTTATCGGAAAAAGTGAACATTTCTTTTTGGACAATATCGGTTTCTTCGCCAATACTTCTTTTAAATAAAGACGTATGTTCAATGATGGGGGTACGAATTTCCTGATAACCGTAGCACTCAAATATTCGGCGGGCGGACTCCTCCAGGTGGCGCCACTTGTTTATCTTTGGAGACAATATATCGTTTGTGCCTTTAAGGGATTTGATTTTCATATGGGGTGTTTTGATGTAGATTAACCGTAGTTTTTAGTATTAAAACCGTTTATATTAAAAATAAATAGCTATTTAATCATCTTTTTCATTATTAAACCGGGTTTAAATATAACCACCTTTTTGGGCGGAACCGGAACAACTTCGCCGGTTCGGGGATTTCTTCCTGTTCTTCCCCGCCTTTGCTTTATTTTAAAAACACCGAAATTACGCAACTCTACTTTTTTGCCTTCTTGTAGGTTTTCAATGATGCATTGAAGTATCTTTTGTACTACCCTTTTGACGTCAATTTGTTTGATTTTGGTTTCACTTGCTATTCTTAAGACAATGTCTTTTTTTGTCATCTGCCATCCTCCCCCATTTTTCTAACTCTTTATGTTTCTAAGAGTAATATATCATATTGGAACCAAATATGTCAAGCGCAAACTTCAATAAATACGGCATCTTGCCCGACCAATTTCTCTATACGGTTAATTAAGGCTTCATCAGCCTTAACCTTTATATCTGAGTTGGCCAGTATTTTTTGATTTTTGCCTTGCGGGCTTATGAAGTTCAAATAAACCGGAGTTCTTCCCGGATGTACTGCCAGCACTTCCTTTAACTCTTTTAAAGTTTTTTCTTCCAGGCCCGCGGTCAGAAGTTTAATTTCGAGGCTTGAGGTATATTTGGTTCTGGCTTCTTTTATGGAAATAATCTCGTCAGCGATAATCTTGGGAGTTTCTTCGCGTAAATTCAACCTCCCTTTAATAAAAACAATAGCATCAATCTTTATAAAATTTGAACATTTTGCGTATGACTTTGGAAAAACAAGCACGTCTGTCTGGCCGCTCAGGTCTTCAAGCCTGACAATGGCCATTTTTTCACCCTTTTTTTTGGTAACCGTTTGCTTTATTTTGGCGATAACCCCCGCAATGGTTATTTCACTGCCGTCTTTACCCGTAGATAAACGTGATATCTGTAGTTTTGAGAAAAACTTAAGAGTTTTTTCGTATTTTGCCAGTGGATGGCCGGTTATATAAAAGCCTAACATATCTTTTTCGTAGGCCAATAGTTGATTTTCCGGCCATTCATCAATTTGCGGTATTTCTTTGAAGGTCTTTCCAAAGCTTCCCTCCTCTTGCGGCCCGTCCAAGAAAGAAAGTTGGCCGCTGGCCTTATCCTTTTGTATGCTGCAAGCCGCATCCATAACTTTATCCAGTATTGCCGTTAGCTGTGACCTGTAGAGTCTGAAGCTATGAAAAGCGCCGCATTTAATCAGGCTTTCAATCACTCTTCTATTAACCAGCCTTGAATCAATCCGCTTGCACAAATCATATAGGGACTTAAAATTGCCTTCTTTTAACCTCGCCTTTATTATTGAATTTATAGCTCCTTCGCCGACATTTTTCACAGCGGATAGGCCGAAGCGTATAGCTTTTTTTTCCTTTATTACCGTAAACTCAGAGAAACTTTCATTTACGTCGGGAGGAAGTATTTCAATCCCTAATTTTTTAGCATCTTCAATGTAGAGAGCTATCTTATCCATATCATTTTTTTCACTGCTCAAGAGCGCGGTCATGAATTCCACGGGGTAATTTGCCTTAAGATAGGCTGTTTGATAGGCTATAGCCGCGTAGCAAGTTGTATGCGCCTTATTGAAGCCGTAACCTGTAAAATGAGATATGAGGGTAAAGATTTCTTCCGCCTTGTTTTTGTTAATGCCTCCGGCCGCGGCGCCTTTGATAAAATCGCCGTGAAGCTCCTCCATCTCTTCAGGCCTTTTTTTACTGATGGCGCGCATAAGGATATCAGCCTGGGCAAGAGAAAAACCCGCCAATTTGATACCCATGACCATAATTTGATCCTGGTGCAAAAGTACTCCGTATGTATCTTTAAGTATCGGTTTAAGCTGAGGATGAACGTAGACTACGGGAACCTTGCCATGTTTCCTTTTAATAAATTCGTCTACCAGGCCGCTGCCCAGCGGCCCCGGGCGATATAGCGCCAGAAGCGCGACGATATCATCAAAAACCTCAGGTTTCAGTTTTCTCAGAAGATCCCTCATTCCTGAACTTTCAAGCTGAAAAACGCCCATTGATTTTGCCGCGCTTAGGAGTTTATAGGTTTTCTTGTCATTAAGGGGTAGGCCGTTAATGTCGATGGTATCGCCCCGCACCCTTTTTACAATCTTACATGCTTTATCGATAACAGTTAGTGTCTTGAGTCCCAAGAAATCCATCTTAACCAGGCCGATTTTCTTTAGTGATTCCATATCGTAACCGGTTGTAATCTGATCATCGGCTGTTTTAAACAGGGGTATGTGATTTGTCAAATCATCTTCAGAGATAACGACTCCTGCCGCGTGCATCGAAGCGTGCCTTTTTAATCCCTCAAGCGTCTTTGAAGTGTTAATTAATTGGGCGATTTTCTCATCGTTTTCGTATAATTTTTTTAAGTCAGGTTCTAATTTCAAGGCTTTATTAAGAGTCATCTTTGGGTCTGACGGTATCATCTTTGCTATTTTATCAGCCTCGTTATAGGAGAGGCTCATAACCCTGGCGACGTCTCTGATAACGGCCCTGGCCGCCATGCTTCCAAAGGTAATTATCTGAGCCACGTTTCTCTTGCCGTATTTATTTGCTACATAATCAATAACTTCCTGCCTGCGTTCATAGCAAAAGTCTATATCAATATCAGGCAGGCTGATTCTCTCGGGATTGAGAAATCTTTCAAAGATTAAATTATGCTGAATGGGATCTATGCCTGTAATGTCAAGAACATAGGCGACTACGCTGCCCGCGGCGGATCCCCTGCCCGGGCCTACGGGGATGTTTTGACTTTTAGCAAACTTTACAAAGTCCCAAACCATTAGGAAATAACTTGTAAATCCGGCATTTTCGATGATATTTAACTCATAATCAAGCCTTTTTTTCAAATTTTCGTTAATAGTCGTATACTTTTTTTTTGCTCCTTCAAGGCAGAGATTTGTCAGGTATTCATTACTGTTTATGCCGTTCGGAGTCTTATAGCGCGGTAAATGGTCTTTATCAAAGGACAGTTCCAGATTACATCTTTCTGTAATCTCTATAGTATTTCTTATAGCTTCCGGCGTTTCTTTAAAGAGTTCTTTCATTTCCTGGGGGCTCTTGAAGTAAAATTCGTTGGTACTTAGCCTCATTCTGCCGGGGTCATCTAAGGTTGTTTGTGTCTGCAGGCAGAGAAGCGCTTCGTGCGCTTGAGCATGCTCTTTTTTTATATAATGAACGTCATTAGTGGCTACTAGAGGAATGTTTATTTCTTTGGAAAGGCGAATAAGAAGTTTATTGACCTTCTTTTGTTCTTTAAGGCCGTGATCTTGTATTTCCAGATAAAAGTTTTTACTGAAAATACCGGCAAGCTCGCCGATATAATTTACAGCTTTATCAACTTTGTCCTTGAGTAATAGCTGGGGGATAGTTCCTTTTAAGCAGCCGCTTAAGGCTATTATTCCGCGGCTGTGTTCAGAGAGCATTTCTTTATCAACTCGCGGCTTATAATAGAAACCTTCTGTGTAGCCGGCGGAGACCAGCTTCATCAGATTTTGATAGCCTGTTTCATCTTTAGCTAAAAGGGTAATGTGGTTGGCGGCTCCTCTTGCTCCTCCTGATGATTTATCAAACCTTGATTTCGGCGCCAGGTACATTTCGGCGCCGATTATCGGTTTTATTCCCTGCTTCATCGCGTGGGTATAAAAGTGGATGGCTCCGAACATATTGCCGTGGTCAGTAATTGCCGCCGCCGGCATTTTAAATTCGCGCGCTGTTTCCATTATATCTTCAATGCGGCAGGCACCGTCTAAAAGACTGTACAAAGTATGAGTATGTAGATGAACAAAATCAGAATGTTTCATAGTTTAAGCAGGGCTTGTTATTTTTTTAAGATGTGTTATTTGTCACAATGTTTTTTCTGAGTATCTTTTAATCTTTTATACAGTTCATCAAGAGCTTCCGGGACGACCTTGGTTTTGGCAATAATGGGCATAAAATTAGTATCACCCTGCCAGCGAGGCACAATATGAACGTGTAGATGTTCCGCGTAACCTGCTCCGGCGATACTCCCGATGTTTATGCCAATATTAAAAGCGGATGGCTTAAGAACCGCTTTAAGCAAATTTATAGATTTATTAATCATCTCCATCAATTCTAATGCTTCCTCTTTATCGAGGCCATCCAGGTCTTGAATGTGGCGGTAAGGAGCTACCATGATATGGCCGTTATTGTAGGGGTATATATTTAACATTGAAAAGACATATCTGCCTTTGGTTACTATGTACTCTTTGTTACCGCTTTTGGATTTTGGCTTCAGGCAAAATATGCACCCCTTAGTTTTTTTTGACTTAGCATACTTCGCTCTCCATGGAGCCCAAAGTTTTTCCATTACTGCCTCCCTATCTCTTCTATCGTACTGTCAAAATTATTTACCCTTTATACGTTTAAAAAACTCTAAACAAACTCTAAATCCTAATATCTAAATCCTAAATAATCTCAAAATTCTAATGCTCAAATGTTATAAACCTTAAGTGTTTTTGTTTTGGTCATTTGTATTTTGGACATTTGGATTTGTTTAGTGTTTCGGATTTAGTATTTAGGATTTTCCTCTCCCTCCATGATAAAAATATTCCTTTTAAATCACTTAGTTTCCTTATAATTTATCATACAACTTGTGATATTACCTGCATCCGATAATGTAAAAGAAATAAACGGCTACAATAAAGATGATAAACATAAAGATAACATCCCACCCTAACTTTAAAAATGACTTTTTGCTGCGATAACTTATGCCGCTGATGATAATAGCGGAAAAAAGTATGCATAAGATGAGAGTAAATAAATGAGATAAGTCTATTACTGAGAGTATTTGATCTTTTCTGTAGCAAATATCCGTTAAGGGAATTATGAGAGTATCAAAAAAGTTGCTGCCCAGAATGTTTCCGATTGCCATATTAACCGAACCCAGCCGCAAAGCGGTAATTGAGACGATTAGTTCCGGCAAAGAGGTAACCACGGCCAGAAAGACAAGGCCGACAAAGTTGTCACTTAAAGGAGTGTTCTCCACTATAGCGGCGCCGCATTCGGCTATTTTCAGTCCTGATATGACAACGATAGCCGCCGAGATGCCAAACTTCAGCCAGAGCCGGCCTATAGTTTTTTTGCCGTTACTTTTTTCTTCATTTTTTTCCTGGCCGTGCTGATAAAGCATGCGTGTGGAAAAAATGAAGATGATGATAATCAGGTAGCTTTCATAGCCGATATTAAAAAACCCTAAATGGACTCCCGCTATTTCTCTTAGCAGGAGTGATAAAGAGATTATGGCAAGAATGCCAATGGTTATGCTTGCCGTCAGGATATGTTTTCTACCGGATAAAGAAAGTATGCCGCCTTTTCCCTGTATGAAGTCAAGGACGCCTATTATCATCAAGTTTATCAGGATGGAGCCCAGGACGTCGGAAGCGGCCATGTTGGGCAGGTCAACCATTACGGCTGAACTAATGCTCGCGATGAGTTCAGGTAGAGAGGTTATGACAGCCAGAAATATTATACCGAACAGCGCTTCTGAAAAGAAGGTTTGTTTAGAAATATCACGTCCGTAGACAGAGAGTTTGTAACCGAAGAAGATAATTAGTCCGGAAAAGAGCGCGAATTGCAAATAAACTGTAAGCATTTTGCTTCCCTTTAACTGTTTAGTTTTATGATTTCTCCAACTACTTTATCAGAGACGCTTATGATGCCTATTGATTTGTAAGGAGAAAGTATACCGTCTGTCGGGCTGCCCGGGTTAAAAAATAGAATACCTTTGGTTGTTTCATTTAGCGGGCAGTGGGTATGCCCAAAAACAACCGCGTCAATTTTGATGCCGCAAAACTCCCGATGAACCGTTTCCAGGCGTTTTGACGCCCGCCCTAACTCGTGGATTAACCCAATTTTAAAATTGCCTACAGTTACTATTTTCTTTTGGGGGAGTTTCGCTTTTACGGCGAAAGAGTCCATATTGCCGGAGACGGCGGTAACAGAGGCTACTTTATTGAGTTGTTCTATAGCGCTTAATTCCGTGATATCTCCGGCATGCAGAATGAAGTCAACGCCTTTGAGCCGATCCAGTAGTTGTTTGGGGATTTGGGGGCAATTTGCCGGGATATGCGTATCTGATATAACACCGATTTTAATCATTTTTGTCTTCCCTTGTTGTTTTTCTTACCCCACCTACCGCTATTATGGCAGATAATAAAATGGATTTTGAGGCTTGTGTCCTTTTCTTATCTCGAAATATAACTGGGGAGTTTCGCTTCTTCCGGTTGAGCCGACTTTAGCTATGACTTCCCCCTGCTTTACAGCCTGCCCCGCGGCAACTAAGTTCTCCGAATTATGCGCGTATACAGTAATAAATCCATCGTGATGGTCGATGATAATAGTCTTCCCCTTGCCCTTAACCTTATCTTCGCAAAAGGAAATTTCACCGGATCTGGCCGCCACAATCTTTACCCCTTCTTTAGCTTTTATTTTTATTCCCTTGCTTTTTATACCGTTATACCTTATACCGAATTGAGTTAGCACTCTACCTTTTACGGGCCAGATAAAACCTGAGTCGGAAGTGAAAAACCTCTTATTGATTTTAGTATAAGCGTCTTTAGCCGCGTTAGGAATAAAGATCAACTGGCCGGAGTTGATTTTTGAGGCATCGGGAATCTTATTGGCCGCGATAAGATCGCCTAATCTAATATTATAGTCCTTTGAAATACTCCACAAGGTTTCGTTGTTCGCGACCTTATGATATATTCCCGGAACAGAGGCTATATTGGACATCTTTGACATAGACTTCTTTTTTGCGGCACAGCCGCAAATTAACAGGATAAATGCCGCGATAACCGCTAAATCAAAAAGACGCTTTGCTAAAGTACTCATAAGTGAAAATGACCTTTTTTTGTTTATTCTTGGAGCGGACGAGGGGAATCGAACCCCCATATAGAGCTTGGGAAGCTCTCATTCTACCATTGAATCACGTCCGCGTGGTTTAGAAACCGCTAAATTATCCTACATGTTAAAAGCTAATGAGTTCTTTGAATTCACGAAACCTTTTATTAATTTCCGCCTGTTTTAATTTTTTTAAACGCTCTATAGAAAAAGATTCCACGTTGAATGATGCTAAGATACTACCATAAATAACCGCTTTTTTGAAGTTAGATTTGGTCAAACTTTTTTTCATTGCCAAATAGCCCATGAAACCGCCCGCGAAGGCGTCGCCCGAACCTGTTGGATCAC
Organism: Candidatus Omnitrophota bacterium; assembly: GCA_023140385.1. Lineage (GTDB taxonomy): Bacteria > Omnitrophota > Gorgyraeia > JAGLLT01 > JAGLLT01 > JAGLLT01. Next base: position 29,848 of record JAGLLT010000021.1, read on the forward strand.
ATACGTTTTCCAGCGGATAGGCCGCTGAACAGAATTTAAACTGTTTTGTGAATACCAGGGCACCATGCTCACCCTTTTTTATAACGACCATTTTGGGCCCCATCGTAAGCATTTTATTTCCCGCTTTAATAAGATTTGACCGGCCGGTTAACTGTTTAGCCTCTGAGTCGTTAACAATAAAGATTTCGATAACCTTTAAAACTTTCATAAGGCTTGCTCTTTTATTTTCTATCCAGAGATTCATCGAGTCGCAGGCGGTTAGCCTTGGCTTTGAAATTTGCTTAAGAACTTTTAGCTGAAGGTCGGGGTCTATGTTGGCCAGAAATACATAGCCGCTCTTTTTGTATTGCTCGGGCAGAATGGGATTAAAGTTTTCAAAAACATTTAGGTGGGTAAATATAGTTTCGCGGTTGTTAAAATCAGCTGAATATCTGCCTTTCCATCTGAAGGTTTTGCCTTCGGCAATTTCCAGGCCGTTTAGATTGATTTTTTTTCTCTTTAAAAAGTCAATGTCTTTTTTGCAGAAGTCTTTTCCGACTACAGCGACCAGGTTTACCGGACAAAAAAAGCCCGCGGCAAGTGAGAAAAAAAGCGCGGAGCCTCCCAGAACGTTGCTCCTTTTTCCAAAAGGTGTTTCTACCGAATCATAAGCTACGGAACCTACGACAAGTAAACTCATTTTTTTAATACCTCATCCATTGTTTTTATAGCGCAAAATTCAGAACACATTGAGCAAACGTCCTCTTTTTTTGACTTTAGCGAGGCGTATATCATTTCAGGCCTTTCTTTTTCAATCGCCAGGGATATCTGTTTTTTAAAATTTCTCTTTTTTCTTGCTTTGGCTATGGCTTTGTCGTTCTTGAGAGCTTTGGGTATTCCTTTCGCGATGTCCCCGGCGTGAGCCGCTACGCGCGAGGCAATTAAGCCTATTTTAACGTCTTCTTTTGTTGGCAGCCCTAAATGTTCTGCCGGCGTCAAGTAGCAAATAAAATCGGCGCCATAGCTGGCCGCTACCGCTGAACCTATGCAGGCGGCGAAATGATCATAGCCTAATGCCGAATCAGTTACCAGCGGCCCCAGCACATAGAAAGGAGCTTCGTTGCAAAGTTTCTTTTGGAGTTCCATATTCATTTTTATTTCATTTAAAGGGACGTGCCCCGGCCCTTCTATCATTGCCTGGACACCTTTGCTATTTGCTCTTTTAGCGAGTTCGCCCAGTATAATCAACTCCTGTATTTGAGCCCTGTCGGTGGCGTCATCTATGCAGCCCGGCCTTAAACCGTCTCCCAGGGAAATGGTTACGTCATTTTTGCGAAGAATTTTAAGCACGTCATCAAAGTGTTCGTAGAGAGGGTTCTCCTTCTCGTTTTTCATCATCCAATTGGCCAGAAAAGCCCCGCCTCGGCTCACGACATTCATTAATCGCCCCTGATTTTTTAAGCGCGAAAGCCCCTCTCTGGTTAACCCGCAGTGCAAGGTCATAAAATCAACTCCGTCATTGGATTGTTCTTCTATGGTTTTAAAGATATCCTCGATTTTAATATCCTTGATTTGCTTTCCTTTTCTCATCGTTTCCACCACTGTTTCATAGATGGGAACCGTGCCGACTGAAATAGGGGATTTTTCAATTATTGACCTTCTGATGTGCCTTAAGTTTCCCCCGATACTCAGATCCATTAGGGCGTCAGCCTTATACCTTAAGCAGATTTTTAACTTTTCCAGTTCGGTTTTTAAACACACAAAATCCGGCGATGTTCCCAGATTGACGTTGACCTTTGTGCTCAACCCCTTACCTATGGCGCAGGGTTGAGCCGGGCTATGTATTGGGTTTGAACATATTACAGCTTTTCCTTGAGCAATCCTGCCGGTTAAGGTATCCGGGGAGACACCCTCTTTTTTAGCTATCTTTTGTATTAGGGTAACTTTCGTTTTTTTTCTGATTTTTTCAAGTAAAGTTAGCATTGACTATCCAGTTTTTCTATTAGTTTATTTGTTTGGCCCGCGGGATCGGCGCTCTCAATAATAAATGAAAAGACCGCAATTCTTTTGGCTTTGATAGCGCTGAGCCTGGAAATGTTTTGCGGATTTATGCCGCCTATTACAAAATATGGCACCGGTGTCATATTTATAATTTCTTCGATAATTTTTAAACCGACCGGTTTTAAGCGCGGTTTGGTCGCGGTCAAAAAGGCCGGGCCGATTCCTATATAGTCCGCGCCTTCTTTAAAGGCATCTTTAGCCTCTTTTATATTATGTGTCGACTTTCCGATTATATATTTTTTTCCTAAAAGCCTGCGTGTTTCCCCTATGCTTAGGTCATTTTGCCCCAGATGCACCCCGTCAGCGCCGCTCAAAAAAGCTATATCAGGCCGGTCATTGATGATTAACAGTTTATCATACTGTTGCACTATCTTTTTTAGTTCCAGCGCTTTGTTCAAAAAAAAGCTGTCACTTTCTTTCTTCATTCTCAGCTGAACGAGGTCCGCGCCGTATTTTAAACATTTACGAACGGCCCTTATATCCTTGCCGATGATTAGATAAAGACGAGATTTTTTTAAAAGTTTTCTTTTCGAGATCATATATTTTGTATCTGATTGATTTAAAACCAATTGATTTTTTCTTATTAATTAACTTGGAAAATTCTTCCAGGACACGCAGTGACTCTTTGGCTCTTTGTAGATTAGCAAAAAATATTTCAGTTACGTTTCTTTTATTAAGTTCGGATAGACTGCTTTTTTTGCCAACGTCTTTGCCGGTTGAGCGGGAGCCAAGCAGTTTTTCTTGTTTTACATCCAATTCATCGAGGGCTGAGGTAATGCTGTGCCTGAGATCTTTAAAACTTTTGGTAAGCTGTTTGTCGTTTAAAATAAACCTTGCTATGTCTTCTGAAACTCGCAGTCCCTCTTTGGCCCTATTATAATTGGCGTCAATTGTCCGATATATTTCTTTATCCACTGTTTTAAAGTGTATCTTTCTTTATGGATTTGATAATGCCGCTTGTGGAATATCCCTTTAAAAATGAAATAACTGCCGTTTTGCCGCCGTACGACTTTACAAAATCCGAGCCTACAATGTCAGTTTTCTTCCAATCCGACCCCTTTATGATGACGTCAGGCTTAAGCAGCTTAATGACTTTTAAGGGCGTTTTTTCTTTAAAGGGGACCGCATAGTCAGTGGATTCGAGCGCGGCTATTACCGCCAGGCGGCCCTTTAGCGGCGTTATTGGCCGCTTATTTCCTTTTATGCGTTTAACCGAGCTGTCTGTGTTAAGCGCTACTACTAAAATGTGACATTTTTTTTTGGCCGCCTCAAGATATTTAACGTGCCCGGCGTGAATTATGTCAAAACAGCCGTTGGTGAATCCTATAGTCTTATTTCTTTTTCGCAGTTTTCTTATAATAAGCTCCAACTGCTTTAGGTTCTTAATTTTCGCGTTTATCATTTTACATATTGTTTTCAATTATATCGCAAAAGATATGAATACAGCAAATGTGAGCTTCCTGAATGACAGGAGCGCTTTGAGATGGAACCCTTAGGGATAGCCGGCAGATACTGCTTAGCGGTGACTCATCTTTTCCGGTTAGTCCAATGGTAATAAGCCCCAGTTCATTAGCCTTTTTGACCGCCTTAATAACGTTTGCCGAATTGCCGCTGGTAGAGATGCCCAGAGCGATGTCGCCTTTTTGCCCCAGAGCTTCTATTTGCCGCGAGAAGATTTCCGAGTAGTCGTAATCATTGGCAACCGCGGTCAGGATTGAACTGTTTGTCGTAAGCGCCATCGCGGGAACGGCCCCTCTTTCCTTTTTAAATCTGCCGATAAGTTCAGCGGCCATATGCTGACTGTCGGCCGCGCTGCCGCCATTTCCGAAAATAATAATCTTTTTTCCGTTTTTTACGGCGGAGACCATTGCCTTTGCTATCTTCTCAATGGTGCCTACAGACTTATCAAGAAGCTCTTTCTTGGCGTCTATACTGTTTTGAAGCAGGTTCTCTATTTTTTCTTTCATTTTTAAATCACCCAAAGAACTCTTCGGCAATCGCGTAATACTCTTTGGTTACCGTCCGTAGTTTGCCTAGTATTTTTTCAATTTTTACAGCTCCTATTTTATTGCCCTGAAGACTGACCATATATCCTGATTTACCCTGCATAATCAACTCCACGGCCTTAACGCCGAATTTAGTACCCAGTATTCTGTCATAAGCTGACGGCGAACCTCCCCGCAATAAATGCCCTAAAACAGTTACTCTTGTTTCAAAGCCGGTTTTTTCCTCAATCATAGCGGCTAATCGCTGGCCTATTCCTCCAAGCTTCACGTGGCCGAAGGCATCCAGCTCCTCGCTCTGAAGGATTGTTTTACCGGAAGATAGTTTTGCTCCTTCGGCAACAACAATAATACTAAAGTGCTTTCCTCTCTTTTTTCTTTTTTTTATGCTGTCGATAAGTTCATCTATCTTAATCGGTATTTCCGGTATCAGGGCATAGTCGCCTCCGCCAGCGATGGCCGCGTCAACCGCTATCCAGCCCGCGTGCCGTCCCATGACCTCTACAACCATAACCCGGTGGTGTGATTCCGCCGTTGTATGCAGGCGGTCAATGGCTTCTGTGGCTATATTTACGGCGGTATCAAAGCCGAAAGTAGAGTCAGTTAGCGGTACATCGTTATCAATAGTTTTTGGTATGCCGATAACAGGGAATCCATCCTTAGAGAACTTTGCGGCTACACCCAGAGTGTCTTCGCCGCCAATGGCTACCAGAGCGGTTAGCTTTAATTTTTTAAAGTTTTGCTTTGCCTTCTTTAATAGTTCATTATTTTCGTAAGGGTTAGTGCGGGAGGTGCCTAATATGGTGCCTCCTTTAGGAAGAATACCCGAGGTTGACTTTAGATCGAGTTTCTGGGTAAAGTTTTGCACGAGGCCCTTCCAACCGTTTTTTATACCGATTACCTCAAAGCCTTCATTAAGCGCCTTTCTTACGACCGCCCTGATAACCGGATTGAGGCCGGGGCAATCACCGCCTCCTGTTAAAACTCCAATCTTTTTTGCCATTTTTTACCTTTCATAGTTTATAAACTGGTAAGTTCTGTAAATACGTATAAGTTTTAAGCGCGGCTTTCGTATTGAAAAGGCGCCTGCGGGGCATCTTCTTTTTTATCCCTGGCCGCCCTTTTTTCTTTATCCAATATTTTTACAATGTGAACTTTAACATTTATCTCTTCTTCAATGCCGAGCAGGCTTTGCACCTTTAACTTGATCGTGTTTTGTATTTTTCCCGATACTTCGGGGATAGGAAAGTCCTGAAGTATATATACCTTACATAATATCTGAACCCCTTCTTTGTTAACTTTTACGCTGGGCCTCAACTCCTTGATTTCTTTAAAGTCCCTGGCCAATCTTTTGACAAAATCTTCAATAGCTGAAAGCGCAACCGTTACCTGTCCGCTGGGATTTTCGTATGAAAGAGTTTTTTCTTTTTTAGAACCGCCAAAGGCCAACTGTAAGATGCATAAGGAAACTACAATAGTGGCAGCGCCGATAAAACCGATAATCATCCTGATATTTGTGTCCGTCGACAGGCTGTTAACCAGTTGATATATATTTTGCGGGGTTATGCTTCCTGTTGAGTAGGAAATAAGAGCTGTGCCTATGGCCAAAAATATCAACGTGTAAAAAAATATTATAATTCCGTTAAATACTTTCACCTTTTTCTTCCCTCCTTTTTTGACCTTACCCGTTTGTTTATGAGGTACCTAAAAATCTTTGAGCAAAATCGGTGTAGTAGTGCCCCTTTATAAACTCAGGAACGTTCAGCACCTTTTTATGAAAGTCTATCGTATTTTTCGTAGGATGAATTATATACTCGTCAAGGGCTCTTTTCATTATGCTTATGGCTTCCTGCCTTGTTTTTCCGTAAACGATGAGCTTGGATATAAGCGAGTCATAATAGGGCGGTATGATATAGCCCTGATAAACGGCAGAGTCTAATCGGACGCCCGGCCCTGAGGGGGCGTTATATGTTTCTATCTTTCCCGGCGAAGGAATGAAGCCGTTTTCATAATCTTCCGCGTTGATTCTGCACTCGATAGCATGCCCTTTTATTTCTATTTTATCCTGGGAAAGATTAAGCTTTTTGCCGGCTGATAAGCGAATTTGTTCCTTAATAATATCTATGCCGGTAACCATTTCAGTGACGGGATGCTCAACCTGTACCCTGGTATTCATTTCCATAAAGTAAAATTTTCCGTCTTCGTCGAGGAGGAATTCAATAGTACCTATGTTATTATAGCCGGCAACCCTGGCGGCCTTTACAGCCATCTCTCCCATCCTTTTCCTTAATCTTTTATTCATAGCCGGCGATGGAGCTTCCTCAAGAAGCTTCTGGTGCCGCCTCTGAATGGTGCAGTCCCTTTCCCCCAAGTGGACTATGTTTTGATAGTTGTCCGCCATTATCTGAAACTCTATGTGCCTTGGGCGCTCAAAGTATTTCTCAATATAAATGTCTGAGTTCCCGAAGTTAATCTCGGCTTCTGATTGTGCTGTTATTAAAGCGTTTATTAGCCTGCCGTCGTTGTGGGCAATACGCATACCTTTGCCTCCGCCGCCCGCGGCCGCCTTTAAAATAACTGGATATTTAATCCGGGCGGCTATTTTGATGGCATCTTCTTTTTCTTTAATCGCCTGACTGCTGCCCGGCAGGATGGGGATGCCGTGCTTTTTCATCAGGTTTTTGGCTTTTAGTTTATCTCCCATTTCCCGAATGACGGCCGGCTTAGGGCCGATAAAAGTAATTTGGCAGGACTCGCAGATTTCAGCAAAATGGGCGTTCTCTGCCAGAAAGCCGTATCCCGGATGAATAGCCTCAACGTCTGTAATTTCAGCGGCGCTTATTATGGCCGGTATGTTAAGGTAACTGTTTTTAGAGTCACTGGGGCCGATACATATTGCCTCATCTGCCAGGCGCGCCGGAAGTGAGTCAATGTCGGCTTCGGAGTAAACGGCAACCGTTCTGATACCCATATCCTTACAGGCCCTGATGACGCGCAGTGCTATTTCTCCTCTATTAGCAATCAATATTTTTGAAAACATTTTATTCTGCCGGTTCCAGTAAAAAGATGACTTGCCCGTATTCTACGCTTCCGCCGCTTTCACCCAGTATTTGAACGATTTTGCCCGCCGTTTCCGACTTTATCTCGTTCATGAGTTTCATCGCTTCAATAATACACAAAACATCGTCAGGCTTAACTGTTTGTCCTACCTCTACGAATGGCTGGGCGTCAGGCGCCGGAGAGCGATAGAAGGTGCCGATCATCGGCGCTTTAATCTCAATTATTTTTTTACCCCCGGCATCCTCACCTGTCTTTTCAGGCGGCTGTTGTTTGTGGCTCTCCTCCGCGGTAGGTTCTTCTATGATCCTTTTAACGGATATACCCTCTTTTTTAAGCCTAATTTTTAGGCCGTTTTTTTCAATTTCGATTTCACAAAGCTTATTTTCATTCATTAGCTTGATCATCTCTTCAATTTCTTTTAAATTCATAACCTTTACCTCACTTGGCTTTTCCGGCGTATTGTTTTGTTCTTGTGTCTATCTTAATCCTGTCACCTTCATTTATGAAGATGGGAACCTGTATTTTGGCGCCGTTCTCCAGCAGTGCTGTTTTAGTGCTTGTGCTTTTTGCCGTATCACCCCTGGCGCCGGGCTCGGCATGTTTAATCCGAAGTTCAATGAAATTAGGCAGATTGAGACTGATGATTTCATTTTCGGCAATAGCTGCCGTTACCTCGGTATTTTCTGTCAGAAAATCAAGTATATCACCGCATACATTTTTATTGAGCGGCAGTTGTTCATAGTTCTCTTGGTCCATAAAGTAGTAAATTTCGTGGTCGTGATAAAGATAGGTAAGCTTTTTTTCTTCGAGAAAGACATTTTCTATTTTTTCATCGGAACGAAAGGTTTTTTCTATTATTCCGTCTGTCTTAAGATTTTTGAGTTTGGTTCTATAATACGCCGGCCCTTTGCCGGGCTTTACGTGCTGATAGCCGGTTATTGAGAAAAGCTTATTATCTGTTTTGATGACTATTCCTGTTTTAAATTGAGTTGGGGATATCATTGCTTAAAACCTCGTAACCATTTTTAGTAACCAGAACTATGTCTTCTACTCTTATGCCAAAACGGCCGGGCAGGTATATTCCCGGCTCTATTGTAAAGACCATCCCGGCCTTTAAGCATTCGGTGTTATTTAAACTTACAGCCGGCGGCTCATGAACATTTAAGCCTACCCCATGGCCGGCGGCATGGATAAAATATTTTTCCAGCTTAAATTTCTTAAAGTGGTTTCTTGCCGCAAGGTCTACTTCAGAAATTTTTCTACCGGGGCTCACTTTTTGTATAGCCTCTTGCTGAGCTTTAATGACAATACTTAAAATTTTACTAAAGCCTGGTTTCATTTTACTCAAAGTATATACTCTTGTCAAGTCTGAATTGTAACCATAAATCTTTGCGCCTAAATCAATTAGCAGATTTGATTTACTGTTTATTTTTTTGCCTGAAGATTGAGCGTGAGCGCAGGCTGTTCTTGCGCCGCTAATTACCATCGTTTCATAACCGCCTTTATCTGCCTCGTGCCTTAAAATGTAAAAGTCGAGCAAGGCGGCGATTTCTTTTTCCGTGCGGCCGGCTTTTTTCAACCTTTTAAAGTAATTAAAAGCCTTACCCGTAATATGAATGGCTTGCCTTATAGCCTTTATCTCGCTTTCGTCTTTTATCGCCATCATAGAATTTAATATATGGCCGGTAGGTATCAGCTGAACCTTATTTAAATCCTTTCTAAGAAATAAGTACTGATTGACGCTTAGATGCTGCTGCTCTATGCCGGTTCTCTTGAGATTTAGGCCGGAGATTAGCTTTGCGAGGCCTTTTAGGGGTTTTTTAGAAAACACCGCCTCAAAAGTATATTTATTTATACGCAGTGTCTCTTTGTAGCGGGCATCGGTAAAAAGATAAATTTTTTTTGAAGTTACCAACAAAAAAGAGTCTTCGGCCGAATATCCGGTCAGATAATAGATTCTCTCTTTTTTACTGATCACAAGCGCCTCAATTCCCTCTTTTTTCATAGATATTTTGAGGCGGCAGACTCTTTTTTTAAAGTTGAAACTGATTTTCATAATTTGGCGGCCTAAGATTGTTTATGTTTTGTCTTTAAGAATTTTTGTCATTGCCGTCAGTCCCAGGATATAACTATGCATGCCAAAACCCGAAATTTGCCCCCGGCTGACAGGAGCAATGAGTGAAGTGTGCCTAAATTCTTCGCGCGCGTAAATATTTGAAAGGTGAACTTCTATCGCGGGTATACTCGCGGCCGATATGGCATCTCTAATGGCCACACTGGTATGCGTATAGGCCGCGGGATTTATAATTATGCCCTGAAATTCATTCTTCGCTTTGCCTATTAAGTCAACGATTTCCCCTTCATGATTTGACTGGACAATCTTTAATTTAATATTCAGGCGGCCGGCCTCTTTTTCGAGTTCGGCGTTGATTTTTTCTATGGTTACCTTTCCGTAAACCTCGGGCTCTCTTTCCCCCAAAAGGTTAAGATTGGGCCCGTGTATTAAAAGTATCTGGTACATCTTCTTCCTCCCTATCTTTACTGTTGTATTGTAAAAAATATCTGAATTTAATCACCAATAACCAAGTTATACCCTAATCCTATGCTTCGCTTCTTATATCAAGACGTTCGCATTCGCTCACTCTAAGGATTAAGACGCTCACTTTGTTCGCTCTAAGGATTAAGTTTTTTTCACTTAATCCCCGCTCTTACTCAATCCTATTTTTTAATCCTTTAACTTAATCCTTAGAGCTCACCAACAATTTGTCGATGGTGAGCGTCTTAATCCTTAATCCTGTTTTTTGCGTCTTGGTTATTTGTCAGGCGTCCCGGCTTCATCTTTAAGCATTATAGGGATGCCGTTGATTATCGGATATTCCCTGCCGCATTTATCGCAGACGATTTTATCATTCAGAGGCTTAACACTGCTCTTGCAGGCGGGGCAGATTAAGATTTCAAGCAACTCTTTGTTTATCATAACTTATTTCCTTTTCGATTTCTGAAATTGTTAATTTATGATAACCGCTTAACAAATAAACTACTCCTCCTATAAGGCTGAGGCATAGGAGATAAAACAGCCACATAAGGGCCAGAGCTGCGGCTTCCGCCCTATCAACCAGAGAGCCGAAGAGTAGTACAAAGGCGAATTCGCGGGGGCCGGTGCCCCCTAAAGATGGAATCATGCTGGCGGCGCTGATAATGGGTATAAAAAGAAAGAAAATCGAGTAGTTCACTTGAAGGTGAAGGCTTTTGGATATAATAAAACAAACTGTAATAATCAGCACCTGTCCTCCAAAGGCTATTAGAAAGGCAAACAGGCTCGCGCGCTTATGCCGGCCGAAGTCGTTTAAGACCCCGTATATTTTTTGCGCCGGCTCTTCTATTTTTCGAAGTCCGCACAGTGATATTAAGAACTTAAACTTTTGGGCCAGCCGGTGATTAAGGGAAAAGACGACGAAGAAAACAGCCAGTCCGAAAACGGCAAAGATGAAAAACCTCATTTTAAATGGTATTATATCGGCGCCCGCGATAAATAAGGCCGCGATTGCTATAGAGACAATAGACATAAGGCCGATTGTTCTGTCGGCAAAAACAGCTGTATAGCACTCTACTTTTTTCTTTTTAAATTTCTCTGAGGCATAGTATGCTTTAGCTATGTCTCCGCCTACCGCTGTTGGCAGGAAGCTGTTAAAAAAGAAGGCTATAAAGTTTAACCGAAGAGATTCCGTAAAGTTCAATTTTAACTTTTGTGTTGATAAAACGACCTTCAGCCTTAATGACAGCAGTAAAACATTGACAATAAATAAAAAAAACCCCGCAAAAAGGTAATATTTGTTTGCCGAGCTCAAAATCTCTCCCAGCTCACCGGCATTCTCTTTCAAAAAGTACCAGAGAATTAATATAATTATCAGGGTAACGGCAACTCTGGAAATTAAAAAAATATGTTTTTTCACAACCGCAACTATATCACATATAAGGGGATAAGTAAAGTTAAAATTAGAATTGCATCAAGCCTTTATCGTCTTATACCTTCTTACTTTTCATAATTATGACACAAGTGTATCATAAAAGAAACAGACGTTAAGTCCCACCGCATTAAATAACCCCCAACTCCTTTAATTCCCAAATCATGAGATATACCCATTTAATTGTTTTGTCCAGATAACCTTTGCCCTTTTGATTCCATTTTTATCAAGAAATTAGTATTGTGTCCCCCGATTAGCATTGGCTTGTTATCTTTTTTTATTTCGTCTTGCCATTTATTTACATTTGAAATCAATCCATCAACTAAATCACATAATTCTTTTAGATATTTCTCATTAAGTGGGTACAGTGTTTCTTTTGAAATGGTACTTATGCCATGGATTTTGTTTGTTTCGGTGTTCACCTGATAAGCCAATTCATTTTGTTCTTGAAATGCATGCGCATAAATTTTAGTTGCTTGATTTATAATGTATTCATGCAATTTTACGTATTTTTTGGGAATATGTTTTTTGTTTAATCCTGCGTTGCGAGTTGTAGAGTTGAAACATCTTCTATATTTAATAAAAATCGCTGTATATAGCGCATCAATAACCACAACCTTTGTTAAATTTTTGGGGAAAATTTCATCCTTAATTTTTTTTAATAGAATTTGGCAAATTTTTTTTATTCTTTCAAGATCTCTATTTTGTATAGATGTCAAACCAGATAATCTTAATAATTTCTTGTTGGTGGTTTTTATTTTATTTAACTTAAAATTTGCCATAGTTTAAATTAATTATTTAAAGATAACGTTTGAACTCACTGGTTTTTACGGAGCACAGCGGAGTAAAAATCCAGTGCAGGGTCAAAGCAGTGCCTGACCCCGTTGTTTAATAACACGCGCAGCGAAAAAAGTCAGGTTGAGCAAATTGTTATGTGTTCTTTTATTTCTTTTTCAATTTGTGTGAAAACAATGTGCTTGATAGGTGATGTATTTTCTTCCTTTTTTGCCCTATGTCAGATCTTTTTATTTTTTTATAATAGTCGTAATTACATTTGTTGCCATAAATACGAAACTTTGTAACCAAAAATCCACCTATAATCAAAACAATTCCGATTTTCCAGTTTATGAAAAGATAAATAACTCCTCCAATCATTAGATATCCAGTTATTACACTTAAAAGAGGATTTGGTCCCATAGGAATTACATGAACTATTGAAGCAATAAGAAATAATGCTATTGCTAATTTCCAGTTGAAAAAAATAAAAATTATAGTAAGTACAAAGAGCAACGATTTAATTATATTAAGAATTTTCATAGATTTATATTATATCTCAGATAACATTTGAGCTTACCTACTGGGTTGAGCTCCTTTTGTGCGCTCCCTCCAGATAGATGAAGCGATTTGTTATGATATTTTGTCCTTATATTTCTCATAATCTGAGAGATATGCTCTCTCAGATTCATCTATAAACTCTTGTTTTCTGTCTCTGAGATCTCGAAGTTTTCCATGTATGCTCTTGTAGACAATCTGATGAGCTTGGTTTTTAATTTTCTCTTCAACATATTCATCAAAATCTACCTCTTTGCTAAGTATCGAATTTACAAGATTTAATAAATCCTCTTTAGTGATCCTGTCAATTGGTTGAAATTCACCATCCTTATCAAGAAAATGACCAAGATCATTATCGATCTTCAATAGCTTCATATGCTTGCCTCCTGCTTTCATAGGCTTCCAATCCCGCCTCAAGTGAATTCAACATAATTTTATGATTTTTGATAGATCTCCCGTCGATGGATTTGAGTATCTTATCGGTTGGATGTCCAGAGTAAATCCTATAAATTGTCTTCCCACTCTCTACTTCCTTGTTGGCATACAGCAGGTAATCTGCACTAACAGAGGCCCCCACCGTGCTATTGTGTGTAACCACAACCACAGGCATTGATTCTGATATTTCCCTTAGAATTTGATTCACATCACTTTTTAGAAACATATTGTCGAATGAGGATTCTGGCTCATCAATGAGTAAAATATCAAAGTTTTGGGCATCTTTGATTTCCTGTAGCAATCGAAATTCGGACCGTTCTCCTCCTGAAACGTCAACGCCATCAGAATTTAGAATTTTGTATTCAATTTTTGTAAACAGTCTGTATAGTTCTGATCGTACTAAGTGGTTATCAGCCATTAGAGCTTGTAGGTACCGGTATGGGGCTCCGTATTCTTTCAGAGCTTCCTTAAATGATGTGTTTACTCCACTTGCAGATTTAATCTCTCCAGCCTTAGTGAATGCACCTTTGCTAGCAACAACAGAAAATCCTTGAACATTCTCCTCAAATATTATAGACTCTTTCCGCAAGCTGTTCACAATATCTTCGAATCGTTTCACCTTTCTGTCTTCCATGCACACTCGATACAAATCAACATCATTAACCTGAATGGCAGATGTGCGCGTTTTTAGACTATCTTTTGTATCTTTGATAATCCCATTGAGAAACCGCCTTTTTTTATTTTCCAGCGCCTTACTCCAGAGCAATTCAATTAATTCACACGCAAGTTTTTTCAAAGACTTTATATCAACATGTTTCTCGATAATATTCCTGTATTCGATGTTCTCAATAACTTGACGAACTGATGAAATGAGTTCTTTTAGAACTATGTCATCCCTTACAGGAAATGCTGTCTCATCAAAGAGGGCAACTTTTGAATATGCATCACGCCTATATGCTTCTTCTGCTGACTTAAGGAGGGAAGAAATATAATTCTCAACATCCCGCTTGTTACGTTCTAAGTCAACATTCATCACATCATCTAAGACTGACTTGAATGCAGATAGGTAACGATCAAGAAAAGTACTACGTTTTTTTTGAACTTCGTTTTTAAACTCACGATCATACGCTGCCTCGTCTCGTTGAACCAATGAAAACTGTCTGATATATTTTACCCCTTCATATACATCATTTATCTTATTCAAAGTATATGTTTTACCAGTTGATCTATCACCAAGGAGGACATTCAATCCTGTGGACATCTTTTGTCCGTCATCAAAAATCTGAAATAAGGAATTACCGTCATCCTCTGACAAAAAAACTTTACCCTTGTCTCTAAGGCAGGCCCTAATGGCACTAAAGCTCAACTCGCCGCAATCCAGAAAAGTCTGTCTTGTAGGCAAACTACATAGGCTATCACTTGCCCTAACATCACTAAATAGAACAGGGGTCAGTTTTGTTTTATCTTTTATGACACGGATAAATTTCTTTGCGCTATCGACCTCACCTGCTGTGATATAGGAAGAGAGTTCCTCTAGTGTTTTACCCCGAATGGAGGGCTTTTTGTCATGATGGGGGATAATTAAATAACTGTTTAGGTTTCCGTAAATATTTTTCAGATTATCTACTGTAATGCTATCATCAACATGAGATATTCTTTTTAAGACCTCATCAGACCTAGATTCAAAGTCTTCAATGTCTGATCCGTCGCTCAAAAGTAATATATGGCAATTATCCAGGTTTATCTCAATTCCTGGGAATACTGTAATGGGTAGTGATTCATTTATAGCCCTGAATTGTTCCGCGTTAAATTTATTATGATTAGTTATCGCAATAGCATCCAGATTAGCTTCTGTTACGTATCTTTTTAGACTATCCATGCAGAAAGTAAAGTCGCTATCACTGATGGTTTTAATGGTGTGAATGTGTAGATCTATTTTTTTCATTGTACACCCCGATCAATACTGGCATTATTTACATCATAACAATTAATAGAAGTAATACATAAATTTATGGTTTTTTCATGAAAATCTCTTTTTATTGATATTTATTATATATCTAGGCTATTTGTGCGTCAAGGTGAAAAATTATGGGTAGTTACGACAAAAGATAAATTGATAATATTTTGTAATTGCTCTATGATATTAGAAAATATGTATTGCGTATAATATGGAGTTTTTGCGGAAAAGGAATATATCTATGCGGCAAAGTTAAGAAGGCTTCAAAAATGAAATAATCACTTTTAATTAATTCTATGAAGGGCGGCTAAGGGCGGTTTCTAATCATTATCCGCGGGGAGTTCTTCGGGTGGGATGGGTTCTTCTTCTTTTGGCGGGAGGGGGAGGTTGCGGGCGGTTCTTAGGAGGTCGATTTTATTTAGCGGTTTTTCAAGTTGTCTTTTTCTGGTGGTGATCAGACTTTCATACTCTTTTTGGGCGGCTCCAATTCGTTCACCTACCCTTTTTAACTTTTCCACAAAGGAGCCCCACTCTTTCTTGAATCTGCCTAAGAGTGACAATATCTCATTGGATGTTTTTTCTAAAGTGAAGTTGTCGACCGCCTGGCGGATGACTGCCAAAATGGCAAAAAGTGTGATGGGTGAGCAGATAATCACCTTCTCCTTAATAGCATTGTCAAATATGGCGCTGTCCTGTTCATGAATAAAGGCGTATATTTGTTCATTGGGGATAAAAAGAAGGACATAATCAACGGTATTTTGTTCAGGGTTAATGTATTCACGGGTAGTTATTTCTTTAATTCTTAATTTGACATCAGCCATAAATTTATCGCGAAAACTTTTCTTTTCCACTTTAGAATCGCATTCAACATACCTGGCATAGTTATCCAGCGGAAACTTTACATCCATATTCAGCTTTAACTCTCGGGGCAGTAAAAAGGTAAAGTCAGGGCGCGAGCCGGCTTCTTCGATTGTTTTTTGTTTTAAGTAGTTTACGTTTTCGATTAAACCCGTCAGCCGCAGGACGTCTTCAGCCATTCGTTCTCCCCACTGCCCTCTTGATTTGGTGCTGGCCAGGGCTTCACGCAGGCTGTTTGTTGTCTGGGCAAGAATTTGGTTTTGCTCATTAACCGTTTTAAGCTGATTGGAAAGCTCGCCGAATTTCTGAGTTCTGTCTTTTTCCAAATCCTTCATCAAGACAGAAACGCTTTCGAGTTCGCCGGACATACGGTTCAACTGCTGGTCTATGAGCTCTTTCTTTGAGATTAACTCTCTGGCGGTTAGCTCTCTTTCGGATTCAAGCTTAGACTTGGCTAATTTAAAAAACTCATCAGTTGTTCGTGAAAGTGCGTCTGACGACAAGTCGCTAAAAGTGTTTTTTAACTTTTCAATAAGCAGGTCGGTTTCCTGTTTATGCTGCGCCTGACTTTTTTTGTAAAGGTGGCGCGTTATGACAGCGGTTAAAGCAGCCCCCAGAAAAAATCCTGTTAGCGTAGAGATTAAAATAACGGTTATATCCACTTAAATCTCCCTAATAAATTATTCGTATTGTCAAAACTATTTACTCTCTCTAAACCCTAATATCTAAATCCTAAATAATTTCAAAATTCTAATGTTCAAATGTTATAAACCTTAAGTGCCTTTGTTTTGGTCATTTGCATTTTGGACATTTGGATTTGTTTAGTATTTAGTGCTTAGTATTTATGATTTCCCGTCCTTCATACAACTTTTAACATTACCAAATCAATATATACCGATTCCGGCATAGCCTACGACGCTGGAGGAGTCGCCGCTGGCCCTAGCGCTTGTTTCGTATCTTATTAACTCAGCTTTTTTTGCGCCCACCTTTTTTACTGTCTCCAGTAAAACGCATGTTGGGGCGGCACCGCACATGCTGAGATTGAGTGTTTCTTTAAGGTTTAAGAGCCTGCCGGTGTCAAGTGCCAGGATGGCTTCTATAGCCGCCTTGTCTTTTTTCTCGGCCGCCTCCTGTGGTTCATAATGGGTTAAGTCGGTTGAGGCAATTATAGTCGCTTCTTTTTTTAAGGTTTGTAAAGTTTGGGTTATTTCTTCCGCGATAGCTGTATAGATTTCTTTTTTAGCTTCGGATATTATTATGGGTACTATTTTAAACTTATTTTTTACGTACTGCAATAAAGGAAGCTGTACCTCGATAGAGTGTTCTTGCGTATGAGCTTCGTTGTCTTCTTCTATATATTTTGAGTTTTTTAGCAATTTTAAGCAAAACTCTCTATCTACTTCTATCTGTCCAAACGGGGTCTGCCAGAAATCTGCCGTAGAAAGACTAAAGGCCGTCCTTCCTCCCCGGGTGTGCCTGGTTCCCAGGATTATTACAAGCTCGGCCAGTTCAAAACTCAGAATGGTGTCATGGGCCGTCTTGCCTGAATAGATGTAGCCCGCGTGCGGCAGAATGAGCCCCTTTGCCCTGCCCTTTTTGGTTATTTTTTGCTGGGGTAAAAATGATTCAATAAGGTTTGATAAATTTGTATAGTCTGCCGGATAAAACCAATCGCCAAAAGCGGCTTTTCTTATCATACTGCCCTCACAAAAATAATCGTATTGTTAAAATTATTTATCCTTTTATACGTTTAAAAAGCTCTAAACAAACTCTAAACCCTAATATCTAAATCCTAAATAATTTCAAAATTCTAATGTTCAAATGTTATAAATCTTAAGTGTTTTTGTTTTGGTCATTTGTATTTTGCGTGCCCCGTAGTTAAATGCGAAGCATTTGTACTACTGGGGGACATTTGGATTTGTTTAGTATTTGGTGCTTAGTATTTAGGGTTTTTACAATGCTAATCTTCCAGCCCGCCGGGTTTAAGGATGATGGTTGTGTAATTATCCAGATTGAGGTACTTATTTATAACGGCATTAATATCATCAAGAGTGACCTGTTCTATCTTTTCTTCATATCTGAGGTAGTTGTTAAAACCCAGGCCGTACATTTCATCAAGGGCGCATTTGAAGGCCAGGGCGGCATTTGTTTCAAGCCCGATAAAGTACGCTCCCGACAAATACTTTTTAGCCTCCTTCATCTCCTCTGCTGAAATTGAATGTTTTTTTAATTTTTTTATTTCATTCAACAGGCTCTCTTTTGATTTATTAATCAGGCTTTCTTCGGTGGCGATGTAGAAGACATAACAGCCGGGTTCAAAGCCGGACATTGAGAATGTTCCCAGGGTGTACGCCAAGCCCTGTTTATCTCTCAGGTTGTAAAATAATCGCGACCCTCCCCCGTTCAAAACGGCGTTTAAAACCTCAAAAGCATACCTGTCTTTATCTGTGACAGATGGTGAAGTAAAGCCCATCATTATAAGCGCCTGTTCTTTGTTTACCCGGTTGGCAACCTCGATTTTTTTGCGGTGGAAGTTATCGGCTGAAAGAGTTACTTTGGGCCGGCCGCAGCCGGCGCTTTTAAAGTTGGCAAAATACTTTTTAACATCTTCTTCCACCTGCCGGCAGTCAATATCACCGAAAATAGAAAGTGTCAGATTAGAAGGCCTGACCGTTTTTCGGTAAAAGTTCAGGATATCGCTCCTTTGTATTTTTGAAATAGATTCAGGTGTTCCCAAGGGGTCTAACCGGTAAGGATGGTTCTTGAAGAAGTTACCTCTTAAGAGCAAAAAACCTTCTTTAAAAATGTCATCTTTTGAGCTGTCAATGGCGGCAGTTATCAACTGCTTCCGGTGGTTAATTTCTGACTCCAAAAAGGCCGGATTTGTCAGTATGTCGCTTAAAAGTTCAAGGCCGTAGTTTATATCGTTGCTAAGCAAGTTCATAGAGATGCCAAAGCTGTTATTTTGACTGAAAGTTCCGATACTTGCTCCTCTGGCCTCAAGCTCCGTGGATATCTGCAGTTTCGCGCGTTTTGCCGTGCCGCAGGTAAAGAGGGATGTCATAAGGTTAGAAAGTCCGTTATTTTTTTCATCTTCCAGCCTGACTCCGCCTTTAAAGACCGCCTGGACGTCTACTATGGGGAAGGCGCGGTCTTCTTTTAATAAAAGAGTTATTTTGTTGGGCAGAACAACCTTCTTTATTATATTCTTCGCGGCGGTTTCTTTTGAAGAAAGCAAAGACTCTTCTATTTTTGAACCGGCCGGCAGAACGGCAGACACGGTTAGACGGCTTCTTAGAAGATACAGATTAGCTGTTCTATTAATATCTTCTCGGGTAACCAGATTAAGCCTTTTTATATATTTATCCGTAAAGCAGGCATCGTTGGTTATTAGCAAAGAGACAGCCATATCCCTGGCTTGTGACTCCACAGTTTGCAGGTAGTTTATGGAGTTGCTGATAGCAATGTTTTTTGCTTTAGACAGCTCCTCCTCTGAAACGCCATTTATCTTGATATTTTCTATTTCATCTATTACCGCGTTATAAAAAGCGTCAAATTTGTCACCGTCTATTAGCGCTCTGATGGCAAAAAGTCCGTTATCGCGGGGCGTATAGTTGCCGGCGCTTATGGAATGAGCAAGCTTTTGCTCATCTTTAATGTTTACGTTTAATCGTGAACTCCTGCCTTCGCCCAGAATGATTGCCAGTAGATCGAGGGCATACAAATCAGATGAGTTTATATCAACACTTTTAAAACCCATAGCAACGTATCCCATCCTATTGTCCGAATACTCCACAATAAATCGTTCGCCTTGCTGCTCAGGTTCTTTAATGGATAATGGCGCGATGACGCGGGGTTTTCTTTTGAAACTGCCGAAGGCCTTATTGACTTTATCAAAGGCATCCTGCCGGCGTATATCACCGGCAATAGAGATAATGATGTTGTCCGGGATGTAGACTTTATTGTAGAAGTTTATCAGATCTTCTCTTTTTAGCTTCAGGAAAAGTTCTTCGTAGCCTATGATAGGATACTTGTAAGGGTGAACGAAAAAGGCCTTTTGCCAGAGATTCCTTAAGGCAACCCTGGAGGGTTTATCCATGGTCATATAGATTTCTTTTAAAATAACCTCTTTTTCTTTTAAGTATTCATTTTTATTAAAAGAGGAATTTTGTATAATATCGGATACTAAATTTAAGGCTTCGTCAAAGCCGCTTTTCGGAACAATTAGGTAGTAGTTTGTGTGCTCCGATGATGTATAAGCGTTAATAGTTCCTCCAAGAGATTTTATCAGTTTATGAACCTCGCCCGCTTTGAGATTTTTTGTCCCTTTAAACAGCATATGCTCGATAAAGTGGGATATTCCGCAACCGCTATAGTTGCTTTCATTGGCTGAACCCGTATCAATCAGAGCGTTTATGGCAACGATTGGGTGGCGATGATCTTCTTTGATGATTAAACGCAGGCCGTTGTCCAGTTCATAGCTGTAAACTGTTCCCGGTTTTTCTGTAAGCCTGTTTTCACGTAAAGCAAAAACTTTAACGCTCGAGGATAATATAAAAACCGTTAAAAAAATTGTGAAAAGAATTTTAAAATGTTTTTTTATCATATCAGGCGGTCTCTTCAGCTTTTTTAAGCTTTCCGTAACAGATTAATGTGTCGCCTTCCATCAAAATATCGTCCGCGCCGGGCGCGGGTATAATTTTGTGATTTCTTTCTATCGCCAGAACCAGAACGTCTTTTTCCCGGAAGTTAGCATCTTTTAATTTAATGCCCGCGTTTTTTGACTCTTTGGTAAGCGTAATTTCAGCAATACCGTAATTTTGCGCTAAACGCAGCACTTCGTCAAATGAGCGTTTTTTCAGCGTTGTCCGATTTTCCAGATAACCTGAGACTGTTTTTCTGAAACTTTTCACAAAAGGCCGGTATCTGCTCAAAAACAAAACAGCCAGACTGATAAACATTAAGGCCGATACCTGCAGTGTGGCGGGGAGCAATTCGTGATGAGTTGAAAAAGCGTTGATGATAAGAGATATCAGAGATGCCCAGGTTATGAATCCCACAATCATCAAAAGCATAATTATTTGCCTGCGCTGATTATGAGTGACGACGTCTTCAGCCTCTTTGGTGGTAAAACCGGTGGCTGTAAAGGCTGAAAGTGCCTGAAATCTGGCGCTTTTCATGTTCAGGCCGGTCATATGCAGGGCAATGGCCGCGATTTCCACGATTAATACCAGTAAAATTAACGGGATAGCGAGAATGAGGAAGGCCATAAGAACTTCTCCTTTTAATAGTTAATACGTCTAAACTTTTCGCCAAAGGGGATAAATTTTTTTATGATAAACTTTATAGTGCAAGCTTTAATTTTTTTCTTTATCTCAGTTATTTTTTTATTAACCGCTTCTTCCCCTTTTTCTATCATTATATCAATTTTTGAAAAGTGCGCCCAACTCAAATTTTTTACGTCAGGCTCAATAATGATATCGGCGTACTTCATTTTCATCAGATTGAGTTCGTGCCTCCTAATGTCATCAGCTTGAAAAATGATATCGTAGCCTTGCTTAAACTCTTTAGGCTGGATATTTTTATCAACGTTAATGCCGATAACAATATCGGCGCCTAATTTTCTTGCCGGCTGGGCCGGAAGCAGAGTTACTATGCCTCCGTCAATCAGGAGCCTCTCTCCGTCTTCTACAGGTGGGAATACGCCGGGTATGGATGAACTAGCCATTAGCGCTTTGAGCATATTGCCTTCACTGAAGATTACTTCTTCACCCTTGTTTATATCGGTAGCCACGCAAGCGTATTTAATGACTGCTTCATTAAAGTTTTTTTCATCAACCAGTTCCTTGATAAGATTACTCATTTCACTACCGTCATCAATGTAGCCTTTAATAGCCCGCAGATTCCAGAGAAAAAGGTCGGTAGCGTAAGCGGCCAAACTTTCGATAATCAGGCGTTTTTCAGCCGGCTCGTCTTCAGCGGCCAGAGACTCTAATAGTAATAAGTTTTTATTGGACATAAGAGGCTTCACTTTTTGTTCTAAAGCTTCCGCGTCCGGATTGACCGCGTAGGCTGCTCCCATAATAGCTCCCATGCTTGTTCCAACAATCATATCCGGCCGAATGCCGGCTTTCTCAAAGGCTTTTAAAGCACCGATATGAGCCAGCCCTCTGGCACCGCCTCCACCTAAGGCGAATGCAATCTTTGGTTTAAAATTTAACATATACCTCTTTTCCAACTTCTTTTAAATATTTTATAGTGGCTATAATTATATCATAAAATCTTTCAAAATTGTCAAAGTTTACATAATCCTTGGATGCATTGTTTCTATTTCAATATTTCCCGTAACCGCTAATTTTTTACCTTTGATTATGACCGCGCCTGATATTCGTTTTTCTTTTTTTATAAGGCGAATAACCTTATCTATATCAGATGCTTTTTTTACCATATTAGCCGCGCTTGTAGCCCAGGCGTCTGCCAGAGCGCAATTTTTGGCTACAATTACCGTCGCGTCTGACTTTCCGTAGCTGAAGGAGTGGCCAATGGTGCCGCTTGAGGTGCATATGCCCCAAGGGGTTTTTGATCTGGGCAGAATAATGGCTAACTTATTGCTTAAAGGCGATTTGCCGGCCAGTATACCTACGGCTGACCGGCGCTCCAGCTTTAAGAAAATATCGCCGCCGTTATCTACGATAACCTCGGGATTATCTTTAAGCAGTTTCCTGCCTACGTATTCAGCTATCGCCCCAGCCACAGCTGCCATCGGGCCCACTTTGGCCGCCTCCGCCGCCTTTAGCATAGCTTTTATAATAGCCGGAGCTAACGGGTCTAATTTTAGCGGTTTAAAGTTTTCTGAAAATTCAGGGCGCGACCCGGCGTAGGCTTCTATTTGTTTTCTTGCCGCAGACAGATAACTTTTTGCTTCAAGGAGGGATCTATTGCTTGAGTAAATAAAAAGACTTGACTCTTTTATCTTTACTTTATATGGGTACAGATATCGCTTATTATCCTGCGTGAGAGAGAGGATCATTGTTTACGAATGAACCTTATTTATTCTTAAAAGATATAGTGACGTTAAAGGTTGCCTCTTTCTGCTTAAGGTTTTTGGGAAACGGAGGAAAGGGATTAGCTTTTTTAATGCTGTCTAACGCTGCCATTCTAAGCAAGACGTTGGAAGATGACTTTTTTTCATTAATCCTTATTATTTTTAGCTGACCGTCAGAAGCCAAGGTGAAGGATAGATGAACTTCTCCATGGGAAATTAAACCCGGATAAATAATATAATTTTTAACTTTAGCTTTAAGCAGTTGATGGTAATTCGGATATTCTTCTTTTTTGGAAAAACTTACTTTGGCTGTCGCGACTATCTTTTCTTGTTTAGCGGTTTGCCCGAGCTTTGCTTTCTTTTTTTCTACCTTGTCGGCCGATTTTTCTTTTACCTTTGTATAGTTTGATATCTTAGGGGAAACTTTTTTTACTAATTTCCGGGCGGGCTTGCTGTAGGCATCAATGGTTTTTTCACGGCTTTTCTCAATCTGCGGAATATAGGTGGCTTCCACTTGAGTCATCTTTTTAGTGAGCGAAAAGCTGTTGCCGGGAAAAAAAAGAAAGCTATGGCTTATAAAAGAAATAATCAACGCGATAATAAAGGTCTTATCGTTACTCATTATTTGGTTACCTTAAGCTAAAAACACCATATATAGTTACTTCCGCTATAACTCTACCATATATATAGTATAAATACAAGCATTAGGCAAGCATTATTTAAGATTATTTTAGTATTTGAATCCGATGCGGCGGCCAGAAGATAAAAAAGGCCTTGCCTACTATGTTTTCTTCAGGGACAAAACCCCAATAGCGGGAGTCTTTGCTCGCGTAGCTGTTATCTCCGAGCGCGTAATAGGAGTCCGCCGGAACAATAATTTCATCCTGCCCAAAAGGCCCGGCCGCGTAGTAATGATTTTTAGTTATCCGCGGCAGTTCAGTTCGGCTCCCGTTTATTAATATTTTTCCATCATTAATTTTTATTCTATCTCCTTCTTTTCCTATCAGCCTTTTTATGAAGTCTCTTTTTTGATCAAGGGGATACTTGAAGACTATGATGTCGCCCCTTGCGGGAGATCCGAAGCCGGGAAGCCTGAAGTTGGTAAAGGGGACTTTGGCTCCATAGGTTAGCTTGGTAACTAATAATTTATCACCCACTTTAAGGGTGGGTATCATAGAGCCGGAGGGAATTTTAAACGACTGCACGAAAAAGGTACGTAAAATTAAGGCTAAAATAACGGCTATTACCAATGTTTCAACCCATTCTCTTGTCGCGGATTTTCTACTTTTCATCATTAATCCTTTCAAATTTTTAATATTTCTTTAAAGGCCTCTTGGGGTATCTGAACGTTTCCAAACTGTTTCATACGCTTCTTGCCCCTTTTTTGTTTATCCCACAACTTCCTTTTACGGGTAATATCGCCTCCGTAGCACTTGCCGGTGACGTGTTTTTTTAAAGCTGAAATATTGGTTCTGGCAATTACCTTACTGCCTATCGCCGCTTGAACGGCTACCTGAAATAATTGCCGGGGAATTAAACTCCTTAATTTTTCGGCGATATCTCTCGCCCTGTAAGGGGCCTTGTCTTTGTGGGTAATAAAACTAAACGCGTCAAATACACGCCCGTTAATCATTATGTCAACCTTGACCATATCCGCCTTTTTGTAAGCGGTAAAGTCATAGTCAAAGGACGCGTAGCCCCTGGTGATTGACTTTAGCTTATCATAAAAGTCAACGATTACTTCACTTAGCGGCAGTTCGTAGGTTATAATCAGCCTGTTTTCTCCCAGATATTCAGTCGCGATGTAAATACCGCGCTTATTCTTCACCAACTGCATAATATCGCTGACGTACTCCTGGGGCGTAATTATGAAGGCTTTTATCCAGGGTTCATTTATATTAGTGATTTTTTGGACCTCGGGAAACTTTGAGGGATTGTGAATATCAACAACCTCGCCGTTGCTTTTTTCTATCCTGTAAACCACGCTGGGAACGGTGATTACCAGGCTGATATCAAATTCTCTTTCAATTCTTTCCTGAATAATTTCAGAATGGAGCAGTCCCAGAAAACCGCACCTGAAGCCAAAGCCCAGAGATTCGGAAGACTCTTGCTCATAAGTAAACGACGCGTCGCTTAGTCTCAATTTTTCCAGAGCGCTTTTTAGTTCCACAAAATCTTTACTGTTTTCCGGATAGATTCCGCAAAAAACAAAGGGTTTTATCTTTTTGTAGCCGGGAAGCCTCTGGGCGGCCGGCTTGAGACTGGAGGTAATGGTTTCTCCAACGCTCACCTCTTTGGCGTTCTTTATGTTGCAGGTAATATAGCCCACCTCCCCGCATTGGAGTTTGTCCGTTTTTCGCGGTTTTGGAGAAAAGGTTC
Source organism: Candidatus Omnitrophota bacterium (assembly GCA_023140385.1). Taxonomy (GTDB): domain Bacteria; phylum Omnitrophota; class Gorgyraeia; order JAGLLT01; family JAGLLT01; genus JAGLLT01. The sequence goes on from JAGLLT010000021.1 coordinate 54,922, forward strand.
CTACTTCCTGTACCTGATGAGTAGTGCCGGTATTCATCAGTTTTATTTTCATTTGAGGTGTAATTACTCCGTCTATTACGCGCACGTAGATAATGACTCCTTTGTAGATATTAAAACTTGAGTCAAAGACAAGCGCCTTAAGAGGAGCTTGAGGACTGCCTGAAGGCGGAGGTATGCTTTTGATAATTTGCGATAAAATCTCTTTTATTCCCTCACCCTTTTTAGCGCTGGAAAGAAGGATATCTTCTTTGTTAAACTTTAAAGCGTTTACCAGCTGATTGTTAGTTCCCTCTATGTCCGCGTGCTGTAGGTCTATTTTATTTATTACGGGAATAATCTTTAAATTACTTTCTTTAGCTAAATGGTAGTTAGCTACGGTCTGGGCTTCTATGCCCTCAGAGGCGTCAATCAGCAGCAGCGCCCCCTCGGAGGCGGAAAGGGATTTAGATACTTCGTAGGTAAAGTCTACGTGCCCGGGAGTGTCAATCAGGTTTAGAATGTATTTTTTGTTATCAGTGTGTTTATAAGAAAATCTTACAGCGGACGCCTTAATGGTTATTCCGCGTTCACGCTCTAAGTCCATATCGTCAAGCAGCTGCTCTTTTAAGTCACGCTTGCTGATAGCTCCGGTAAATTCGAGAAGCCGGTCACATAGGGTTGATTTACCGTGGTCTATGTGGGCGATTATGCAAAAATTTCTTATTAGTTTTTGATTATAATGCATGGGATTATACTATTTAATTAACTTTGCCGCGAAGTTTATCATAGCGGACGTTGACTTTTTTGTATTTGACTCGGCGTATATCCTTAAGACGGGTTCTGTTCCGGAAAATCTGAAGAGAAGCCAGCTTCCGTCATCAAGAATAAATTTTATTCCGTCTATCTTTTTTATTTCTTTTATTTTCTTATTAGCTATTGTCTCTGACCGGTAATTTTTTATTTTTGATTTCAGCTTTTCACGCGTCTGCCCGGGAAACTTAAAGTCCGCCCTCTGGTAATAAAATTTGCCGAAGTTTTTTTTCATTTCTCCTAAAAGCTCTACAATAGACTTGCCGGTTTTTGAGAGCATTTCAAGAAGTAGAAGTTGTATGAGGAGTCCGTCGCGGTCAGGCAGGTAGTTTCGTATTCCAATACCGCCCGACTCTTCCCCCGCCAGTGATACCTTTTCGTTTATCATCAGGTTTGCCAGATATTTGAAGCCAATTGGAGTTTCGATCAGGTTTAAATTATAGCTTTCACATATTTTGTTAATCAGGTCAGAGGATGAGATGGTTTTACCTATGGCGACACTTTCATTCTTGCAGCGCGTAAAGTATATAATCAAAAGGCCAAAAACTTCGCTGGAGGTGATAAACCGCCCTCCGGGAGCAATTACTGCCAGGCGATCGCCGTCACCGTCTGTGGCAAGGCCAATGTCGTATTCTCCCTCTTTCATTAAAGAGGTTAACTGTTTAAGATTTTTCGCGATCGGCTCGGGAGGAACGTTTCCGAAGTCAGCCCGCGGTTTTTCACGCAAAATAGTAACATTTATCCCGGATGACTTGAGGATATCCAAAATAATCGCGTTAGAAGCGCCGTGCATGCTGTCAATCAGAACATTTAATTTGCATCTATTCAGGGCTTTCATATCCAGAAAACTCCGGATGTTCTTTTTGTAAGCGCTAAGGTTGTCTGTTTCTTCAATTAATCCTTTAGTCACGGCAGTTTTAAAGGGAAGGCTTTTAACCTTATTTTTACCTATATAGGCCTCAATTTTTTCAGTAATTTCCGGGCCGGCGGATGAGCCCATATTTGTCTTGAACTTTATACCGTTAAACTCGGCGGGATTATGGCTTGCTGTAACCATTATACCCCCGGAGAGTCCTTGTCTTCCGGCCGCAAGGCTTAAAGCGGGAGTGGGAATAAAGCTCTTTGAGAGTAGGGCCTTGATACCGTTGGCAGCCAGTACGCGGGCTATAATTTCCGCGTACTTGTCTGATAAAAAACGTGTATCATAGCCGACTGCCATTTTTACCCGGTGATTTTTATTATTAATTTTATTTACGTAGTCACAGACAGCCTGAGCCATGATTTCCACGTTTTTATAAGTAAATTCCTTGGCTATAAGCGCTCGCCAACCGTCAGTTCCGAATTTTAAACCTTTATGTCTTTTAATTTTTCAACGGATCCTTTCATATTGTCAGAGCCGAATAAATATGTACCGGCAACCAGCATATTGGCTCCGGCTTCGACTGCCATTTTGGCAGTTTTGTAGTTTATGCCGCCGTCTACCTCTATATCTCCGGAAAAAGCCCGCCTTATCCGCTTTATTTTTGAAAGGCAGCTGCTGATAAATTCCTGCCCTCCGAAACCGGGATTGACGGTCATAACCAGCACCAAATCAACCATATTTAATACAGGCGCTATATCTTTTACAGGTGTCCGGGGATTAAGGGAAATGCCGGCCTTAAGCCCCAGCTCTTTTATTTCCTTTATTAGCTGGATAGGGCGCTCTACCGTTTCGATGTGGACGGTGATAATGTCGCTGCCCGCTTTCACGAAGGCCTCTAAAAATTTGCGGGGTTTTTCAATCATAAGGTGGACATCCAGAATTAGTTTTGTGTGTTTGCGGATATCCCGGATAATAGCCGGCCCAAAGGTTATGTTAGGGACAAAGTGTCCATCCATTATGTCGCAATGCAAGAAGTCTACCCCCGCGTCCTCCGCTCTTTTTATCTCAACGGAAAGGTTGGAAAAGTCGGCCGCTAAAATTGAAGGCCCGGCTTTAATCCTTTTATTCATCCTTATTGCCTCTGGGGCCGTGCGATTTCTTACCCCTTGTCCTGCCAATCATAACATTTTTGGCCAGAATATCTTTTGCCTTATTAGTACGTTTAATAATTTTTTCTTCCTGGCTTATAGCCGCCTTTTTTTCTTTAGAACCCTCGGCATCTTCTCTCTTAAGATACCCTTCAGCCTTTTGTTTTTTACCCTTTTCTTCAACTTCCACCGGCTTTTTTCTTTTCAATCTAGAAAATAGATTCATCCTTATTGCCTCCACTTTTTAACCATATTGTTAAAACTACTTACTCTTTATACGTTTAAAAAACTCTAAACAAACTCTAAATCCTAATATCTAAATCCTAAATAATCTCAAAATTCTAATGCTCAAATGTTATAAACCTTAAGTGTCTTTGTTTTGGTCATTTGTGTTTTGGACATTTGGATTTGTTTAGTATTTAGTGCTTAGTATTTAGGATTTTTACAATGAATATAACTCCTTTAAAACCATTCTGTTCCCTCACGATTTTTCATACAACTTTTGACATTATCCAAATTAACGACTACTCTGTAACTGATACACCCTGGCTATATCTTCCACGCTTATTATACCCTTTAATTCACCTTTTTGCAAAATTAACGCGGTTTTTGAATTAGCGGCGGCCATCTTACTATAAACTGAATTTAGAGTTTCCCCGAGGCTAACCCTGACAACCTCCTTTGTCATAGCTTCTTTAGCTTTATTCTCACCCTTATGTTCGTGTAGGGCGGAAATTAAATTATATCTGGTTAATATTCCCAGAACCCTGTCTCCTTCTACAACGGGGAAGTCCTGTTGAGTTGTCTTAAGCGATAGCTCCAGAACGCCGGACAGAGGAGTATCGGGCCTTATGGAATGATATTCTCCGGCGGCAACATCTTTGACTTTAAACTCTTTTAGCGCGTACTTCAGTTTTACCTGCCTTTCTTCCTGTGAAGCGGCGATGTAGATAAAAAAGGCTATAAGCATTAATATAGGGTACTGTACTATCATTGCAGTAAGGCCGAAGATAATGGCAAAAAAGTGCCCTATACTGACGGCGATGCGCGTGGCCTTGATAAAGGGCATATGAGCGGCCAAAAAAGCCCTCAACGCCCTTCCTCCGTCCATAGGAAAGGCCGGCAGGAGATTAAAAAGGGCCAGCATAGGATTAATCCAGTACATCCAGAGAATGGTTGATCGCCAGCTATTAAAGCTAATATTAGCCATACTCAGTGCTTTTATATCTCTGCCCATAATGAGGTAAAGCGGATAAAAAAGTAAAACAGCCAAAACAATATTAAATAACGGGCCGGCTAAAGACATAAGGAACTCCTGCTTTGGTTTATCAGGCATTCGTTCCATAAAGGCTATGCCGCCTATCGGAAACAGTGTTATGTGTTTTACCTTTATCTTGAATTTTTGAGCAACCAGTGAGTGGCTGATTTCGTGGAATATTACGCAGGTAAAGAGAAACATAACAAAAACAATGCTCCTCACCGCGTTCATTCCCCCCTGTCTAAAGAAAACTCCGAATCCCACAAAGGCCGGTAAGAGCAGGAAGGTGAAGTGAATCCTGACCTTGATACCGAAAATCTCAAAAATTTTAAGTGATTTTTCCATTTTTTAGCTGAAATCGTTTATTACGCGTTTAATTTGTTTTATATCTTTTTTTAAGGGGCCGATTGAGGCGAGGTTAAGGTTGTTTTCTTTTAAGATACTGCCGGCAACTCTCTTTATGTCATCAACTGAAACTACTTCAATTTGTTTGAGTATTTTTTTAATGTCCGGCATTCTGCCCTCAAGGGTAACCTTTTCACCGGCCCACAGCATATTGTCCATAGTATCCTCCAGGTTGATAAGCAGCTGCCCTGTAAGGAATTCTTTGGCCCTTTTGAGTTCGTCTGTTTTGACGGTTTCTTTCTTAATCAGCGCTAATTCTTTAAGTATAAGGCCAAGCGCCTCTATGGTTTTTTTGTTTCTTATGCCGGCATCAATAGTAAAAACACCGGTGTCGCAATATTTTTTTATCGAGGTTGAAATCTGGTAGGCCAGTCCGGACTCTTCTCTTACCTTTTCAAATAACCTTGATGACATATTGCCTCCCAGTATAACGCTTAAAACGCCAAAGGCGTATCTGTCGGGGTGACTTCTTGAAGGCGTGTGAAATCCTAAGGACAGGTGAGTCTGTTCGGTATCTTTGTTTAGAAAATTAAAGCTTGCTTTTTTCTGCCTGTTGACATAGTTTTTAAAATTGCCCCGCCCTCCCGGTTTCAATAATCCGAAGAGGCTGTTTATTTTTTTAGATAGACTATCGATTTTTACTGAGCCGGTAATTATTAAGGCCATATTTGAGGGACAATAATGTTCTTGCTTATAATCCTCAAGCATCTTTTGGGATGTCGCGTTTACCGTTTTATAGGTGCCTGCCAAAGACCTGCCCAGCGGATGGCCGGGCCACATAATTTCACCCAAGACGTCGCTGACATGGTAAGCGGGCATATCTTTATACATTCTTATCTCTTCGGCAATAATCATTTTTTCTTTTACGATGTCCTCGGTTTTCATCAGGGGATTTATAACTATGTCGGAAATGACATCTATTGCTCTGACCGCGTACTTTTGAGGAACCTTGGCAAAGTAACAGGTTGTCTCCTGCGAGGTAAAGGCGTTAAGGCTGCCTCCCACACCTTCGATGGACTGCTTGATGTCTTTGGCGGTTTTTTCTTTAGTTCCTCTGAAGACCAGATGCTCTAAAAAATGAGAGATGCCGGAATTAGCCGCGTTTTCATATCTTCCTCCCGTTTTGACCCAGATTGACGCGGAGACCGACTTTCTTGAAGCCATAGGGATAAAAACTATCTGTAACTTATTTTTAAGCTGTTTAATGACATATTTCATATTCTCAACCTTTACTTTTGTATTCCAGATAAGTTTGAAGGATTAAACAAGCGGCCACCTTGTCTATTTTTTGTTTCCTTTTTCTTCTGGAGAGGTTTTCTAAAATCAATGCCGATTCCGCTTCTTTGGAAGTAAGGCGTTCATCGTAGTTTTCGACGGGAAGGCCTATTTTTTCCTGAACGACCCTGGAAAATTCAAGTACCGCTTCCGTTTGCTTGCTTAACGTGCCGTCCATATTTAAAGGTAAGCCGATTACAATAAGGCTGACCTCCTTATCGATAACTATTTTCTTTAGCGCTTGAATATCAGAGTCAAGAATGCTCCGCGTAATAGTTTTGAAACTTTGGGCGATTGTCCTTGTTTTGTCACTTAAAGCTACCCCTATCCGCACACTTCCTACGTCTAATCCCATTATTCTCATCGAATTTTCAGGCATACTTTGTTAGTTGCTTACTGCCGGTTAACCTATCAACAATCTTTTTAATTTTTTGGGCTTCTTCTTTTTTAGCGACTAAGGTCGCGTCGGGAGTCTGGATGATAATCAGCCCTGAGACTCCAATGGTGGCAATCAGGTGGTTTTTTTCTCCGTAAATTATACAGCTGTCGGTATTGTCACTGACAGATAAGGCGTTAATAATAATGTTCGACTTTTGTTTTTTAAGCCCAATCTCCTCCAGGCTTTTCAGGCTGCCCAGGTCGGACCATCCGAAGCCGGCTTTGATAGCCAGTATCTTTTTTGTTTTCTGCATAAGTCCGTAGTCAATTGAAATAGGTTTTAATTTTTTATAGTTAGAACTTATTGATTTAATCTTTTTTTCACGGGAAAAAACCTTCTCCCCGCTTATTTTAAGGGTTTTAGCCAGAGAAGGCATATGGGTTTTAATCTCATCGAGAAAGATGTCCTGCCGCCAGACAAACATACCACAGTTGAAGTAATAGCTTCCTGAAGATAGAAATCTTTTCGCTTTTGCCAGAGACGGTTTTTCAATGAATTTCTCGACTTTATATCCGTAAGTTGAGGCGCTTTTTACGCGCTCACCGAACTTTAAATAGCCGTATCCGGTGGCCGCGAAGGTCGGTTTTATGCCAATGGTTATCAAGTTTCCGGAGGAGGCCAGGGAAACCGCCCTTTTGACGGTAGTTCTGAATATTTTGTCAGAGGTTATGTGTTGATCGGCCGGGACAATGACCATTACGTTTTGTCGGTTTTTTCCTTTTAGGCAGGCAGCTGCCAGCCCTATAGCCGCGGCGGTTCCGCGCGGCTCCGGTTCGAGGATAAAATTTTTCAGCGGCACTTGAGGAAGCTGTTTTTTTATATCTTTTAACTGCGCCGATGAAGTGATGATAAATATCTGCTTAGAAGCGACAATCCCCTTAAATCTATTATAAGTTTTTTCTAACATAGACTGGGAGTTGAATATTCGCAGGAACTGCTTAGGGCGGCCTTTTCTGGATAACGGCCAAAAGCGCGTTCCTCTGCCACCGGCTAATATAAAAATAAAGACATCGTTTCGGGATATCTTCACGTGATTTTTCTCCTTCTAATGAACGGCTTTGGCTAATTTTGAGGCCAGAAGGCCAACGTCGATTAAGGCCTTCTTTTTTGAACCGGCCAGATGAATCTTATCTATTATAGCGCTACCTACGATAATTCCGTCGGCATAAGCGGCTATGTCTTTGGCCTGCTTGGCGCAAGATATGCCAAATCCGACGCAAACAGGTTTTTTTGTGAAACTTTTTATTCTGATGATGTCCTTTTTTATCTGTGACGGAAGACTTTTTCTACTGCCCGTCACGCCGGTCAGGGAGACGTAATAAATAAACCCTTTGGAGTGAGACACAGCTGTTTTTATCCTTGCTTCATCCGACGTGGGCGCTACGAAGTAGATAGTAGCCAAATCAGCCTTTCTGGCGAAGAGTTCAATCTGGCCCGCTTCATCCGCCGGCAAGTCAGGTATGATAATTCCGTCTATGCCATTATCTTTGGCATCTTTTACAAAATTTCTTATCCCATAGTGAAATATAGGGTTATAATAACTCATCATTACAAGAGGAACTTTAATTGAGGCTTCGAGCTCCTTCGCCATCTTAAAGATACTTTTAAGGCTGATATGATTACTCAGGGCGCGCTGTGAGGCCGCCTGTATTGTCGGCCCGTCTGCCAGCGGATCGGAAAAAGGAACGCCTAATTCTATCAGGTCAACCCCGTTTTTACATAACACCTTAATCAGTTCTTTGGTGGTTTTTAAATCAGGATCCCCGCAGGTTAAGTAGGCAATAAAGGCCTTCCGCCCCTTTTCTTTAAGTTCTTTAAATTTCTTTTCAATTTTATTCATTTTATTGCCCTCGTATAATATGTTTACAAGACGTTCGCATTCGCTCACTCTAAGGATTAAGACGCTCACTTTGTTCACTCTAAGAATTAAGTTTTTTTCACTTAATCCCCGCTTTTACTTAATCCTTAATCCCGTTGCTTATTTAATACCCAGAGCTTCAGATACAGCTTCGACATCCTTGTCTCCGCGCCCCGACAGGCACATAACGATAATGTCCTTCTTCTTGAAGCGTCCGGCCTTTTTTTTAAGGTAGTAAAGCGCGTGAGAAGGTTCAAGAGCGGGTAGAATGCCTTCTGTCCTGGCGAGAAGCTTAAATCCCTCTAAGGCCTCTTTGTCGGTTACAGCATCGTATTCAGCCCTTTTTGTCTTTTTATAGTAGGAGTGCTCCGGGCCCACTCCCGGATAATCTAAGCCGGGGGCTATTGAATGAGCGTTTAGGACCTGTCCGTTTTTATCTTGCAAAAGGTAACTTTTTGAGCCGTGAAGGATGCCGACCTCACCTGTTATAAGAGAGGCGGCATGCTTGTATGATTTGATGCCGTAACCCGCAGCTTCTATACCTATGAATTTAACCTTTGTTTTCTCAAAAGGATAGAATAATCCGAGAGAATTGCTTCCACCGCCTACGCAGGCAACTAAATAGTCCGGCAGTTTTCCTTCAAGTTCCATAATCTGTTTTTTTGTTTCGTTGCCGATGATGGTTTGAAAGTCTCTAACCATCATTGGATATGGATGCGGGCCGACTACAGAACCCAGTACATAGTAGGTATTCTTCACGTTAGTAACCCAGTCTCTAATTGCTTCATTGGTGGCGTCTTTGAGTGTTTTGCTTCCGCTGTGGACGGGAATTATTTCCGCCCCCAGGAGTTTCATTCTTGAGACGTTTAGTTTTTGTCTCTTGATGTCCTCGTCTCCCATATAGATGTGGCATTTCAAATTAAATAAGGCGCAGACTGTGGCTGTAGCGACACCGTGCTGCCCGGCGCCCGTTTCAGCAATAATGCGGGTTTTACCCATCTTAATTGCCAGCAAAACCTGTCCTATAGTATTATTGATTTTATGAGCGCCAGTGTGCGCGAGGTCCTCCCTTTTTAGGTAAATCACGGGGCCGTTTATTTCCGCCGAAAGCCTTTTTGCTTTGTAGAGCGGTGTGGGCCGCCCCACATAATAGTTAAGATAAAAGTTTAATTCAGAGTGGAAATCTTTATTTGTTTTAAGTTTACAGTACGCTTTTTCCAATTCACTAAGGGCGTTCATTAAGGTCTCGGGAACAAACTTTCCGCCGAAAATTCCGAAATAACCCGCTTTATTGGGTCTCATATTTCCTCCTTTTTCACTTTTAATATAAAGTCTTCAATGAGGCTTTTCAGTTTTTTACCCGGCGCTTCTTCCACCCCCGAAGAAACGTCAACGGCGTAGGGTTTTACCGTCTTAATCGCTTCGCTTACGTTTTGAGGATTGAGGCCGCCGGACAGGATTATTGGTTTATTTAGCTTTTTTGCCTGTCGGGCAACCTCCCAGTCAAAAGTGCGCCCTGTTCCGCCGCTGAACTCTTTGGAATAGGTATCTAATAAAAAGGCGTCAGCTTCCCTGTGTTCTTCGGCGCCGTTAAGGCTGTCAATATCCTTTATTCTTATGGTTTTTATGATTTTTTTATGGGGCTTAAACTGGAGTATAAATTGGTGGTTTTCGTCCGCGTGAAACTGCAGGGTATCAAAGGGGCAGTTTCTCAAAACTTCTTTAATGAAGGAGACCGGCTGATTGGCAAAAACAGCTACGCAGTTGATAAAAGGAGGAATAGATTTAAGTATGTAGCTGGCGTTTTCAATATTAATCCGTCTTAGCGATTCGGCGAAAATAAAACCCAGGGCGTCGCATCCGGCTTCAATTGCCATTTGAGCATCTTCTAAGTTGGTTATTCCGCAGATCTTAATCCTTGTCATTTATCATTGCCCCTTATTTCTTTTATTTTTTCTTTTATATCACCGCTTCTCATAAAGGTTTCACCTATCAGGGCGGCGTTTATGCCCAGTTTTTCAAGGAGGATGATGTCGCCGCGTGTTTTAATGCCGCTTTCGGAGACCAGGATAATACTTTTATCTTCCGGAATTAATGTCCTGAGTTTCGCGGTATTTTCGAGATTAACTTCAAGTGTTTCAAGATTTCTGTTGTTTATGCCTATAATGGCCGGTTCTAAAGAAAGAACCTTTTTTATGTCCGCTTCATCATGTACCTCTGTCAGGACGGCTATGTTCAGGCTTTTAGCGAGCGTCATAAACGCGGAAATTTCTTCTTTGCTTAGTACGCGGGCAATTAACAGTATGGCATCAGACCCCAGATAAGCGGCATAATATATCTGATATTCGTCAATAAAGAAGTCCTTTTGGAGAATAGGCAGCCTGACACTCTTCCTTAATAATTTGACATAGTCCAATTCCCCTTTAAAAAAGTTTTTTTCGGTAAGAACACTTATGGCCTCAACTCCGCCTTCTTCGTAAAGACGGGCCGCCTCAAGGAGGTTGAAGTCAGGCATAAGGAGCCCTTTTGAAGGTGAGGACTTTTTGAGTTCGGCAATAATTGATATCTTATCCCGTTTTTTGAGGGCGTTATGAAATAGATTACCCCGGGAAAGCGCCTTTATTTTATCTTTTAGCTTATTGAGCGGCATACGCGCTTTTAGCTCTTCAATGTCTTTCCTTTTTCTTGCTATAATCTTATTTATCATAATTCGTTGCTTACTTTTTTTAGTTGATTAAGTTTGTTAATAGCTTGTTGAGAGTCTATTGACTCTTCGGCAATTTTTATTCCGGCCTGAATATCATCGGTTTTAGAGGCGGCTGTTAACGCGGCCGCCGAATTCAAAAGCACTATATCGCGTTTTGGCCCCTTTTCGCCGCTTAGCACGTTGAGGGCAATCTCAGCATTTACTTTGGCATCTTTACCGCGAATATCATTTAGGGTGGAACGGGGAATACCGAAATCTTCCGGCTTAATACAGTAGGTTTGTATTTTATTGTCTCTTAGTTCTGATACTTTTGTGCCGGAGGTAACCGTAATTTCATCCAGGCCGTCTAATCCGTGAACAACGAAGGCGCGGCGCGTACCCAGATTTTTTAACACCCGGGCAATGACCTCCGTGAGGCTTTCGTCATAGACGCCTATTATCTGACTGTCCGCGCCGGCAGGATTAGTCAGGGGCCCGAGGACGTTAAAAATCGTTCTTATTCCAATTTCTCTTCTTGGCCCAATAGCGTATTTCATGGCCCCGTGATACAAAGGGGCGTATAAAAATCCGATTCCGATTTTTTTGACGCAGTCGGCTACCTTTTCGGGCGATAAGTCAATATTGACTCCCAGTTCTTTAAGGACGTCCGCTGAGCCGCACTGGCTTGAGATGGACCTGTTGCCGTGTTTAGCTACCTTTACTCCGCAGCCGGCAACAACAAAGGCTGAGATGGTAGAAACGTTGAAGGTATTTGTGCCCGAACCCCCCGTGCCGCAGGTATCAATGACCGTTTCTTCATTAATATTGACGGATGTTTTAACCTTAAGCTTTGTCGCTTTTTTCCTCATTATCCCGGCGGCTCCGGTTATCTCTTCTACCGTTTCTCCTTTTAATCTGAGGGCGGTTAAAAATGAGCCGATCTGGGCGTCTGTAGCTCCACCGCTCATAATCTGCTCGAATACCCCGGCCATTTGGTCTTCGCTTAAACTATTGCCCTTGATAACTTCTTGTATTGCCTCTTTTATACTCATTATAAATTACTCCAAAAACAATTAGTCAAGTTTTATAAAATTGTTTAAGATTTTTTTTCCTTCAAGGGTCAAGATTGATTCAGGATGAAATTGTACCCCCCGGATTGGCAGGTTTTTGTGTCTAATTCCCATTATTTCATTGTCTTTAGTGCGGGCGGTTATTTTTAAACATCGAGGAAGAGATTTCTTTTCAACGATAAGCGAGTGGTATCTGGTGGCCTCAAAAGGATTTTTTACCGTTTTAAATATATCTCCGCCGTTATGATATATAAGAGAAGTTTTACCATGCATAATTCTTTTTGCCCTTAGTACACGCCCGCCGAAAACCTCGGCAATACACTGATGCCCCAGGCAAACACCTAAAACAGGCACCTTCGGGCCAAACTCCTTTATAACAGCCTTGGAAATACCCGCCTCATCCGGCCTTCCCGGCCCCGGTGAGATAACAATACGCTTGGGACGCATATCCGAAATATCATCAAGCGAAATTTTATCATTACGGTAGACTTTTAACTTTTCTCCCATCTCACCGAGATATTGCACCAGGTTGTAGGTAAATGAGTCATAGTTATCAATAACTAAAATCATCGCTCATAAGCCCTTCTGAATTTTCCGCTAATTCAATTGCCTTTTGCATACCCTTACTTTTATTAATTGTCTCCTGATACTCCTTTTCGGCTACGGAGTCCGCCACTATGCCGGCTCCGGCCTGGATATAGGCCGTCCGGCCCTTTACTATGATAGTCCGAATGATAATACAGGAATCTAAATTTCCTGAGAAACTGAAGTAGGTAACACATCCGGCATAAGGCCCTCTTTTATCCCGCTCCAGCTCTTCAATGATTTCCATGGCTCTGACTTTAGGGGCTCCTGAAACTGTACCCGCGGGAAAGGTGCTTTTTATTACGTCAAACATATCCTTTCCCTTTTTAAGTTTTCCGGCGCAGCCGCTTACTATATGTGAGACATGTGAATACTTTTCAACGCCCATCAACTCCGGCACTTTAACGCTTCCGTATTTAGAAACCCGGCCGATGTCATTTCTGCCTAAGTCGACCAGCATAATGTGTTCCGCCCTTTCCTTGGGGTCGCTGAGAAGATCTTTTATCAGTTTTTCATCCTCTTTTTCGTCTTTTCCGCGCGGCCGTGTTCCGGCAATGGGCCTTAATTCTATTGAGTTGTCTTCTAATCGAACCATTATTTCCGGTGATGAGCCAATAAGCTTCAGATCCTTAAATTTAAGATAATACATATAAGGTGACGGATTGACATACCTCAAGGCGCGGTATATATTAAAAGGTTTTGTCCTTATTTGGGTCTTAAGCCGTTGCGAGAGTACAACTTGGATGATGTCGCCTTTTCTAATGTACTCCTTTGCTTTTTTAACTATTTGCTTAAATCCGGCCTTGGTCATATTAGACGTTACGGGACTCTTAGCTTTTTTTCTCCGGTGGACCGGTTGCCTGCTCCGCCGGCTTTCTTTTTTTAATAAATCAATAATAGTATCTATTTTTTTTATTGCCAAATTATAGGCATCTTCAACTTTTTGGCCTTTTACAAAAGCGTTGGATACTACCTTCAGGGTTTTGTTGATGTTGTCAAAGATGAGAATGGTGTCGGTCAGCATTAAAATGGAATCCGGGAGTTTCAAAGTGTCCTTTGACTTTTCAGGCAGGTCTTCGATAAAACGCACCATATCATAACCTATGTATCCTACGAAACCGCCGCAGAATCTGGGAAGGCCTTTTGTTTT